>JANPDE010000084.1:0-39558 GCA_031431315.1 Haliea sp.
CCACCGCTTCGTGCGCATCGCGGAACGGCGCGCCCTTTTTTACCAGGTAGTCGGCCAAATCGGTTGCGGTCGCATAACCCTCGCTTGCCGCCTCGCGCATCCGCCCGGCGCGGACCTCGATGCCGGCGATGAGGTCGGCATAGATCGCGAGCGTCATCTCCAGCGTGTCGACGGTGTCGAACAGCGGCTCCTTGTCCTCCTGGTTGTCCTTGTTGTAGGCCAGCGGCTGACTCTTCATCAGCGTGAGCAGGGCGACGAGGTGGCCGTTGACACGCCCCACCTTGCCGCGCACCAATTCCGGGACATCCGGGTTTTTTTTCTGCGGCATGATGGAGGAGCCGGTACAGAAGCGGTCCGGCAGCTCGATGAAATTGAACTGGGCAGAGGACCACAACACCAGCTCCTCCGACATGCGCGACAAGTGGGTCATCAGTATTGCCGCGCAGGCGCAGAATTCGATCGCGAAGTCGCGGTCGGATACCGAGTCCAGGGAGTTTTCCGTCGGGCTGTCGAAGCCGAGTGCGGCGGCCGTGTGCGCGCGATCGATCGGGTAAGTGGTGCCGGCCAGCGCGGCAGCCCCCAGCGGTGACTGGTTGAGGCGCACGCGACAATCCATCAGACGGCCGTAATCGCGCTCCAGCATTTCATTCCAGGCCAGCAGGTGGTGGCCGAAGACAATGGGCTGGGCGGTCTGTAAATGGGTGAAGCCCGGCATGATGGTGTCGGTATGCGCCGCCGCCAGCTCGATGGTGCCCTGCTGCAGACGCGTGAGCTCGCTGGCAATGCGATCGATGGCCGCGCGCAGGTACAGGCGAATGTCCGTGGCGACCTGGTCATTGCGGGAGCGACCGGTGTGCAGCTTCTTGCCGGTGACGCCGATCAGCGCGGTTAGTCGCGTTTCGATATTCATGTGCACGTCTTCCAGCGCGATGGACCACTGAAAGCTGCCCTCGACAATCTCTTTTTGTATCTGGGCAAGCCCGCCCTCGATTTCCTTAAGCTCAGTTTGGCTGAGCACCCCAACGGCGTACAGCATGCGGGCGTGGGCGAGTGAAGCGGTGATGTCCTCGGCGGCCATGCGCTGGTCAAACTCGACAGAGGCGGTAAATCGCTGTACGAAGGCATCTGTCGCTTCACTGAAACGTCCGCCCCACAGTTTGCTGGTGTCTTTGTCCTTACTCATATTGCTCGCAATTCCATAGTTTCGGAGTTAACCAAGCCGCATTTACACCTGATTTACTGCGCAGAGTATATCAATTACAGGGTTCTGACGACTCTGCCTGGTCGCAACCCGCCAATGCTGCGTAACATAGGTTACGCAAGCTATTAGGAAGAAAATTCGATAACGACCTTAGAGCTTGCGGACCACGTCGCCCAGCTTCCGTGTTTGCCACACATTGAGCATTTTTGTCATCATATGCAGCTGAATGCGAGCATTCTGATGGTCACGAAAGCAGGCATCCTGATAACTTTCAGCGGCGTCGATATCCGCAATGTCCCGTTCTATGGCGATGGGGGCGCCCATGGAGTAAGCCACACCGGCGACTGCAACAATCAACAGAATATGCAGCCGCAGTTCGTCGAGGAGCAGCCGTGGGCCGCCCTGGGCCGCATACTCTTCGATAAACACCGTCAACAGTTCGTCCAAATGCTCGTTCCAGAGCAACGGTTCGGCTCCGCTGATCGCGCCGCTAATGGACTGAGCCACGCTGATTTGCCCGGCGTTTGCCCAATCCATAAAGCCGCATTGCAATAGGCCTTGTGTATCCCGCCAGAACCAGCAGTTATCAATGTTGGCATTCCAGTGAGCGAATGCGATACATTCAGGACTCCCGTATAGCACTTCTCTTATGCGGTCTTCGGCGGCAACCAGGTCGGGAATATCACGGATAAATTGCTCGCGAAACTCGGGTGCGCGCACGTTTCCCGGAAACAGTTGCGGGTAACGCTCGATAAAATCGAACATGCGGTTTGCGCGTTGTAACAACTTCTCCAATGGGGTGCGAATTGCAAATGCCGCCGAGGCCTGCTTGCTATCGTAAGGGAATTGTTTGTCAACGTCCGACGACATTCTCCCGCCCCGGTGTGTTCCCGATAACGTTGCCAGACCTTTCAAGATGGCTTTGTAGTGCTCTACCGGCTCCAGCACGGTGTAATCCATGCACTTGGGGTAATGTGCCTCCACGCCGTTGCGGCCATAGGGTATGCATTCGGTAATAATGAGCCCGGTACCAGACTCCGGTTCAAGATCAGCGAACAGACAGGCGGGTACGGTAACAGGGAAGTCCGGCGCTCTGGACAGCACCGCAACATTCGCTTCCGAGATCATCATAAAGCGCGCCCTGTCCCATAGTTCGTTGTCGAAATTGCGCGAGAACTTGATAAACAGCCGTTCTGGTGATGCAGAATCTGGCATTTCGTATGCGACGGTGAGCAATAACTTTTTACCGGTGCCGCCCCCCAGGAATTCTTTTGCTTCAACTATACGACTCACCCTGTTGTTAGCGGCCAGGGCGCCAGAGGTATGGAAGACCCTGGTCAGAAAGTCACCGCCGTCTGTAAGAAGCGTCTCGGCGTCGGCTGGAATTTCAATGCCAAAAATCTCACCAACAACCCAGCGCTTGTCGATAGCGGCGCCCATTTCGTTTTTATCAAGAATCAATGGAGTCGTTCCCAGCGATTGCACCTTACTCGTTAGCCAAGCGCTACTTACGCGTAACGCAACAGGAGTTCAGCGAGCTCCCGCGGCCGCGAAAGGAACGCACTGTGCCCCGCATCGAATAACACTACCTCGTCCACTTTAGCGTTTAGCGCCTGCTCGCGTTGAAACGCGGGTGGAAGGGCTTCGTCACGCTCCAGCAGAATGTATGTGGATTTGAGCCCGGGAGGCAACACGACAGGGGGAACATATTCGATGATCGGACCGGACGGTTCCGGCTCAAGTTTGGAACGGAGCCACGCCGTCGTCTCATCGTCCAGATCGTTGCAGAACATGTCCCGGAAGTCCACGCCCCGGGAGAGCGGCGACAACGGATGTTTCATGAGATCGGCGATGGACTGACCGGCAACCGGGTTCGAGGTAGAGAGATAGATGAGCCGTTGAATGCGGTCTGCAATGCGCAACGCGGCCCGGGGGATAGTGATACCGGCCAGGGAATGCCCGACGAGAATGACTTTCTGTAGGTCTCGGCTTTCGATTTCTCGCACCACGTGGTCGACGTAGTCAGCCAGGGTGATAGTGTCGAGGGGCTTGATGTCGCGACGCGCGCCGTGACCGGGGAGATCGATGGCTAATACTGACTCGACTCGCGGATCAGACTGGAGATGGGGCAACAGACGGTCCCAGCACCAGGCGCCAAGCGAGCCGCCGTGGACCAGTACGAAGTTTTTCATGAGATTTCCCTAGAAACCCAATCCAACACGCCAACTTACGCAGATGCGGAGAGTAAACTCTCATACGGAATATTCAGTCCGTCATGGAGATTCTTGATCATACGCAAACTCAAGGAGCGTTTTCCGCTCAGAACCTCGGATACGCGACCGCTAGCGCCGATATATGGCTCAAGATCTCGCGGACTTAGACCCTGCTGCTCCATACGGAACTTGATTGCCTCGATTGGGTTGGCAGGGTTAATGGGATAATGCTTATTCTCATAGACCTCGATGAGCGAGGTTAAAATCTCCATCTCGTCATATTCAGGCGTCTTCGGCTTGGCTTGGAAGATCTCCTCTAGCCGCTTAAATGCCTTACGAAGATCTTTGTCATTGCGGACAGGTTTGATGTTCATGATTTTCCCTCTCACTTTAACTTCAATCTAGTAATCACTGACTGTTTCAGCATCCATCTTGTCGTATTGCGCATGAGTGCCAACAAACTTGACCCATACGATGCCAGCGGCGTACTGAACCTCTACAACGAGGCGATATTTGTTGCCACCAACGTTGAAGACAGCCCGGTTGCTTCCAACGAAGCTCACACTGCCGTACATATGCTTGATGTCCTGGGGCGTTTTCCATGAAGCTGCACAGGCGTCGTCGTGCCATGCCTCAAGCGGGCCTTGTGCGTCAGCGTACCGTTGCTGCGCCCAGAACTGGCGAAGGGTCTTCTTGGCAATTACCCGCACGAATCCACTCTCTCCCGAATTGGGAGAACTATACCACCCAATTTGGGAGCATGCTAGGCGGATTAACGATTAGCCTGAAAGGGTGCGACAAAATCACTGTCATCGTGTTTAGCACGATTTATGTGATTCCTCATATTGGAGGAATGTCGCTGCCCCAGTATTCGACTGATATGATTAACTCACTGCATTCACGGAACCCCCAGCATGTCGCGCAAACTGATCATCGCCACGCGGGAGAGCCCCCTGGCCCTGTGGCAGGCGGAGTTTGTCCGCACTGCCCTGACGCAGGCGCACCCCGACCTGGACGTGCAGTTGCTGGGCATCACCTCGCGCGGTGACCAGTTGCTGGATGCGCCGCTGGCCAAGGTCGGCGGCAAGGGTCTGTTCGTCAAGGAGCTGGAAGAGGCTCTGCTCGATGGCAGCGCGGATATAGCGGTGCACTCCATGAAAGATGTGCCCATGGAGTTTCCGCCCGGCCTCGGCCTGGGAGCGATCTGTGCACGCGAAGACCCTTCCGATGCCTTTGTCTCCAACCGTTACAGAACCCTGGATGCCCTGCCGCCTGGCAGCGTGGTGGGCACCTCCAGCCTGCGGCGGGAATGCCAGTTGCGCGCGCGACGGCCGGATATGCAGATCAAATTTCTTCGCGGTAATGTCAACACCCGGCTGCGCAAGCTCGACGACGGTGAGTATGACGCCATTATTCTGGCCAGTGCGGGACTGATGCGTCTCGGATTTGCCGAGCGCATCGCGCAGCGCCTGTCCATTGGCGATTGCCTGCCTGCGGGCGGACAGGGCGCCGTGGGCATCGAACTGCGCCGCGATGACGGCGCGGCGCACGCCCTGTTGCGACTGCTGCACCACGAGCCCACGGCTGTGCGGGTCACTGCGGAACGGGCCATGAACCGTCGTCTGGAGGGCGGTTGCCAGGTGCCTATCGCCTGTTATGCGGAATTTGTGGACGGCGGTGAGCAATTATTGTTGCGCGGTTTGGTAGGCAAGCCTGACGGCTCACAGATTCTGCGGGCGCAAGCAATGGCACCTGCAGAGGCGGCTGAGCAACTCGGTGTTCAGGTGGCGGAGGATCTTTTGTCCCAGGGCGCCGCTGCTATTCTGGCTGAAGTCTATGGTGAGTAAGCGTGCTCCGGGCATGAGCCGGGTGCTGGTGACGCGCCCTGCGGGGGAAGCCTCCGACACATTGTGCGCGGCAATCAAAGCGGCCGGATACCAGGTCTATAACCAACCCCTGCTGGAGTTGACGGCATTGCCGCAACTCTCCGCTGCGCAGCGCCAGCTCGTGTTGCATCTGGATCTGTACCAGCACGTGATATTCATCAGTGCCAACGCAGTGCGATTTGGCATGGCACTGGTGGAAGATTTCTGGCCCCAGTTGCCGGTCGGTCTGCACTGGTACGCCATCGGCGCTGCCACGGCCGCTGCGCTTGAGCGCTTTGGTATTGCGGCCATTACACCAGGGAGCGCCATGAGCAGCGAGGGCCTGCTGGCAGTCCGCGCGCTACAGAATGTGCGTGGGCAGCGAGTGCTGATCATCAAGGGGGAGGGTGGTCGTGATACCCTTACTCAAGAACTGACCCGCCGCGGCGCAGCGGTCGATGACCTGGCCTGTTACCGCCGCAGCTGTCCCTCCTTACCGACAGCTGCACTGGCAGCGAAATTAGTCCAGTGGAATATCGATGTAATTATGCTCAGCAGCGGTGAGGGCCTCGCCAACCTGCTGCTATTGCTTAGCCCGTCAGAAACTACTAAGTTAAATCACACAGGCTTGATCGTGCCATCACAGCGGGTAGCCAGAATGGCCCAAGACGCTGGTTTTGTGCGGATCGTGATTGCTGAAAATGCATCGGATATGGCGATGCTCCACGCCTTGCAGGAATGGCGCGCTGGCACTGGAGAATGACGCGTGAACACACAGGAACCCGAGCAGAATGAACAATATGCGGGGGCGCCCCCGAGCGTGCCGTCTGTCATAGAAAAATCGCTGGCCGATGATGCCCCGAGGGCGCCTGGCGTCACACCCGTGGCAGCGCCGCGCAAGGCATCCTCTGCCGTTGCTTGGCTGTCGTTGCTGTTGGTTTTGGCACTGGCTGGCGCAGGCGTATGGGAGTTGCGCAGGGGACAGGCCAGGGAGGCCACCCTGGCGCAGCGCCTGGCGCAACTGGAAGCCCTTTCGCAGAAAGAGCAGAACACGCTGGAAACGCTGGGTGATCGCTGGCAACAGGAGTTGAATACCGGTCTAGGCACGGTCAAAACGACGATGACCGATGAAACTTCCCGCGTATCCGGTCGATTGGATGGTATAGATGCGCAGTTATCGCAGCAGCAGAAGGAACTGGCGCGCTTCAGTGCCAGCGACCGGGACAGTTGGCTGTTGGCCGAAGCGGGTCACTTACTGCGCCTGGCCAATCAGCGCCTGGTGATGGCGGGCGATCCTGTCGCCGCCCAGGCCTTGCTCAACAGTGCCGATACCGTGCTGCGGGAGGTGGATGACGCCAGCCTGCTTACGGTGCGCGCTGCTATCGCGCTTGATATTGCGTCCCTGCGCGCAACCCCCAGGGTAGACGTGGAAGGCATCTACCTGCGTCTGGCGGCGTTACTGGAGCAAGCCGATAGGCTGGTCATTTTCCAATTGCCGGAGCCGGCGAACCGGCAGCCCTCGGACGCGGCGGGGGAATGGCAGGGACGCCTGCGGCAAGGCTTTGCCGCGGCCCTGTCCAAGCTTTCCGATTACCTGATTATCCGGCGCCGGGATGTCCCCATGCAGGGCCTGATGGACCCACAATGGGAAAGTCTGGTGCGGCAAAACCTGCGTATGCTGCTGGAGCAGGCCCAGTTGGCCGCGCTTGCGGGTAATCAGGTTTTATACACCACCAGCCTGGATCGGGCGCAGCAGTGGCTGGCACAGTTCCGGGAATCCGATGAAGCCACCGCCCGCGCCATTGCTGTCGAGATATCGAGCTTGTCTGAGCTCACGGTGTCTGTTCCGCAGCCTGATATTTCCCGCTCGCTACAAGCCCTGGATGAGGCTGTTCAACAGCGTGTGCCAACAGGGGGCAGCAATTTACTACAGCCATTGGATGACGCCAGTCAGCCGCATGAGCCAACGGGAGGCAGCGAATAGCCCATGCGCAAGCTATTTGTTTTTGCTCTTGTCGCCCTGCTGCTGGGTGTAGGTATTGTTGCCGTCATCGAGACTGATCCCGGCTATGTGCTGGTCTCCTATCGCAACTACACACTGGAGGCCAGTCTGTGGGTGGGGCTGCTGCTACTGCTCCTTCTCGTGCTGGTGCTGTATTTGCTGGTGCAGCTCACATACTGGATTCTCGGCGGGCGACGCTCAGTGACTGCCTGGCTGGCTGCGCGCAAGGCGCGCAATGCGCAGCGCCACACCTCTCGCGGCTTGATCAGCTTCACTGAAGGTAACTGGCTGACGGCGCGTCGCCAGTTGTTGCGCGGTGTGCCGCACAACGAGGAGCCACTGGTCAATTACCTGTTGGCTGCCCGTGCCAGTGCGCAGCTGCATGAAAGCGCGAAAGTGGATGAATACCTGAGCGCTGCCGGTGAGGCTGAACCAGGTGCCGCCGTGGCGCTGGAGTTCGCCCGGGCCGAACTGCATTTGCAGGCCGGAGAATATCAGCAGGCGGTGACGGCGCTGGATCTGGCCACCAGCAATGTCAACCGCCACCCTTATGTGTTGAATCTCTTGCGCCAGGCGTACGCGGGCCTGAAGGACTGGGACAAGTTGCTGGCCCTCCTGCCGCAGCTGCAAAAACACAAGCTGCTCACCAACGCAGAGTATGAGCACCTGCAACGCGAGGCGCATCTGAATCGCCTGATGCAGAGCAACACCGATGCGCAGCAGCTGCGTGCAAATTGGCTTCAGGTGCCGAAACCATTGCAGCGCGATGTCGTACTGGTCGAGGCGTACGTGGGTAACCTGATCAAGCTGGGAGACCAGAATGCGGCGGAAGACGCCCTGTTGCATGCCCTGAGGCAGGAGTGGAGTGCGACCCTGGTGCGCCAGTACGGGTATGTGCACAGCGTAAATGCTACCCGTCAACTGTCCCAGGCCGAGAGTTGGTTGACGGCCCGTCCCGAAGATCCCCAGCTATTACTGTGCCTGGGCCGTTTGTCGGCCCGCGAAAAATTGTGGGGCAAGGCGCGGGACTATTTCGAGAGCAGTTACCGGCTGCAGCGTAGCCCCGAGATCTGTGCTGAACTGGGTCGCCTGTTGACCGCGCTGGGGCAGCCCCAGGTGGCCGCCGCGTACTTCAGCGAGGGATTGTTGTTGCGTGAGGAGACGACGCTACCCACACTGCCGATGCCGGACAAAACTGTCCCTGACAACCGCTTGCTTGCGCACACTAAAGCTTGATGCCCAACTCGTCCCACAGCGCATCGATACGCAGTTTTACCGCCTGATCCATGGCAATGGGCCGGCCCCAGGTGCGCTGGGTCTCCCCCGGCCACTTGTGGGTGGCGTCAAAGCCCACTTTAGAGCCCAGACCAGAGACCGGTGATGCAAAATCCAGGTAGTCAATGGGCGTGTTCTCGATAAAGACGCAGTCTCGCTGTGGGTCCATACGGGTGGTCATCGCCCATATAACGTCCTTCCAATCCCTGGCGTTCACGTCTTCGTCGGTCACAATGACGAACTTGGTATACATGAACTGGCGCAGGAAGGACCACACGCCCAGCATGACGCGCTTGGCATGTCCCGGGTATTCCTTGCGCATGGTGACCACGGCCAAGCGGTAGGAGCAGCCCTCCGGTGGCAGGTAAAAATCCACAATCTCCGGAAACTGTTTCTGCAGTATCGGGATGAACACCTCATTGAGGGCCATACCCAGTACGGCGGGTTCGTCGGGCGGACGTCCCGTATAGGTGCTGTGGTAGATCGGTGATTCCCGATGCGTGATCGCCTCGACGGTGAACACCGGGAAGCGTTCCACCTCATTGTAGTAACCGGTGTGGTCACCAAAGGGACCTTCATCCGCCATTTCACCGGGCTCGATATATCCCTCGAGTATGAATTCAGCGGCGGCAGGTACCTGCAGGCCGTGTTCGCGGCACAAGGGTGTAAAGCACTCGGCCAGTTCAGTTTTGCTCCCGCGCAGCAGTCCGGCGAAGGCGTATTCTGAAATGGCATCGGGAATGGGAGTTACCGCGGCCAGGGTGGTGGCAGGGTCGGCGCCCAGCGCCACCGCAACCGGATAGCGTTTCCCCGGGTGTTGGCGCTGCCATTCCCTGAAATCCAGCGCGCCACCGCGGTGCGACAACCAGCGCATGATCAGCTTATTGCGCGCCAGCAGCTGCAGGCGGTAGATGCCCAGGTTCTGGCGTTCCTTGTTTGGGCCACGGGTGATGACCAGCGGCCAGGTAATCAATGGCGCCGCGTCGCCGGGCCAGCAGGTCTGGATGGGCAGCAGGTTCAGGTCGACGTCCGCGCCCTGTTTCGCGTGGTACTGGCAGGGCGGGTTACGCACTACCTTCGGTGACATGTGCAAAACCTGTTTCAGCAGGGGGGCTTTGTCCCAGAGGTCGCGCATGCCCTGGGGTGGATCCGGCTGACGCAGGTAAGCGAGTATCTCGCCAATTTCACGCAGGGCATTGAGGTCGCTCGCACCCATACCCAAGGCGACGCGCTGTTCTGTGCCAAACAGGTTGACGAGTACTGGCGTGTTGTGACCTTTGGGATTCTCGAACAGCAGGGCGGGCCCGCCGGCGCGCAGTGTGCGGTCGGCGATTTCGGTCATTTCGAGTTTGGGATCGACCTCGATCTGGATGCGCACCAGCTCGCCGCGCTTCTCCAGCTCGGCAATAAAACCTCTGAGGTCGGTGTATTTCACGAGGGCTGTCTATCCGTCAGCGGACACTACATGTTGCAACAACGAGTGGCAACGCATATAGCGTAGCCGAAAGGCAGCGCTACTTGCGCTTCATTGACTTAAAGAACTCGTCGTTGGTTTTGGTTTCCTTGAGCTTGTCAGACAAAAACTCAATGGCGGCCAGATCTTCCATGCCATGTAGCAGTTTGCGCAAAATCCACATACGCTGCAATTCATCATCGGCCGTGATCAATTCCTCCCGGCGTGTACCGGAGCGGCGAATATTGATGGCCGGGTAAACACGCTTCTCGGCAATCTTGCGATCCAGGTGCAGTTCCAGGTTGCCGGTGCCCTTGAACTCTTCGTAGATCACCTCGTCCATCTTGGAGCCGGTGTCGACCAGGGCAGTCGCAATGATTGACAGGCTGCCGCCTTCTTCGATGTTACGCGCTGCGCCGAAGAAGCGCTTGGGGCGCTCCAGGGCATGGGCGTCGACACCACCGGTCAGTACTTTGCCGGAGCTGGGAATCACTGTGTTGTAGGCGCGGGCCAGCCGGGTAATGGAGTCCAACAGGATGACCACATCCTTTTTGTGCTCTACCAGGCGCTTGGCTTTCTCAATCACCATGTCTGCCACCTGTACATGGCGCGAGGGCGGTTCGTCAAAGGTGGAGGCCACCACCTCGGCACCGCGAATACCCACCGAGCGTTGCATTTCAGTCACCTCTTCCGGACGTTCATCAATCAACAGCACGATGATGTAACATTCGGGGTTGTTGGTGATGATCGCCTGGGCGATATTTTGCATCATGATGGTTTTGCCCGCCTTGGGAGGCGCCACCAACAAACCGCGCTGGCCCTTGCCGATGGGGGCTACCAGATCGATGATGCGGCTGGTCAGGTCCTCGGTGCTGCCGCTGCCCGTTTCCAGCAACAGGCGCTGGTCCGGGAACAGGGGCGTGAGATTTTCAAACAGAATTTTATGCTTGGAGCTTTCCGGCTTGTCGAGGTTGACCTCGTCTACCTTTAACAGGGCGAAGTAGCGCTCGCTGTCTTTCGGTGGGCGAATCTTGCCGGAGATGGTGTCCCCGGTGCGTAGGTTGAAGCGGCGAATCTGGCTGGGTGAGACGTAGATATCGTCGGGCCCCGCCAGGTATGAACTGTCGGCGGAGCGCAGAAAGCCGAAGCCGTCCTGCAGTATCTCCAGCACACCGTCGCCATAGATGTCTTCGCCACTTTTTGCATGGCGCTTCAGGACAGCGAAAATAATATCCTGCTTGCGCGAGCGAGCCATGTTGTCCAGGCCCATCTCTTTGGCGATATCGATAAGTTCTTGAGTAGTTTTGGTTTTTAAGTCAGTTAGATTCATGGCGAAAACAAGTGTGCACGAGTGAGTTAGGGGAAGGGATTGCGTATAACCGAAAGCTGCTTGGCGATGCCAACAAAAGGCAGCTTTAACGTGGGTTCTAGAGTTTTTGTTATGGCACAGGAATGTGCGACGAATGGGAATGTAGCACGACCTGACAGAGCCCGTCTACCGCTTTTTTCGGTCACATTGGCAGGTTGGGGGTCCGGCAGGGCCGGACCCCTGCACTGTTAGATCGCTTCCTGGATGAAATTCGTCAATTGCGTCTTGGACAGGGCGCCCACTTTTGTGGCCTCGGCATTGCCGCCCTTGAACACGATCAGGGTTGGAATGCCACGGATACCGAACTTTTGCGGGATCTCTGGATTGGCGTCCACATCGACTTTGCATACCTTCAACTTGCCACTGTAATCGGCGGCGATTTCATCGAGTACCGGAGCGATCATCTTGCAGGGGCCGCACCATTCTGCCCAGAAATCCACTAGGACCGGGACAGGGGACTTCAATACTTCTGCGTCAAAAGTCGCATCGCTGACGTGTACGATTTGGCTGCTCATGCTGTTCTCCGTTTGCTTCGCGGTGAGTTCTACCGCTTGGATTTTAAGGGGAGCCATAATAACACCTGAGGGTCCGCGTACAACCGCAGCGCTAGAGTTTTTTGCCATGTCGATATAGCTGGCCGCTATACGTACTCCCAAACTGGCGGGCTGCTAAAGTGTTCTCGGTGTCACCGTCGTGGGGTACCATGCCTGACGGTTGATCCATACGCGTTGCTTGCGATCAGCTGCAACGTTATTGATGAAGGAGAATCCAGGTGAGCAATGTTGCCGTGGTACTGGCGGGGTGTGGTTTTTACGATGGTGCGGAGATCAATGAGGCTGTGCTCACGCTGCTGTGCCTCGAGCAGCAGGGTGCGACCTACCAGTGTTTCGCGCCGGATGTGCAGCAGATGCATGTGATCAATCATCTCACCGGGGAGGCGGCGGGAGGTGAGTCGCGCAATGTGTTGGTGGAAGCCGCGCGTATCGCCCGCGGCAGGATACAGGACGTCAGGGCGGCCAATGTCGATGAATTTGATGCGTTGCTGGTGCCGGGTGGATTCGGCGCCGCAAAAAACCTGAGTAACTTTGCCGTCGCCGGCGCGGCGATGGTGGTGCAACCGGATTTCCTGAAGCTGGCGCGCGCGTTTCATGAAAAAGGCAAGCCCATTGGCCTGATCTGTATCGCGCCGGTGATGGCCGCAGCAATCTGTGGCGAGGGCGCGCGCTGCACGATTGGCGACGACGCCGAGACTGCGGCTGCGATCAAAGCGATGGGTGGTGAACACCTGCGTTGTCCGGTCAGTGAAGCGCGCGTGGACGTTGAGCACAAGCTGGTCACGACACCGGCCTACATGCTGGCCGGTGGTGTCGCAGAGGCCTACAGTGGTATTAGCGAGTGTGTCAAAGAAGTGCTGGCGCTAACCTGATGCCATGAACGGCCCGTGGCATGTTTACATACTACGGTGTGGCGATGGCTCGCTGTATACTGGCGTGGCGAGAGACCTTAAGCGGCGGCTGCAACAGCATAACGGTGAGTTGGCGGGTGGCTCCCGCTATACGCGAGGCCGCCGCCCCGTCGAATTATTGTGGTGCGGTTCCGAGCCGGATCGCAGTTCTGCCCAGCGGCGCGAGGCGTCAATCAAAAAACTGAGCCGCGATCAGAAATTGCGCATGTTGCAAACTTGCGTTGGGGCCGAAAACAGCCGTCGTTGATCATGACTCGGACCGTTAATGCGATTTTTGTGCCGCGCGTTGTGGCAGTGCGATGATTAATATAACAATAGAAAGTGCGTCATAAAGATGATCGTGCCCACCAGAAGCCAAGCGTGACTTCGGGGACTTTGCTCAACGCGTGCTTCAGGGTGGGAGTCCTATCAATTCCTGCATCAATTCGTCCAGCGTCTGCTGTTGCTCCAGCCAAATATCGTCAAGTTCCGCCGCGCGCACTTTGAGTTCCCCCTCGCGTTTCAGCAGGTTGGCCAATGTTTGCCGGTTAGTTTCGGTATAGAGTTCCGTGTTACCAAGCTGTTCCCGCAGTTCCTGCAGGCCCAGATTCACTTTGGCCATCTCCGCTTCAGTTTTATCCAGTTGCTTCTGTAGTGGGCGCAATTTATCGCGCTGCGTCGCTGCCTGCTGGCGCTTTTCCTTGCGCGAGGTATCGCTGGTTACGGTGTTGCGTTTTTCCGTTTGCCGGTAGCTCGAGAGAATCCAGCGCTCGTAACCCTCAAGGTCCTCGCGGTATTCCTCGACCCGACCATCGTGCACCAGCAGTAGCTCTTCTGCCGTATTGCGCAGCATGTGGCGATCGTGGCTGACCAGTACGAGAGCGCCATCGTATGCCTGCAGCGCGACTTCCATGGCGTGGCGCATGTCCAGGTCCAGGTGGTTGGTGGGCTCATCCAGCACCAGCAGATTCGGTTTTTGCCACACCACCATAGCCAGCGCGAGGCGCGCCTTTTCCCCGCCTGAGAAGGGGGCGATGGCGCTGGTAGCGGCAGTGCCACGGAAATTGAAGCCGCCCAGGAAATTGAGAATGTCCTGTTCGCGTGCGCTGGGGCTGAGACGCTGCAGGTGCAGAGCCGGACTGGCCTCCATGTCCAGCGCTTCCAGTTGTTGCTGGTCAAAATAGCCGATGCTGAGATGCTCTCCGGTGGTGCGCGCGCCGCCCAGGAGAGGCAGTTCGCCAATGAGGCTTTTCAGTAGGGTGGATTTCCCTGCGCCGTTTCTGCCCAACAGCCCGTAGCGGCTGCCCGGGCGTAATTGCAGGCCCACCTTGGACAGCACCGCCGTGCCGCCATAGCCTAACGTTGCTTCATCGAGGCGCAGCAGCGGATCGCTGCTTCTCGAAGGCTTCGGAAAACTGAAGTCAAATGGCGAGTCGGCGTGGGCCGGGGCCAGGGTCTGCATGCGCTCCAATTCCTTCAACCGGCTCTGTGCCTGCTTGGCCTTGGTGGCCTTGTAGCGAAAGCGGCGTACAAAATCATCGATTTCCGCGATGCGCCGCTGCTGCTTCTCGTAGCCCGCTTGCTGGTTGGCCAGGCGTTCGGCCCGGTGCCGCTCGAAGTCGGAGTAGTTGCCTTTATAGGGGAACAGTTGCTGTTGCTCGATATGCAGGATACGTTCGCAGGTCGCATCGATAAAATCGCGGTCATGGGAAATCATCAGCAGGGTGCCAGGGTACTGCTGCAGCCACTGCTGTAACCACAGCGTGGCATCCAGATCCAGGTGGTTGGTGGGCTCGTCCAGTAGCAGTATGTCCGAAGGTGTCATCAGCGCGCGCGCCAGATTGAGGCGGATGCGCCAGCCCCCGGAAAAATCGCTCACTGCACGCACGGCAGCGTCCTCGGCGAAGCCCAGGCCCTGCAGCAGTCGTTGTGCCCGGCGCTCGGCGCTGTACCCGTCAATCTCCTCCAGCAGCGTGTGTGTCCGGGCAGCTTTATCGAATTCACCGGCTGCTTCCCGGGCCGCGACGTCATCGCGCAAGCCGGCTAACAGTGCATCCCCGCGCCACACGTACTCCCCGGCGGGCAGCGCAGTTGTGTGTATTTCCTGCGCCATGTGGGACAGTCGCAATGTGTTCATGCCTTCGATAGTTCCGGCATCGGCGCCCAGGTCTCCCAGCAACAGTGAAAACAGGCTGGATTTGCCACAGCCATTGGCCCCAATCAGGGCCAGTCGCTGGCCGGGCTGAATGGTGACATTGGCATCCTGCAGCAGCAGTTTGCTGCCGCGGCGCAGGGCGATGTTGCGCAGTATGATCATGAGGTCGCGAATTCTACCTGCCGGGCCACTCGTGGGCTAGTGTGCACGGGTGCTGCTGGTGTAAGGTTTAGCGCTACCGGACAGGCCTACCGGATATACTATGAGCAACCCGTTTTGGGACCATTCGCTTGCTATGTACAAGCTGGACGGCGTGGCGGTCAGCTGTCTGGCGCTGCAGGACTCGTATGGCCTGGATGTGAACCTGTTGTTGTACGCGGCGTGGCTGGCACATTTGGACCAGCGTCTCAGTGCACAGCATTTGGCGGGATTGGAGGCGGCAATCGTCGATTGGCGAGATCAGGTAATACAGCCACTGCGCGCCCTGCGCCTACAATTACGGGGCTACCCCCAGGCTGTGGGCGTGCGCAACGAGATCAAAAACCTGGAACTGCGCGCCGAACATCGGCAGCAGGATATGATGTACGCCTTCTTTCAGCACAACGACGAACTACCCTCGACCTCACGGCCCCTGCGAGAAAATCTTGTGCAGGTGGCGCACTTCTCTTGCCCTGGAGGCGTGGGGTGGGAACCTTCTGTAGAGTGTCTGGTCAGACAGTTGCCTCTGTGATGCAGGGGTGGCGCCCGTGAGGAGCGGGTAGTAAGATGGGCACCCCTATTTCTTGGACGACTATGGAACGAATTATGAGAAAGTACCTACTTCCGCTTGCCTTGGTTAGCGTTGTCGCTTTGCAAGCTTGTAATCAAAAACCACCGGCTGCGACCGGCGATGCACCCAAGGCGGAAGCCAAGGCAGAGGCTAAGGCGCCAGCCAGCTCCGATCTGGCAACCTCCGAACAGCGTTTGAGCTACGGCATTGGCTTTAATATCGGCCAGCGTATGAAGGCCGATAGTGTACCCATTGATGCGGTTCCTTTCGGTTCCGGGGTAGCCGATGCAATTTCCGGCACCAAGCCGCGGATGACCGAAGAGGAAATCGCCACTGAAATGCAGGCATTCCAGGAAAAGGCTGCAGCCGAGCATGAAGTTGCCCAGAAAGCCCTGGGCGAAGCCAATGTAAAAGCGGCAGCGGCTTATCTGGCTGAAAATAAGGCCAAGCCGGGGGTAGTAACGACCGCATCCGGTCTGCAGTACGAGATTATTACCGAAGGTACTGGCCCCAAACCTGCTGCAAGCGATACGGTGGAAGTGCACTATCGCGGCACACTGGTGGATGGCACGGAGTTTGATTCATCCTACAGCCGCGGAGAGCCCGTGACCTTTGGTGTCGGCCAGGTCATACCCGGTTGGACAGAAGCACTGCAACTGATGCCCAAGGGGTCCAAATGGAAGCTGGCGATTCCGGCCGAACTGGCCTATGGTGCCGCTGGTGCGGGACAGGTGATCGGACCCAACTCAGCGCTGGTGTTTGAGGTGGAATTGATTTCCATCCCCAGCCCGGAGAAGAAGGTCGAAGCGGGAGCCGCAGCGAAGCCGGCTGACAAAAAGCCCTAACCTGAGCGTGGCGCCTGTTTTCCTACCAGGCGCCGGTGTCGATTGTGAAAACCGGCGATCAGCCGGTCTTCCAGCACAAAGCGCGACTCCAGCACCTCTCCCAGGGCTGATAGGTCGCGCTTTAACTTTTCCACATTCCCCAAGGAATTACCGTATTTTTCCTCGTAAGCCAGGATAACCTCCGTGGTATCCCCGATGGCGGGCATCAATTTCTCGGCCAGGTTGCAGCTGTCGTCACCAAAACTTTCCGCCTCGGTGAGCAATTCGTGAAACACTTCAAAATGGCCTGCCGAAACGTAGTCCACCAGTAGTTCGCAAAGTGCTTTCTGGCGCGGTTCCAACACTACATCATCGAAGCGGCTGTCCAGCGTAACAACAATCTCCGTGTATTTGCTCAACACCGCCCGTCGTTCCTTCAGCCAGCGGGTAAGCAACATTTCTACGGCCTCAAATTGTTGCATCGAGTCCTTTCTTTTGTTGGGCATGATCGACTACTCCTGTTTGACCAGTGACAGACCGACGAATGTACTAGGTCCGGTCCGGGTAAGTACGCAGGGTCTCCCACAGGCAGATCAGAATCACGACGCTAAACACTACCAAAGTTTGCTCCGGGATGCTGAAGCCGAGGAGGGTCCAGTCAATGGTGGCGCAATTACCGTCACCCGCCAGCAGGACGCTCCACGTCTCCTGAAAAGGCAGATTCTCCAGCATGTAC
Organism: Haliea sp.; assembly: GCA_031431315.1. Lineage (GTDB taxonomy): Bacteria > Pseudomonadota > Gammaproteobacteria > Pseudomonadales > Halieaceae > Marimicrobium. Next base: position 17,307 of record JANPDE010000084.1, read on the forward strand.
TCCAGACTGGGACCACAGGCCGGCACCTGGTCCGCAGGCAGGTGTTGCAGCCACACGTGGCGGCCAGCGACCGCTGCTCCCGCCACGGCGGACAGCCCACACAGTGCGCTGTAAACCCTGCGGCCCCAACTGCGGGGATTATGCAGCGCGCCTAGCAGGGCTATCACACCCCACAGCACCACAAATACCCGCTGCGTCATGCACAGGGGGCAGGCTGCCAGTCCAAGGTATTCCTGCAGATACAACCGCGCAAATAACATTGAGGCAATAGCCAGAAGTACCAGGCCCACAAATACCAGGCGGGGAGAAAGAGTATCCAGCATGCGTTTCGAAGGCCTCGCTGTTAAGCATGTCCAACTGGGTGACGGGGGTACACTAGGGTCTTTTTCTGCGCAGTGCAATGGTGGTGGACCCAGCTACGGCAAAGACAATAATCCGATCCGCTGCTTGCAGAAAGACTGCAACTGCGGGTAGAAGTTCAGGAAGGCCTGTTCCAGGTTGTCCTGTGCCGGGGATAGTTCCCGGTCAAGGTTCTGCAAAAATGGATTCGGGTGCCGGAATTTGTGGCCGATGCGTGTGGCGGTGGCCAGCACGGTCTCCCACTTCATGTAAAGGTTGAGGACATCGAATTCGACCAGGCGCGCCAACATCCTTCTGGCGCCCTCGCTCAGCTCGAGTTCATGAGTGGTCAATGTGCGGTAGACCAGCTTGTTGAAGTCGACCAAAGGGATGTCAGAATATTGCGACCAGTGCCTACTGAGAAAATGGTCAAAACTGAGATCGATGAGAATGCCCGCATAGCGACGCAGGCTCGGTGGCAGTTCCCGCCGCAGTTGCAGGAGCAGCGGATGTCCGTCGGTGTAAGCGTCAATGGCGCGATGCAATTTTATGCCGCGTTCCAGGTCCTTCGGCAGTGCACCGTGCAGCGGACCCTTCACAAAGTCGCCTTCCAGCCCTCCGAGGAGTAGACCCTTATCTGGCCAGGCCAGGTGGAAATGGGCCAGAAAGTTCACTACCGCATGCCTTACAGAGTCCGGTATTGGGCGTAGAAGTGGTCCAGGTATTGCTTGAAGTTCACATCTTCAGATTGTTCCATCTCCCGCTGTTCCAGCAGTGAACGTCGAGTCTCCTGGTAAAAAGCGTTCTGGATAGTCGTCGGCAGCGCTCGGCTGCGGAAATACTGCGCCCATTGCTCACTGTAGGTCATGGCCAGGCGAAAGAAAGACAGGCCCCCCTCGCGCATCTCCCGGAGAATTCGGGCAGAAGGTGTGAGTTCGGGGTCCGCGATCTTGGCCGATTGATTGTCCAGGCTGGCGCTGTAGGCGCCGGACTCGTGCGCCGTATCCAGCAGCGCGGCAATAGGGCGCATTTTGTCGAGTAGTTGCTGGGCCCATGTCACCATGGGAATCTCAATGGCATTATTGTTGAGCAGCAGGCCTGGCAGCCGACCGCAGTTGACCACGGCGTCAAGATTGTTCGCCTGTGTGACTTGCTCTTGCGCTTCGCAGGCGGGACTTTCCTCGAGCAGGCAATACAACAGGAAGGTGTCCATGAAGCGCATTTGTTCGGCGTCCAGGCCGACAGGAGAGAGCGGGCTGATGTCCACGCAGCGCACTTCGACATATTCGATCCCGGCCCTGACCAGTGCGCACAGTGGTGCTTCCCCTGCGTCGACCACGCGTTTCGGGCGTATTGGGCTATAAAATTCATTCTCGATTTGTAGCAGGCTGTTATTGAGTTGCTGGTAGTCGCCGTTCTGGCCCGAAGGTATATCCCGGTAGGCAGGGTGTGGCTGCATAATGGCGCCAGACAAGGTTTTGACGTAATTGTCCAGGGAGTTGTAGCACACATTCAGGTGTTTCTGGGCATCACTGTTGTATCCCAGCCCGCCCATGCGCAGCGCGGTACCATAGGGCAGGTACAGGCTCTTGGCCTCAGCGTCGAAGGCTTGCAACCCGTGGTTGTCGCGGCCCCTGAGGAAGCTGGCGCACACCGCGGGAGACGCGCCAAAAAGGTAGATCAACAGCCAGGAGTAGCGACGGAAGTTGCGAATAAGTCCGAGGTAGCGCGCGCTGATATAGTCGGCCCGTGCGCCGGGTCGGCCGGCACTCTGCCACGCCTGATCCCAGTAGGCTTCCGGCATCGAAAAGTTGTAGTGAATACCCGCTATTGCCTGCATCAGGCGTCCATAACGGTGCCCGAGTCCATAACGATACACCGTTTTCATGCGCGCCACATTGGAGCTGCCGTACTGTGCCACTGGTATCCCCGCATCCCCAGACATGATGCAGGGCATGCTGGCCGTCCACAGCATTTCGTCGTCGATGTGCTGGTATGCGAAGCTGTGGATGTCTTCCAGCGTGTGCAGGCAATCTTCTATTCGAGGGCTGACCGGGGTAATGAATTCCAACAACGCCTCGGAATAATCGGTGGTAATGGAGGAGTGTGTAAGGGCTGAGCCCAGAGCTGCCGGATGCGGTGTTTGGGCGAGTTTGCCTTCGGCGGTTATGCGCAGGCTCTCCTTTTCAATACCGCGATTGATACCAGTGATCGCCTCCCGCGCGCCCGGCTGAGCCAATGCCTGCAACTGCTCCTGCAAATGTGACGACAATGGGAACTCCTATAGATTCACTGTCTTGCCGACTGGCGCAAGATGGGCGCCGGGTACTTCTCGCCCGGGATGGCCATCCTGAAGCGGTCCCAAGTGTATCTGCCAATGTTGGAGGAGTACAGGCGCGCCACCTCGATGGACGCGCGCCAGTTTCAGGTAATCCTGTCCATGGTTTTCTGCAACAGCTGGCAGGCGAAATTATTCTGTATCTCATGGTCCTGACCGGTGGCGAGCATGATGCGCGTCAGGATCAGACCGTAGCGCATGCCGGCAAAGATCTGGTAATAACTATAATCCCTGGCGGAGAAACCGGACGCCTGTTCCCACCGGGAAATGGTTTGCTCATAGGTGAGCAGCCCTTCCAGTCGCGGCATTCCCAATCCTTCGGAGAAGGTAGAATCCAGGTAATTGAACCAGGCCAGGTCTTGTACTGGATTGCCCAGCACTGCCATCTCCCAATCCAGTACGGCCGCGACCCCGTCCAGTGACTGCTTGAAGATCAAGTTGCCGAGGCGGGCGTCACCCCAGCACAGGACAGTGGGTTCATTTTCCGGCTGGTTGGCCTGCAGCCAGGCCAGTGCCCGTTGGCAAATGGGGTGTTCGCGTCCTTCCAGGGCCCAGTCCAGATAATCCTGCCAGTAGGCCAGTTGCTGTTGCAGGGGCGTTTTTCCGGGTTGATGGAGTTTGGCGAATCCCAGTTTTTTATAGTCCAGCCGGTGGTACCGCGCCATCATATCCACCGCCGCCTGCCACAGGTTTTGCCGTTGCTGGACGCTGGTTTCATGCATCATCCAGCCATCCATGTTGTAAGGAGGCATATCGGTCGGAATGCGACCCGCAGTGCGCTTCATCAGGTAAAATTGCACGCCCAGCAGAGACTTGTCTGTCTCCAGACCGCGCAATTGCGGTACCGGTATATCGCTGTGGCGCCCGATTGCTTCCATCACCTCGTACTGTAGGCTCAGGTCGTAATCCGGAAACACCGGACGCTCGATGGACGGTTGCAGTCGTGCCACCACCGCTTCACTGCGTTGCTGCCCGTCCTCCGGCCAATTGATGTCAAACAGGAGGGTGACATTGGACATGCCTGTGGCTTCAGGAATGGAGAGCTCCGGGATAGTCACAGCATGCCCCCGGTGGGTCGAAATCCACGATTCCAGCTTGCGGCGCGTGTCGTCTATGTCAGCGATGAGCGGTGTTGGGCGGGTGTTTTCCACGGGGTAGCTCCAGGCGAGTTGTTATGCGAAGCTGCATAGAATACTTGCGGTGCCGTTCTCTGGCTACACAGAGCAGTATCAGGCTGCCCCCCGGCAGGCACATTACGGGTCAGAGGAGCAGCCGATTTCTGTCATACGATACCCCTCGACACTTGTCCGTTCGCCGCAAGCTGCTAAAGTATGGTGCAATATTCAGGGGGAGCATCCAGTGAGAATTACCGAGTGGCTAAAAATCCTGTCTGCCGAGAACGGCTCAGACCTATTCCTGAGCACAGGTGCGCCACCGTGTGCCAAGTTTCAAGGCGAGCTCAAGCCTATCTCCAGCGAGGTCTTGCACCCGGGTGAGATCAAGGAGATCGCCTACGAGATCATGGACCCGACGCAGCAGGCTACCTTCGAACAGGAACTGGAAATGAACCTGGCCATGTCGATCTCGGGCTATGGCCGATTTCGCGTCAACATTTTTCTGCAGCGTAACGAGGTGGGTATCGTAGCGCGCAACATCGTCGCGGATATACCGCGCTGGCAGGATCTGCGTCTGCCGCCAATACTGACTCAGGTGGTTATGCGCAAGCGCGGGCTGCTGCTGTTTGTGGGGGCGACCGGTTCGGGCAAATCGACGTCGCTTGCAGCGTTGATCGATTATCGCAACAGCAATAGCAGCGGCCATATTGTGACCATCGAGGACCCGATCGAGTATGTCCACAGCCATAAGAAGTCCATCGTCAACCAGCGAGAGGTGGGGGTAGATACGCGCAGTTGGCACAACGCGCTGAAGAACACGCTACGCCAGGCGCCTGACGTAATTCTGATTGGCGAGATCCGCGACCGGGAAACCATGGAGCACGCAATTTCCTTTGCGGAGACCGGCCACCTGTGTATTTCCACGCTGCACGCCAATAATGCCAACCAGGCCCTGGATCGCATTATTAACTTCTTCCCGGAAGAGCGGCGACCACAGTTGTTGATGGACTTGTCGATGAACATGCAGTGCATCGTGTCGCAGCGACTCATCCCAACGGTGTCGGGCAAGCGCTGCGCTGCCATTGAGGTGCTGCTGGGAACTCCCATGATCGCCGATCTTATTCTCAGGGGCGAATTGGACGGCATCAAGGAAATCATGCACAAATCGGAAAATATGGGGATGAAGACCTTTGATACTGCGCTGTTTGAGCTGTACCAGGAAGGCCTCATTACTGAAGACGAGGCGTTGCGCAATGCCGACTCGCTGAACAATGTGCGCCTGCGGATCAAGTTCGCCAATGAGGAGGCAGAGGCTACCAGTACGGACTACTCAGGGCTCAGTCTGGAAAGTCTCGACACTGGCCACAACCTCAGCCCAGGCTGATCAGGCGATACCCTCTTTGCGCGGGGTCGGCATTACTTCGCCCATGAACAGTTTCAGGCTCTCCCATGCCAGATCCGGAGGAATGCCGCCACATAACGGGTGAAACCTGCTGGGTTGGGCACTGACCATGCCTCGCGCAGCGTCAATGAGCTCCGCGGGGCGATAGACTTTGTATGGGCGGCTGGCATTGGCCCAGGGTCGGGTTTGTCAAGCTGGTTCCTCCCATGAGAATCATGGGTCGGGGTTGACTATACGGTGACGGCGTTATGGTGACAGTGCGCTCTTCGAAGTTGAAAGTATCACCGCTCCATGCCTGTTTCAAAAAGGGCGCAATCAGGGCCGATATGAATATGCGCATGCGATGGGTGCGCGAGGCGATGGCGGCTTGATAGAGATCCGCCTGGGAGACCTTGGCTATCCCCGCTTGGCGCATGTCAAAGCGCAGCATCACATCAGCCATAAGTCGATATTCGCATTATGACTTACCGAAGTCGGGTCGCAGGGAAATTCGAGCGCAATGACAGGCTTCCAACGGCAGCGACTCAGCCTGCCATGCTCACTACCAACGCTACCCAGCGCTCAATATCGGAGTTATCGGCATTCAGTATCTGGAAGCCTGCCATCCAGGGGTCTTGCGCGTCATTGCTCGGCAGGCACCAGCGCACCTCTCCCGCCAGATACAGAGTGTCTTCAACGCCGGGCAGATCGACGCCAATTTGTAGTATGGCGCCGACGGTTAGTTCTTCCTTCAGGACAACCTGTAAACCTCCGCGGGAGATGTTCATGGTCTTGCAGGTAATCATCCTCCCGGACTCTGCCTGTCCCATGCGGGGTGACGGCAGCTCGATGAAAGTCGTACTTTCAAGCGGCAATCGCAGATGTTTTCTTCTTTGTTCAGACATTGCTGTACCCCGCCGTCCTACTGATCCAGGTTTTTCCGCACTTCAGTGACCTCATCACGAAAGTTCGTGTTGGTTTCGAGAATGTCGACCATACCGCTGTCTATAAGACTGAGCAATTCCTGGCTGCTTACCTGCCGCATTTTGACGCCATTGCGGTTCACAAAGACGTAATAACCTTCCTCCGGGTCGTGCACCGCCAATCGCGCCATCAGCGGGGTTTCGCCATCGTGAAACCCCAGCCAGGCGCCCATTGCCAGATTTATCTGTCGCTGCTGCACCGGCGCCTGTTCAGTTATATGGCCCTGTACTGCATTTTTGCTTCGTGCCTGTTGAGTGAGATGGTCCTGATCGGCGCTATTGTCGGTGGCGTGTTCGGTGAGATGGTCTCGGTTTACGGTATTGTTCATGGCCAGTTCCGAGAGATAGCCATGGCCTGTGTAGCGGTCCTGTTCCGGCTCGTTGTGGTGATCAGCGCCGGTCTCGGGATTGGCGACTGGCTGCATGAGATAGCCGCCTCGCGCCTTGATTTCCTCGGCCTGTTCAATGAGAAAGCCGCCACTGGTCCCTGTTTTTTTGTCGGCGGGCCGCTGATTACCACTATCCTGCATGTCTGCAGGTGCTTCTGTGTTGGATTGAATTTCATCTTGGTCTGGCGCCGAAAACCGCGCGTCCTCCTGCTCGGACGTCTCTTCAGTCGGGCCTGTCTCCGGTGTGGGCTCTGGCTCCAACTCCGGTTCCGGCTCTAAGTATGGCGTCGACTGCCGTGTCGGTATTGACCGTGGATCCGGTTCCACCTCGTATCTCGGACTTGGCATAGGTTCTGATTGCGACAGCGCGTTGACCAGGGCATCGAGAATTTCGACGGAGTCGATACCGACTGCGTAAGCCAGACAAAGGCTGAAACTTGCCCCGCTATTCAGAGCCTTCACCTTGTTTTGCTCGAATAAGCGATCAAACTCTGCAAAGCTGAGCTGCAGGGCTTTTATCCCTGCCATATTGGTGAACAATAGCTGCTGTGATTGCTCAATTTTGAGCACCAGTTGTACACGTACAAGCCCGTCATCACTATCGACGCTGAACCACTGCCCCTCCTGCCATTGCTTCATAGCGTTCGGGTTTTTCTTCCCGCCCCCGTGGATATGCTCACCCTCTGCCACGAGGGGTTCAATGCGCTGTAATTCAAGGGTTTGCCGGCGCAGGATTCGCAGGTGGGCTCGTTCTACCAGCCCCATGGCCTCATTCACCGCTTCAGTGTCGTGATGCAGGCTAAGAAGCCAGCGTCGCATCTCCTTCGGTAGCTGGGAAACTACCTCAAAGATATATTGGCGACGCGGTTCTTCCACTTCCTCCAGGCATTGCAGCGAATCCAGCAATGTCTCGGTAGTGGCAGACATCTTTTGCCATTGCTCAGAGTGTGATCCGAATTTCAACAGGAGCAACTGTGCACTGGTGTACCACGGCCCTTTAATGAATTCGCCAATTTCTTCTGGTGCGGGATATTTTTCCAGTAGTGCATTGATCATTTGTGCGCTTGTCTGCTTGGCGGCAGCAGTTTTGACTTTCCCTGCTTCAGTTTCGACCACACGCTGGACCATACGCTGGACTCGCGCCTGATCGCGTTCCGTTGCTGCGATAAATTCGGTACCAATACCCGCTAGGTCAGTGGATTTGTTCTCGAACCACTCCCTGGCTTGGTCGACCACCCTGGTGACCTGTTGTTCCAAATTGGCCCCGGCTCTGTCCAATCGTGACTGCCACCCAATGGACCTGGCCTGGATATTGTCCAGCAGTTGGTGCAGGGGATGCGCACCCGGCTGCATAAACCAAGGCTCCACGATAGCAAGTGCGGCCGACAGCGGTTTCAGACGGCGGATCTGGGCAGCGAGGCGACCTTCCAGTGGGAATTGTTTCTCCCATATCTCCAGGGTCTTGCCCAGCCAGCGCAAAATAGCCACTTGCTCACGCGATGGTGTTGCGGGGTCGCCGATGGCTTCGGTCTGACCCGCAACGGCAACCCAGGGGGACAGGTTGAAATTGTCGATGTTTTTGAGATACTCGAGCAACTCGTCGAGCTCCATGGGGTGTACATTGCTGCCAGCGCCCGGCGGTTCCGCATAGCGATCCAACACCAGCTCAATTAGTGAACAGGGGAATGGAACATGTTCGGCACCGAGTTTCAGTGGCTTAGTTTCCCTATAATCATGGCAATGAGACAGCCCCACAGCAGTACCAGGACTACCAGGCGCCATTTGGCGGGTGACGGTTGTTCCTTGATATTCAACGAGCTTTTAACGATGTCATAAGATCCGCAGGCCGGACACTCGCCGAGTTGACCACTTTTATCTCCGCGGTAGCTGCAGTCTTTGCAGTGGTAGGCCATGGTGGTTATCGGGTGCTCTTCAGCAGTTGGTCGACGATGCGTTCCAATTGCTTAAGGTTATTGCATTCAGCGCTAAAATGACAGGCGCTTTGGTAGCGCAGCATCTCAGAATCGCCACTTCCCCAAGCCCTGCGTGATTCCGGATTGAGCCAGATCACCTGTCGCGCACGCTGGTAAATGCTCTGCAGAATTTCCAGTTTCGGGTCGCCGTTGTTGTTGCGGGCATCGCCGAGAATGATCACCGTGGTATTGCTATTGATATCGTCCATGGCCAGTTTGGCGAAGTCCATGAGGCTACTACCATAATCGGTCGCGCCGCCGTATTTCCAATTGACCAGTTCGATGGCCTTTTCCACGGGATAGTCATCGAAGTACGCACTAACTTCGCCCAAGTGGCTGGAAAATGCAAAACTGCGGACTTTGGGTAATACATCCTGCAGACTATAGAGAAACAGCAGCAAAAATTTGGCGTAGGCGGCCACTGAACCGCTGACATCGCACACCGCCAATATCTGGGGTTTTTCCTTCCTGACCTGTCGCCAGTAGGTATTGAACATCACGCCGTCATTGGGTATGCCTTTACGCAAGGTTTTCGCCATATCCAGGCGACCGCGTTTGAGTAATTTGCGTTTGCGCGAATGACGGCTGGCCAGTTTTTTGGCCATTTTTCGAATTAACTCCTGCACTTTGTGCAGATAAATATGCTCAATATTGTTGAGCCGGGTTTTGCTCAGGATGTCATCCATGAACTGCCGGGTTTTGCCTTCGGCGTACAACAGGTATTCGCGTTCCACATAATCGCGCACCTGCTCGCGCAGAATATCGCGATAGCGCTGCAGCACCGCCAGCGCGGGACTTTCGGCCTGTTCCAGTGAAATCACCGCATTGCGGATAGTTTCCTCCCCCATGGCGTCCAGGATGCGGCGAGTAAACTGACCTTTCTGGGTAAATAGCTGAATTTGTTGCAGACCCACGCGCTCAGCTGCTTGGTTTATTGCGAGGGTCAGTTCCGTGCGAACATTGCCGACCAATCTCTGCATTAGGGTAGATTGCAACAGGGCTTGTAGTGTCGGGTTGGTTTCGGCCGCCAGGTGTAGCGCAGCGATCTGGGCGGCGGTGTAATCCGCCGCCAGCCGCTCTGCATTGGCTGGTGGCGATAAGCCCTGTTCCTCCATTGAGGTGGCGGGTATTTCTGACGCGGAAAAATTGGCCAGGTCCTGTTGAAAAAACCGCTCGAAGCAGTGCATGAATATCACTTCTTCTTCCGGTGTTTTGGCCAGCGTCATTGCCAGGCCATCGCGCAGCAGGCTGCGGTCGGAGTAGCCTAGCGTAGCGGCAACATCTACGGCATCCAGCGTTTCCGCAGGGGAAATCCTCACATCATGGGTGCGCAAAACCTGGATAAAGCTGACAAGACTGGACTGCATAACCCGGCTACGTTGCTTGCCTGTTGACCAGGCGATCTCTGACCAGTGCGCGCAGTTCGGATTCCGTGGATTCGATGTCCTCTTCATACTTTAACAGTACGTTGAGAGTGCTGCGCACTAGTTCCTCATCGAGCTGCTGCGCGTGTAACAGGAGCAGACTGCGCGCCCAATCGATAGTTTCGGAAATGGCGGGCACTTTCTTCAGGTCCAGCTGGCGCAGGGAGTGTACAAATTCAACCAACTGGTGGCGCAACTGTTCATCCACGTCCGGAACGCGACTGCGAATTATCCGTTCCTCCAGTTCCACCGTCGGAAATGGGATATACAGGTGCAGACAACGCCGCTTGAGAGCATCGGAAATATCCCGTGTATTGTTGCTGGTCAGGAATACCATGGGTGTTGTGCGGGCTTTTACAGTGCCGATCTCAGGAATGGATATCTGGTAATCTGACAGGATCTCCAATAGAAGCGACTCGAATTCGTAATCGGACTTGTCGACTTCATCGATCAGCAGAATGGCGCCTTTCTCCTGTTGCATAGCCTTGAGCAGTGGACGCGGTTCCAGAAACTCCTCCGAGTAGAAGATATCCCCGAATTCATGCAGTTTGGCGACGGACTCCGCCAGCCCTTGTGCGCCTTGGAGCAAGTCGCCAAGTTTTTCCTTGAGCACCTGCGTATAGAGCAACTGCTTGCCGTATTTCCATTCGTACAGCGCCTTGGCCTCGTCCAGCCCTTCATAACATTGCAGGCGAATCAATGGAATATCGAGTAAAAGCGCGATGGTTTTAGCCAGTTCAGTCTTGCCTACCCCGGGAGGGCCTTCGACCAAAACAGGTTTGCGCAATTGGAATGCCAGAAACACGGCCGTTGCGATCTTGCGGCTGCAAATATAGCCGTACGATTCGAAACCCTGTTCTATTTGCTCGACGGACGCGAGTTGCGGAAAGTCTTGTGTGTGCACCGGCTTACCTCGGTCGTAGAGGCGCTAGTGTACGCGATACGTCCCTTGAGGACACATGGCTAACCGCCGGTAGCATTCATAAATCGGACAATATCCGGTGTCGCGCTGAGATTGAAGTGATGACGCTCGGGCTTTATTGCCATCGCTTCAATAATAGTTTTCTTTAGCGTGGACAAAGTATAGTTCGGGGCGCGCAGAACACTGCGCAGGTCCGCCGAGTGCTCATTGCCCAGACATAGCAGCAGGCGCCCTTCCGCCGTAACTCTGACCCGGTTACATAAGTGGCAGAAGTTTTGGCTATGGGGCGATATAAAGCCTACCCGGGTCGATCCGATGCCAAAGTAACGGGCTGGACCGTCGTGACCACGCGGGTCGCCCAGTGGTTCTAATGTGTACCGGCGCGAAATAATCTCGCGCAGTTCTTCGCTGCTGCAAAAACTCAGGACGCGGTCGTGTTCATCGATGAGGCCCAGCGGCATTTCTTCAATGAAAGCGATATCAACACCACGCTGGTGCGCGAAGTTTACAAGGTCCAGCACCTCATCCTCATTGCGCCCTTTCAAAATAACGGCATTGAGCCTGATGTGTTCAAATTTTGCCGCGATTGCTGCGTCGATACCGGCTATAACCTGATCCAGGTTGCCATGCCGGGTAAGTTGGCGAAATTTGCGTGGCTGCAGACTATCCAGGCTGATGTTAATGCGCTTTACTCCCAGCTGTCGCAACGTCCCCGCCAGGCGCTGCAATTGGGAGCCGTTGGTGGTTACCACCAGTTGGGTGAGGCCGGGGAGTTGCCCCAGAGGTTCGATAAGCGACAGGATATTATTTCGAATGAGGGGCTCGCCACCAGTGAGGCGTATCTTACTCACACCCAGCTCGACGAAGGCGCAGGCTACTTCGAGAATCTCCTCCAGTGTGAGAATATGCTGTTTGGGCGCGAAGGTCATGTCTTCGGCCATACAGTAAACACAGCGAAAATCGCAGCGATCGGTTACGGACAGGCGCACATAATCAACCCTGCGTTGAAAACGGTCGATCAGTACATTGGGAAACACATTCATAATTGCGGGCAGTGTAGCGCTTCAGGGAGTGCGACTCCAGCGGCGGCGCGTTAAAGCCGCTCGCTGGCTGCGCAACAGTTTACGCCGCTGCCCAGGACGGGTTGGTGAGCGTCTAGAGCAGCACCATGATTTTTTCAGCAGAGCTGACGTCTATACCGGGGCCAGGTTCCACATTGAGATGGGTAACTTTTCCATCCTCGACAATCATCGCGAAGCGCTGGCTGCGCTTACCCAAACCAAATCCCGTGCCGTCCAGGACCAGTCCAAGCGCTGCGGTGAACTCGCCATTTCCGTCCGCCAGCATCAGCAATTCCTCGGCATTCTGGGCCTTGCCCCAGGCCCCCATAACAAAGGCGTCATTGACTGCCATGCAGACTATGGTATCAACTCCCTTGGCCTTGATCTTGTCTGCATTCACCACATAGCCCGGGAGGTGAGTCATGCTGCATCCGGGTGTAAACGCGCCAGGAACCGCAAACAGCACTACTTTCTTGCCGCCAAATATTTCCTTGGTGGTGATGTCGACAGGGCCTTTCTCGCCCATGGTCTTCAATGTGCAAGCGGGGATTTTGTCGCCAGTCTTGATGCTCATGTTACGCTCCTCGATATTTGTGATGCCCGATGGGAGGGAGAATAATAGCAGATGCCCGGTGAAACACACTGCCCGTTATGTGCGGGAGCAGAAATTTCCTTTTACTCCAAGGATATGCGTCGTCCTTACCTTGCTTGTGCCGCCTGTGGCCTGGTGTTTGTGCCGCCTGACTTTTACTTGAGCCAGGAAGCAGAACGGGCACAGTATGCATTACATCAAAATCATATTGAAGACCCGGGCTACCGGGCGTTTTTATCGCGCATGATGCTACCACTCATCGAACGACTGAGGCCTGGTGCCAGCGGCCTGGACTTTGGTTGTGGCCCAGGACCTGCTTTGGCGCATATGTTGCGCGAAGCTGGATTCGGGGTTGAGCTCTACGACAGATTCTTCGTTCCCGAGGTAAAAGTGTTCGACGTCAATTACGATTTTGTGTGTGCGACTGAGGTAGTTGAACACCTGTATCTGCCGGGACGGGAACTGGAGCGCTTGTGGGCACTGCTACCGCCGGGGGGTTGGTTTGGCATCATGACGAAGTTGGTATGTGATCCAGTTGCATTTGCCGGCTGGCACTACAAAAATGATCCTACTCACGTCTGTTTCTTCAGTGTGGCTACGTGGCGTTGGTGGGCAGGGCAGCATGACGCTAGCCTTGAGATTATGGGTGCCGATGTCATTCTGCTGCAACGACTGTCCTAGCCTGTGTCTGCCAGCATATTGACGTAAATGGTTTCACAGTCGCGGTAAAAGCTCAGTTCGGCGTCGCCGAGATAGGGCGCGACCATAGTCAGCAACTGTAGCACGCCCTGGTGAATCGTAACTTGGGGCGTGCGGTTGTCATGCAAAAGCGCTTCATAACTGAACCAGAAGGTCAGGTTGAGGGTCATGTTGTCGGCCAGTCCAAGCAATTGCTGGTCTTTTGCGTCGATAACGTCCTGTTGCAGCAGGGTTTGGCAAATTGCGTACAGCGCAGCGCGCTTGAACTGTATCAGTCGCTTAAAGCCACGTCTTATATCCGGATATCGCTGCAGTATATTGTCGAGATTGTGGTACAAAAATCGATACTGATGCATCTCCTCCATCACCACATAAAGATAGTACCAATTGTCTTCCACACTGCCCCGATCCGGGCTCAGGGGTCGCTCTATTGGCGCGGTCAAGGTGTGAATCATGGCTTGTTCATATTGCTGGAACAACTCGGTGATGATCTGATCCTTGCCTTTGAAATGGTAATAAAGATTGCCAGGGCTGATGCCCAATTCATTGGCAATGTCCAGAGTAGTGGTATCAGCCTCTCCCGCTTCGTTGAATAGCGCCAGGCTAGTGTGGAGAATACGGTCCCTGGTTCTCATGCTGTATGGCTGTCAGGCCTAGCGTTTGCTCGTGGCTGAGGACGATTTACCACCCGATTTATTTTTTCGGGCAGTTTTAGCCACCGCGATTTTCCTTTTAGCGATTTTCCCGCGAGCAGGGGTAGTTCCTGGTGCAGTTTTTTGTGCCCGTTTGCGAGGGGGGGAGGCCCTGCTCTTGCCCTGATCGGTCAGGGCTTTGCTGAGCTGGTCCACTTTCCTGGTAAGCTGATCGACTTTTTTATGCAGCGCCAGCAGGTCTTCAATACGGGCCGGACGTTGATTATGGAAATTCTCGCGAACGCGGTTGATGCGTTCTTCGACTGAGTGTCGAGCGGCAATTGTGCTCTCCCTGGCCTCCTCTTCCAGGGCCGTACCTGCCTTTACCAGATCCCGAAACAATTTGGGTGGCTCCATGGCTTTTTCCAGCCTCCCTTGTGCTTCTTCTACGGCCTTGCCATAGGCACCCACGCCTGCCAACCAAATATTCTTGGCGATTTCGCTGGCTTTGTCGGTAACTTTGTTTTTTTCATCGCTCATGTTGTCAGCCTTCGCAATGTTCGAGTCTGGCTTGAAAGATAACGCGTTTGCTGCGCGTATTAAAGCAGATTAGCAGACAAAAAAAGGAGCCACAGAGTGGCCCCAAAATAACCCCTGACAGGCAGGGATCAAAAACCCTGGATGGGTTTCGCCTAGGCAGCAGCTTTGAAACCTACAGATTTCTTCAACTCATTAAAGCGCGCTTTGGCTTTTTTCAGTTGCTGTTCCAGCTTTTTGCGATCCGTCAGACTGTCCAGTTCCAGCTTGGGTAATTCGATATCCTGCATTGCACTTTTGGCATCTTTCTCAAGCTTCTCTCCGCGCTTGACCAGTTCCTTGTAGATCTTGTCAGCTTTTTTGCGGCGCTCTTCCAACTGCTTCGGCAGGCTGTTGATCTGCTCCTGTGCCTGGTCATAGACCTTGCCATAGAGACCGAGGCCAGCCAGAAATACGGTGCGGCCAGTGTCCTGGGCGCTAATAGCGAAGTCCGTACCGGATTTTTTGGGCGCGACGCGCTTGACGGCAGGCTTGCGCTTGGCAATAGGTTTACGCTTTGCGGCAGGCTTGCGCGCGGCTTTGGTAGTAGTCTTCGTTTTTTGGGCCATGGTTCATCTCCTTGGAAACGGTAAATGCAAGTGGGACTACCCAACTGGGCTTACCCACCGGTTCAAGGCCAGACTACGGAAAATAATTAGAATAAACATACTAATAAAGAATGAAATATTTGTGGTGCCATCGCTGAGGACGCGACAGATCGTGATCTCGCAAGGCCTACGGAATGCATTTCTTAAAGACACTAAAAACCGCCCACCAAGCAGTGAGCTGTTTAGTCGTCAACCCGAAATATCAGTTGGACTGGGGGCCAGCTGCCACGATGGCGTCGGATACGTCGAACTTTTTAATGTTCTGCTCAAAAAGCGCAGCCAATTTGCGAGCCTGTTCGGCGTAGTTGCCTTCGTCACCCCAGCCCGTGCGCGGATCGATGTATTGGGCGTCGACACCCGGGATGGCGGCAGGAAAGTCCAGATTGAGAATAGTAAGGTGTTCGGTGGGAGCATTCAGCAAGGCACCGCTCTGACATGCGTGAACCACTGCTCGTGTCACCGGAATGGGAAATCGAGAGCCCTTGCCACCCGGGCCGCCCGAGCCACCAATCCAGCCAGTGTTGACCAGGTAAACCTGGCTGTTGAAATCGACTATGCGTTTCATCAGCAGTTCCGCATAATCACCGGCCGGCCGCGGCATGAACGGAGCTCCGAAGCAAGTGGAGAACGTAGGGTGGATGCCTGCTTCTGCGCCCAGTTCTGTCGATCCTACTCTGGCGGTATAGCCACTGAGAAAATGAAACGCTGCCGCTTCCTTGGACAGGATGGAAACAGGAGGCAGGACACCGGAGACGTCACAGGTGAGAAAAATAACACATCTAGGCTCGCCACCACTGTTGCTCTCAGTGCGCTTGTCGACATGTTCCAGTGGGTAGCAGCAGCGACCGTTTTCAGTCAGGCTGGTGTCTGAATAGTCAGCACGACGGGTATCGTCCAGTACAACGTTTTCGATAATCGCGCCAAAGCGGATAGCGTCCCAGATCACAGGTTCGTTTTTCTGGCTGAGGTCAATCGTTTTCGCGTAGCAGCCTCCTTCGAGGTTAAAGACAGCGCCCTTGGCCCACCCGTGTTCGTCATCGCCGATCAAGTAACGCTCCGGATCGGCGGAGAGTGTTGTTTTGCCGGTGCCGGACAGTCCAAAGAACAGGGTGGTATCGCCATTCTCACCCACATTGGCGCTGCAGTGCATTGGCATGACATCTTTTTCCGGTAACAGGAAATTCTGCACCGAGAACATGGATTTTTTCATTTCGCCGGCGTAACGCATGCCAGCGAGCAATACTTTGCGTTGGCCGAAGTTGATAATAACTACGCCATCAGAGTTCGTGCCATCGCGTTCGGGAATACACGTGAAACCGGGGACATTGAGAATATTCCATTCAGGCTTGCGAGCAGCGTTGTAAGTCTTGGGGCGTATGAACATATTGCGGCCAAACAGCGCCTGCCAGGCAGTTTCTGTAGTGACCCTGACCGGTAGGTAGTGGTCGCTATGCTCGCCAACGTGCAGGTGCGTGACGAATCGGTCTCGCACAGCCAGGTAGGATTGCACCCGGTCCCAAAGGGCATCAAATTTGTCGCTATCGAATGGCCGGTTGACGCTGCCCCAATCGATACTGTCTTCTGTACTGGGTTCCTTGACTAAAAAGCGGTCGGCGGGTGAGCGTCCAGTGCGTTTGCCAGTAGTGACAAGCAGCGCGCCGGTATCGGACAGTATACCCTCGCTGCGTTTTATTGATTCTTCTATGAGTTTGGATGGCGCCAGGTCGGAATACTCCTGGGCGGTCTTGATATCTCGGGTCATGGTGCGTCCTGTCTTCATAGAGCGCAGCCCCTGGGGAGCTCCTGCGCCTTTTTTTTGGGCTTTACGGGGGCGTAATTATGTCAGAAACACTGTGTTATGCGAAATATATCAGAGCATAAATTCGGCGAATTTCGCCTAACCTGCGATCAGTGTAACGTTTCGGCCCCATTATCATCCGTTAATACACCCGCCAGATCGCTGCGCCTGAAGCTATATTGTTGATTGCAGAATTCGCAGTCCATCGTGATGCAGCCCAGATCCCTCAGCAGTTCTTCCAATTCACTCGGATGCAGGGTGGTCAGGGCATTGCGGGTTCGTTCGCGAGAACAGGTACAGTGAAATCTCACCATCGATGGCTCAAACAGACGCACCGCGTCTTGAGGGTACAAACGATACAGCAGCTGATGGGCATGTAGATCAAGCAATTCCGCCTCCCTCACGGTAGCGGCCAGCGAGCAGGCGTGTTCCCACTGTTGCAGCCGCACAGTCTCGTCGTCGGCGATCTGTGCCGGCAACTGTTGCAGCAACAAACCTCCTGCCCGCCGTCCATCGGCCGCCAGCCAGATTCGGGTTTTCAATTGTTCAGATTGTTCAAAGTAGGCGTCCAGGCTTTGGGCCAGGGAGCCCTGTCGCATTGGCACGATACCCTGGTAGCGTTGACCATTGGTTGGATCAACTGTAATTGCCAACTGACCATTGCACAGCAGCTGATCATTGCAGTTGGATGTGGCATGTTCCGCTCCGCGGGCAATGCCGCGCACCTGCAGGAGATGATCGCATTCCGCCATAAGCAGGGGTATCTGGCCTTGGGATCTCACCTGTAAAACCAACTTCCCCTCGAATTTGAGATTTGTACTTAGCAGGACTGCTGCCGACAGAAATTCACCCAATAAACGGCCCACGCCGTCCGCGTACTCGTGTATGGCAAGTATCTCTCGATAAGCCGAGTCCAGATGTACGCTTTCGCCACGGATATCCGCTTCCTCAAACAGGAAACGCTGTGACCGGTCACTGGTAGCGGGTCGTGGTGTGTCGGCAGACGTGGTCATGTTTGCGTGTCGTCAATTCTCCGCCGGGCTTGGCTGGGCATCAATTGCCCAGGGTAAAAGAATACAGTTAGGGCATGGTCGCAGGGTTCAGTATTTGAGGCCAGTTGAGGAAAATTACAACTCATCAAGGACCTTGACGTGATTTGAAGCTACAGTATGGTTTTTCTGCAACAGTCCATCTCCCTTCCCTTTCTCGCTTGAGGAACCACACGATGAGATTCAGTTATCAGATTGGCATGTGCGAACCTGCCCACTACCTCCCATTGGCCCGGGCTGCGGAGCAGGCGGGTTTCGATGGTATTGCGATACCCGACAGTATTTGCTATCCCCAGGAAGCCAGTTCCAAATATCCCTACAACAAGGATGGCAGCAGGGAATTTCTGGAAAGCGTGCCCTTTATTGAAAGTCTCATTGCTGTTGCTGCGATGGCTGCCGTCACTGAGAAAATTCGCTTCGCCACTTTTGTCTACAAGCTTGCCGTACGACAGGCGCCTGTTGTGGCAAAACAGGTTCAGGGTATTCAGGTGCTCTCTGGCAATCGCTTTGATTTCGGTATCGGGATCAGCCCGTGGGAAGAGGACTTCGCCGTGTGTGAAGTGCCTTGGGAAAAGCGCGGTAAGCGATTTGATGAACAGATCGACATCTTACGCGGACTCGAATCAGGCGACTATTTCGGGTATGCGGCTGAAATGCACAATATGCCGGCCAATAAGATGAACCCGGTGCCGACCAAACCGACCCCACTACTGATTGGTGGACACACCGAGCCGGCCCTGAAACGTGCAGCGAAGGTGGGTGATGGATGGATGTGCGCCGGCGCAAACATCGAGGAATTGGAGGCTTACATCGGCCGTATACATCAATTGCGCCAGGAGTTCGGTACGACCGATAGGGCGTTCAGAGTTTTCACTACCGGTCAGAATGCGTTCACGCCGGAGGGCATTAAAAAGTTGGAAACTATTGGGGTATCCGATGTCATTATCGGCTTTCGCAATGTCTACGAGATGGAAGCCGACAAGCCACTTGAAGAAAAAATAGCCATGCTGAACTGGTATGCAGGGAAGTTTATTCATGGCTGATTATGCGGCCAATGCCCCGGTGTTGGTGGGCATTGCCGCTGTTCAGCAAAAAATCGACGATTATCAGCAGGCACTGGAGCCTGTGGCCCTGATGGAACGTGCTTTGCGCGATGCCGCAGCCGATGCCGGTTGTATGGCGCTGTTGGGCAAAGCAGACGAAATACTGGTACCCAGGAGTCTCTGGGGCTACAGCGATCCGGGGCGCTTATTGGCGGATGCTTTCGGAGCAAGTTCCGCCATGACTCTGTTGGCAGAGTTTGGAGTATTGCAGCAGACCCTGTTGACCCGCGCCTGTGAGCGGATTTGCGCAGGGGAGGCGCAGGTGGTACTGGTTGCTGGTGGGGAGGCCAAGTACCGCGCACTATCTGCCAGCAAGTCGGGAGTAGAGGCCCCCGAGACGCAGCAAATCGGTGTGGAGCCGGACATCACCCTGCGCCCGCAGGAGGACATGTGGTCATCAGTGGAGTCGGATAGCGGTTTGGGCATGCCTGTGGGTTACTACGCCATAATGGACAGCGCACTGCGCTATAAGCAGGGCTTGAGTGTGGCGCAACACCGAGATCAGATGGCCACGATGTATGCTCGATTAAGTGAACTCGCTGCGGATAACCCCGATGCCTGGTCTGATGAACGGGTTACAGCAGCACACATTCGCGAGCACTCACCTGATAATCGCATGCTCGCGTTCCCCTATACTAAATTGCACAATAGCCAGTGGAATGTTGACCAGGCTGCAGGTTTGATACTGTGCTCCGCACACGTTGCCGAGAGTTTGGGCATCAAACGTAGCAAATGGATATTTCCTCGTGCTTTCACCGAATCCAACTTCATGTCAGTGGTTGCCAGTCGCAGGGATTTGGGCGCCAGCCCTGGCTTTAGAATCGCGGGCCAGGTCGCCATGGAGTTGGCGGGAATCAACTTTAACGATATTCGATTGTGTGAGCTGTATTCCTGTTTCCCTTATGCAGTACGGGTGCAGTTGCAGGAATTTGGCCTGGATCCGCTGCGCAATGTCAGCGTCACCGGGGGAATGACCTTTGGCGGAGGCCCGCTGAATAATTTTGTGTTTCAGGCAACAGTGAAGATGGCCCAGTTGCTGCGCCAGAATCCGCAGGAAACAGCACTGGTTACCGCCGTAAGTGGTCTCTTGACCAAACAAGCCTGTGCGCTCTGGTCGTGCAGCCCCGGAGTAAAAGGTTGGGTCAATGCCGATGTCACCGATCAGGTTCGTCAGGCGAGCGAAGTGTGCGAACTGGTCGCAGGCTATAGTGGTACTGGCTCGGTGGCAGGCTATACGGTGCTTTACCAGGGTTTAGACCCGTGGCGCGCGGTGGCGGTATTCGATTTGCCCGATGGCCGCCGTACAGTAGCTCATAGTGAAGATGCACAGTTAATGGAACTGATGATGGTACATGAATACTGCGGCATGTCCTGTCAGATTGTTGGTGGGAGATTTCATTAGCGCTAGCCACGGCGTACCGTCCTGGGCGACATTCCCGTCCATTTCATATATGCCCGACGGAAATTTGATGCGTCACTGAAGCCGATCAAGTATGCAATACTGGAAAGCGGTAGGCGCGTGTTTTGCAGGTAGCGAGTGGCGTGTTCACCGCGCACCTGATCCAATAGTTTCTGAAATGACTGCTCTTCTTCATCCAGCCTGCGCCGGTAGGTACGTGGACTCAGATTGAGCATATTGGCAATCTGGGGCATCGGCGGATATTGGCCTTCCAGTTTGCGTAACAACCGCAAAGTCCGCTCCACTGCCGAGTTTTCCTCTTCCAGGTCAGCCAGTAGGCGTGCGCACTCTGCTTCGAAGAGATTGCGCAATACTGGATTGGAAGACGGCAATCGAGTGTTGAGTAAATCGCGGTGAAATAAGATTCGCCCCCGCACACAGTCGAAGTGGACATCTTCACCGAATACTTCGTAATAAAGTTTTGCGTGCGCGGGTTGGGGGTAGGGCAATTCCATGCGCAGGCATAAGCCGGGTGCATTCAACAGGCCCCGCAAGGTGTTAATGATGGCGCCGTACAAGAGCTCGTATCCGAACTCTATTGATGTATCTCCCGGGGCGCTTGCTATTGTCAGGACGCATTGCTCGCCCACAGTCTCAAATTCGATGTGCAGGCCCGAAGCCAACAAGTGATTGTATTTTAAGAATAAATTCATCGCTTGCGCCAGGTCGGTGCAAGTTATAAAAGCCTGACCCAGCACCGCGTGAGCGCTTAAATTGAGGCGCAAACCCAGTTTAAGGCCCAGGGCTGGATCGCCCGTCAGCTTCTGGGCATTGGCGACCAGTTGGTTGAAGTCCGCATCATTGATACGGGCGCCAATACTGGCAATGCCGGTATTGGCGAGCGTAGTGCCAGCCAGTAGTTTCTTGCGCTCGCAACCCTGCTGTTCCACCATATCGATAAGTATCAGTATGTACTGGGCTGGAGTGCTGGTATCAGGCATGGAGCTATTTGGCCATAAATGACCTTAATATGACAAGACTTTACCTTGCTGCGATTGCGACCAGCGCGCATAGTCATCGGCAGATATGAATGACGGAGGTACGCCCATGCGAGTTGAATGGACTGAAAAAACACCACGTAAGATACAACGCTATGCCGGCGCGGATTACCCCAGTGATAATCCCAACCTGGAGGATGTACTGACCAGTGCGGATGTTGACCATGTCGCCGAGATTTTCCAGACGCCACTGACGGGTTCCTACAACTGGGACTACACGATTCAGGATGACAGAATCAAAAAACTGTACGACTTGGGCAAGCAACTTAATTGGGATCCGCAAATCGATATCGATTGGGATCGTCCCTGGCCAGAGGAACAGCAGGCGCCAGAGATGATGAATCTCCATGACTACGAACCTTATCTGTCCATGGACGAGAAAACCAGGAATGAATTTTGGTTACATATGAACGCCTGGAGCTTATCCCAGTTCCTGCACGGCGAGCAGGGCGCTTTGTTGGTGGCGTCCCAATTATGTTCTTGTGCGCCAACGTTTAATGCCAAACTCTACGCGGCTTCGCAAACCTTTGACGAGGCGCGCCATGTGGAAGTCTTCAATAAATACTTACAGCAGCGCATCGGAATGATGTACCCGATTAATACGCATTTGAAAAGTATTATTGACAAGATTCTCACCGATGAACGCTGGGATATGAAGTTCATTGGTATGCAAATCGTGATAGAGGGTCTTGCGTTGTCGGCTTTCGCCACGGCACGTGAAACTACGCCTGACCCGGTTCTCAAGGATGTGGTGTATTTGGTGACTCGGGATGAGGCGCGCCACGTGACGTTTGGCGTCAACTATCTGGAAGA
>JANPDE010000085.1:0-2668 GCA_031431315.1 Haliea sp.
CACCGACTTATCTGTCTACTCCCAGGCCGAACTCAATGCGATCGCGAGAGAATTGAACGAGAGGCCCAGGAAAACCTTGGCCTATGAAACGCCAGCTGCTAGATTTAATGCGTGTGTTGCATCGACCGGTTGAGATCGCAGCCGTAACCGGACGTAGAAATTAGTTGCCTCCGGCTCCAAAAAATATGGAATCAAAAGGGTCCCTATTCGGTGTAGTACCCGAGAACATCTATTTGCAGATGGACGTCTTTCGTTGTAGATACAGAAATTTCCGGCGTGCTTTTAGTACTAGATTTGACTTTTACCGTTCCGGTATTGATATATTTTTGTGCACCTGATTTTTTGTAGTAAACCCACGGGAAGTTCGGCAAGCTTTGACCATAAGGCCCAACCTTAATGCTACCATTCTCTCCTTTGGGGCCGAGGGGAGTTACTGTAATACTCAAATGTACGGCAGCATGTTCACCCAATGCGAAGGGACACTGAGTAGGATAGTCGAGAGGGGCACCACCGGCCGCGCTGTTTTGAGCACTCACATCGCCATACGTACGAAAGTGCCTCACATCTCCTGCAGACATTGACCCACCAATCCCATATCGCGTGTCAACGATTCGGCAAG
Organism: Haliea sp.; assembly: GCA_031431315.1. Lineage (GTDB taxonomy): Bacteria > Pseudomonadota > Gammaproteobacteria > Pseudomonadales > Halieaceae > Marimicrobium. The sequence goes on from JANPDE010000085.1 coordinate 620, forward strand.
AATCCACGGCGTGATACCCGAGGCTGTCGGGAGGAATTTCGGTTTGACAATCCTGCTGGACACATGGAAATTGAATCAAATAGGGGATGGACGTGCCAGGCGGTGGAGGGTCGTTTTGTAAGACTCGGAGTGTGTAAAGTCCATCTTTCTCCAAAACTTTTTTGAGTATTGGGTTAGAGCAACAATCATCATCAACTGGAACACCACCCGGGTCAAAGAGCACGGGGCGATAAGTGCCCCTTTCGCCGCCATCCTGTAAGAATATCTCTACATTGTCTCCGATTTTTCCCAGAAAGTAGAATAGGTCGACTTCGTTACTGCCGTCGCTCTTGCAATAAACGTTGTCACCCATAGCCATTGTAATTTCCGTACCGGCGCCTTCTGGACAGAAAAGCTCATCGGCATAGGCGATTTGGCCCGTCAAGGTAAGTGAAGCGAACAGCGAGAAACAGAGCCTTTTATAATTGTCCATGGGAATCCTTGTCCAAAAATGAAGCTTTATTTGTTCGATAATAGAGACTGTTGACAATAAGTCAACTTAAAGAGCGAATTGACTCATAAATAATGTTACCCAAGACGGGACGGCAATTAGGTCGCTCTCCCTGCTTCTCGAAATCTTCCAGCAGTACTTCCAACCGGGACTCATAGCGCACCACCGAAGCATCCTTGACCGGACCATAACCGGCAATGTCCACTGCGGCACGCGCGAGTTCAATAGCCGCTGTAAGATTATGTTGCTCCAGTCGGTCCACGATGCCTTCAATCACGGCACAGTAATCCTCAATGAGGCGTCGATCCATTCGACGCGCCGGGAAATATCCGAGGGGGTCAAACGGCGTGCCGCGCAAGCCCTTTAGTCTCCGCAGTATCTGGTAGAGGAACATGACCCAGGGGCCGAAGCTGCGCTTCTTGGGTCGGCCCGCAGCATCGCGACCCGGCAGAAAGGGCGGGGCGAGATGGAAGCTCATTTTGAAATCGCCGGAGAATTGCTGCTGTATACGCTGCATGAATGCGGGGTCGGTGTACAGTCGCGCCACCTCGTATTCATCCTTGTACGCCATGAGGCGTGCCAGGGTGAGGGCGGTCGTGCGTACGAATTCTTCGCCGCCCACCAGCATGCGTGCGGAGGCGCGTTGACGGATGTCGCTGATAAAATCGGTGTAGCGTTTGGCGTAGGCAGCATTCTGATAGTGGGTCAGCAGGCGCCTGCGGCTGGCCAGTACAGCGTTGACGGTGTTCAGGGGGACGGCCTCGTCGGCCTTGGCGTTGAGTTCCGCAGCGAGAGTCGTTGGGTCGTGAGCAGCCAATCGTCCCAGTGCGAGCGTGCGTAGATTGCCCTCTACGAAAGTCCCGTTGAGACGAATGGCTTCTTCGATCGATGTAAGCGACAAGGGCAATAGCCCTTGCTGTGCAGCGTAGCCGAGCATCAGTATGTTAGTGCCGATGCTGTCGCCGGTCAGGTCGGTGGCAAGCTTGCTGGCGTGCACATCGAATACGGGTCCGCCGCCAAGCGCATCGACAATGGTTCGATGCAAGTGTGCTTCGCCCAGATCAATATTTTTATCGGTCTGGAATTCGCCGGTCGGTGTGACATCGGTGTTAAGGATGGCCACGGTGTGGCCAGGGCGCACAGCCTTCAACACGGTCGGTCCGGCACCGACGATCATGTCGCAGGCCAGCAAGACATCGGTCATGCCTTCGCTCAGCCGGGATGTGAAGATCCTGGCGGGATCGAGGCCGATACGGATGTGGCTGGTCACGGAACCGCCTTTCTGGGCCATGCCGGTCATGTCCAGCACGGAACAACCCTTACCATCAAGATGCGCCGCCATGCCCAGCAACGCACCAATGGTCAGCACACCGGTGCCGCCGATACCGGCGACCAGGATGTTGTAGCCCTTCGCATCCAGCGGAGCCAGTCGCGGCTCGGGCAGGGCGGCGATCAACTGTTGCAGACGAGCGGGATCAGAACTTTCGCGCACGGCGATGCTGGCGCCGGTCACCGTCACGAACGACGGACAGAAACCGTTCACACAGCTGTAATCCTTG
>JANPDE010000086.1:0-2484 GCA_031431315.1 Haliea sp.
ACTTCAAGTCAACTTGAGGTCAAGCATTAATTACAAGAGGTGACATAATGGATATAGCTGAAGTTGCAGAGGCATCCGGATTACCCGCCTCAACGTTACGATTTTATGAGGAAAAGGGAATAATCCAGTCAAACGGCCGCAACGGTTTGCGCCGACTATTCAGCGCTAACGTGATAGAGCGACTGGCGCTGATCTCCTTGGGGCGAAAAGTCGGTTTCTCGCTGGATGAGATTAGTGCAATGTTTACGCCCGAAGGGCCTGACATTAATCGAGCTCTGCTGTTGGTCAAGGCCGACGAATTGGACAGAAAAATTCGGGAATTGACCGCCATGCGCAATGGACTGCATCACGCCGCTGCCTGCAAAGCGCCCAGTCATTTTGAGTGTCCCAAATTTCTTCGTCTGCTCCGTGTTGCTGGTAGGAATCGGGTTAGACAACCCAATAAATTGAAGGAAGACAAAGTTAAGCGAGTGGTACGAAAAAACTAAGACAGTTGAAACTAAATGTTTGTAGAGACACTAACGCTTTGGCCAGTGAGCAACAGTAACTTGTTCCGCTGCGTCTAATTACTAACTGCTTATCGTGATAGTAATTGGCATGTGATCACTAGTAGACAACCAATCTCCAATGCTCCCAATTTCAATATCGCTTGAGTCTAACAAATCTTTTGAAACAAACGCATAGTCGATGTGATATGACTTATTTTTGTTCCTATGTAAGTAAAAGGTTGGCTTCGATTCGCTGCCTTGATCTTCGTTTTCTCGATGGTGATAGAGGCTATATAGATCAAGCTCCGCAAGCTCACCGATGACACCCGAATGGCTCCACCATCTATCCGATTTATCCCAGATTGCATTACTGTTGAAGTCACCCGCTATAATAGTGCTTGGCTTGGACAGCTGTTCGTCATGTATTTGTAAATACTTCCAGAACTGCCCCATATAGCCAAACACCCCTGGATCAGCTCCTTTGGTCCATACACCGAGAATCGTGTACTTGTCATTTAGTTTGAATGGAAGAAACAGTTTCAGGTCAGGGGTCGACCACGCATGCGACTCATGCGAACGCTTGAAGCCGTTAATTTTAAACTCTCCGCACCAACTCAAACTCGACACATGATTCCCATTCTTTGGAAATATGCCGATACCCTTGTTCTTGCTATTGCCTAACCAAAGATATTCACCAGCCCAATCTCGATAGTCCCCGGAAGACGATTCCGGATTTTCACATTCCTGGATGATTAACAGGTCTGCGCCTAAAGAATCAGCCTCTTCAAGCTTCTTCCTTAATGCACCATTGCAGTTCCACGTGACTATCTTCATAGGGAGTTAAAGTATAAATTCAATACTTCGCCATATTTTCCTATTTCAGATAATTCTTGTAGATCCTGCCATCTTTCATAATAACAAGCAGGTTTTTCTCCGGATTCTCTATCAGTTTGAGGTTGGCTATCGGATCGCCGTCGATTAGCAGGAGATCGGCGAGCGCGCTTTCCTCAACGACGCCAAGCTTGCCAGGGTACGGATTGCGCTCACCGGAGAGGTACAGCAATTGCGCGTTGTTACTGGTTGCCATAACGAGCGTTTCGGCCGGAGTATACCAGCGCAGCAGCGTGGTCAACAGCTCTCCCTGGCGCTCCGCCAGCCGCGGGGAAAACAGAATGTCGGTGCCGAACGCGGTCTTGATCTTGTACTTCTTCGCCAGCTCGAAGGTTTTGTCGGTACCGGCAAACACCTCCACCGCCTTGGCCCGCTCCAATGAACCGGGTGGAAATGCCTCGGCCATTTCGTCCGGAAACGCCTGGGTGCTCAACCAGACACCCTTCTCGGCGATCAGTTTGGCGGTTGCTTCGTCCATCAGGTGGCCGTGTTCGATGCACTTCACACCGGCGGCAATCGCGCGCCGGATCGAGACCGGGGTGTAAGCGTGCACCGTCACGTAGGTGCCCCAGTTTTCGGCAGCTTCAACAGCGGCGCGCAACTCTTCCTCGGTAAAGGTAGAGGCGTCGAGCGGGCTGTGGGGTGATGCCACCCCGCCGCCGGCCGTCAACTTGATTTGTGATGCGCCCAGCATCAGCTGCTCGCGCGTACGCACCCGAACTTCATCCGGACTATCCGCGATCATCGCCGCCCCCAGCTGCTCCCCGCGCGACAGCGGCGCCCCGACCACACGCGGCACTTCGAACGCCTGGCGGAAATCGCCATGACCACTGGTAACGGTAATGATGGCGCCGGATGGGAAAATGCGCGGCCCCACGACAGTGCGATCGTCAATGGCGCGCTTGAGCCCAAAGACTGGCCCGCCCATATCGCGGACCGTGGTAAACCCGCGCATCAGCGTCGCGGTCGCCTCCGTGCCCGCTGTAAGATTGAGGTAGCCTATATCGTCACTGAGTAGCGAGGCCGGCGTGGGCCGCACCAGCATCGCATGCCAGTGCATGTCGATAAGGCCGGGCATCAGCGTACGCCCGCCACCGTCGATGAC
>JANPDE010000087.1:0-1669 GCA_031431315.1 Haliea sp.
GAGTTGGGTGCCACCTTGCAATACCAGCAGGACTTGTACCAGGGACTATACATAGACGATGTCGACGCCATGCTCTACTCGGCGCATGCGGTTTATCGCACTGGCCCCTTTGGCTTGCGCGCCGTGGCAGCCTCATGGGACATCAACAATGCGATCAACAACATCAAGACCGGTGCCGATCAGCAGGAAGGCTGGTATATCGAACCATCCTGGCTACTGCAGCGCGACCTGGGTATCTTAGCGCGCTACAGCGAGTGGGATAACCAGGCCGGCAGCGACGGGGATGCGCAGTTCAGCGAATGGGATGTGGGTGTGAACTACTGGCTGGTGGAAAATGTCGTGTTCAAGGTCGATTACCAATTTCAGGATGCGCCTGCCGACCAGAAAGAACTGGAAGGCCTGAACCTGGGAGTCGGCTTCAGTTTCTGATGATCGCGATCTGTCATCACCCGCGGCATCGCCGCCTAGCACTGGCTGCCATCGCAATGATGGCGGCCTTTTCTGCTTTTGGTGAGGAGTATCTCGGGCGTGATGCATTCCTGAGTCTTGCATTTGACGGCAAACAACCTGCCATACATACCCTGTGGCTCACCGAAGAGACTCGCGCCGCTGCCAAAGCTGCGGTTGGCTGGGCGCCCGCCGCGCTGCGTCTGCGCTATTGGCAGGTCGGCGAGACTACTGCGTGGATACTTGAGGACATTGGCAAGGATAAGCCGATAACCTTGGGTGTCGTGGTCGCCGCTGATCGTATTACGCGGGTAGAGGTACTGGCCTTTCGCGAAAGTCGCGGCTGGGAAATCCGCCACCTCTTTTTTACCAGCCAGTTCAGCGGGCTGACACTGGCGCCTGACGGCTATTTGTCGAAGGATATCGACGGCATCACCGGCGCGACACTTTCGGTGCGCGCGGTCGAGCGTATGACGCGACTGGCGCTGTGGCTGGATGCGCAGGTGCAAAGCTGATGCGACGTCGTGCCCGGCTGGTGGGCATGCTCTGGCATTGGCACCGACGCCTGGGCGTGCTGGCCGCTTTCTTCGCGCTGGTACTGGCCATTACAGGTATCGCGCTGAATCACTCCCCGGAGCTGGGGCTGGACCGCCACTTTGTCGACTGGCCCTGGCTCAGCCAAGCCTATGGCGACGATTCGGGCGATCTGCCGGCGTTCCAGTTGGGCGAGCGCTGGCTATCCCGAGCGGCTAACGGTCGCATCTATCTTGATGCGCAGGAGGTTGCGCCCTGCAACGGGCCACTGGTGGGTGCCGTGGCGGCGGGCGAGCTGCTCTACGCCGGTTGCGCCGAGGAACTGCTACTGATTACCCACCGTGGTGAATTGGTCGAGTCCATCAACGCTAGCACTGGCCTGCCCGTACCCTTGCAGGCCGTAGGACTCATAGAAGAGCAGATTGTGCTGCAGGCGACTGGAACATGGTGGCTGGCTGATCTGGACTTGATGGAGTTCAACCATCGCGCACCAGCGGCCGGCGCGGACATCCGCCAGCGTGTTCCGGACCGTTTGCCAGAGGCTATCCGCGCGGCGATTCCCGCGCCAGCGCAATGGCTCAGCTGGGAGCGGCTGCTGCTGGATCTGCACAGTGGCCGCATGCTTGGTCGCTTGGGTGTGTTGTGGGTGGACGCTGTGGGCGTGCTGCTGGCCGGTCTTGCATTGAGC
>JANPDE010000088.1:0-2695 GCA_031431315.1 Haliea sp.
AATCTCAGAAAGTCTGTACCAAACTGGTCAGAAGCGATCGTGGCGTCCCTCCCACCCCGGCGCCTTGATCATCCTGATACAAGACGCCTGTAACATACAAGCGTTCAGGCCTTATCCCCGGAGGGACGGTTCATGAGTGCCGCTATTACGTGCGTGCCACTACCCATAGACATCGGCTGTGAATCAAACAGTTCACGGCTCACGCGCGGGAGTTAGCAGGGCACTTCCGACATCGTCAAACCCTGAGTGCCTCCCCGGCAAAGCCGGGGGGTCTGCCTTTGTACTAGTAAGTATTATTCTAACCGCACCCGGACGGCACGTAGTCGGGTTCGCACCTATTACCAATACCATCACCATCGCTATCTACCTGGTTTTGGTTGGCGATCAACGGGCAATTGTCATAGAGATCTTGCCAGGTGTCGTTGTCATCATCGTCATCGCAAGCGTCACCACCGTCGATAGCGCCATCGGTATTTAGCTGGTCGGGGTTTGGAGCAGACGCGCAGTTATCCGCAGTATCAACCACTCCATCACCATCGCTATCAATTATCGGCCAGCCAATCTCCTTCATTAGCTCATCAGTGAGGTCAAGATTCGATGTCAGCCCCCCGGTTATAAACGGTTCCATCAGCAGGCTGGGCGTTGCAGTTGTATCCCAATGGGAAATGGATGATCCCTGCCTTAGCGGATTGGGGGCATAGAGTTTGACGCGACCAAGTCCGTCCAGGCCGCCAGACAACCCCCCTGCTGCGGCAGTCACCTGGGTCCCCTTCCATACCAGGTTTCCACCATTGACAGCAGAATTCATGCGCTGGGCGTTACTCATCTGTGTCCATTGCAGGCCCAGGCTGTTGTCGCGGATGAAACTGGCAAAGGCATCAGGTAGACCGAGAAACCAGGCGCCGTTGGCCTCGTCTACAAAGGTGGAAAAGCCCAATCCATGGCCGATTTCATGGAGCACTACTGCCAGTAAATCGATATCAGTTCCCTCGTTATTATCCAGGCCCAGATACCAGTTGGTGCCCATAAGACAGCTATCGTTATTGTCGAGATCGCTGTTGAAGGTCGCTGAAATATCGCCGCTGGCAGGATCTATGTCTTGCCCTGCCAGCGCATTGGCAAGGGCGATGTGATACCAGGTATCAGGCTTTGGCGCATTGGTGAAATTGGCGGCGATGTTTATAGGTCCGGCACCTCCCAGCACTGCGGATGAGGCATCACAGACCATACTATCGAAGTTGGCTTCCAACACTATCGGTATACTGCCACTCAGCGCACGCCCCCAGATCTCCGCCGCTTTTTGGAAAACCTTCAGACGCTGCGCACCCCGCGTAGTCCCTGAGTTCCCACCCACTGGCGCAGCCGGTGTCACATCATTGAAACCCTCGCCTGGCCCATCAGCATTCTGAATGATGATATCAATGGCGTGGACACTCGCAGCCATGCTCACCGTCATGACTAGTGTGACGCCCAGCAAATAGCGTAAAAAAGTTTTGCTCATGGGGTTGTTACGCTGCCATGCTGCAGTGCATGTTCGACAGCATCCGCAGAGTGGTGACAATTGATGTGCTTTTCTTGATCAGGCGTCAGGGTAACGACACTCATGTTCTGAAAACGCCCCTGCAGATTCACCAGCAAGGTTCCGTTCGACAGTCTGCGCTTTTTTAGTCCAGCGGCGGAGCGACTAAGCTTGTTGTGCAGCGCGATGGAGAGCCCAGGCGGCTCCATACCCTGCGGTGGACCACCCAGTTTGCCTGTTCTTGGGTTGATGTACACCTGCGCCGCGGATTGCCTGCCCGGGGTACTCGTTGCAAGCTCTGCGTCATCCTGAATTGCGCGGTCCGCTGCAGCCCTGGCAATACCCAACCCGCCCAGCGCGAGCGCCAAAAGAAGCACAAAATAGCTTAGCTTGCTCATTGGCCTCTCTCTCCTGGCAACTGATGTATTCCACTTTAATTAAATCAGCACGTTACGTACGCGCCTAGTGCAAATCAATGTCAAACTGTAGAAAAACTGAACGTATGTCACATCAAGCCAAATCAATAGCAGCCAGACAGGCGGTGACCCAGTCATGAAAATGCTGCACACGCACCTCATCCTCATTTAACACCCCGCAGTCGAAACCGCGTGAGTGCATGCCGGCCTGCATATCGGCCAGGTAGTGGATGTCCTGGTCCAGGGTGATAGTGAGGGAGTGTTTGCCGTCTATCACGTCGGCTGCGCTGAACACCTCGTGCGGCGGACGCTCGTCGTCGCGCGATGTCATCAGGCGCGGACTCAGCGTCAGGCCACGCGCAGCGTCACAACCCAACTCCACGGGGATCTGCAGCGTCCATTTGTCGAAGAAACATTTGTCGACGTCCGAAGGGTGCGGCCTGGGGCCGTAAATCCACACCTCCTCCGCCTGTATGGTGAAAAACGTGTTGGGGAAAATATCGTACTGCCAGATATCGGAGACCTGCGCGTCTGTAAACTCTGAGTAATCAAAGCCCAGCTCTTTGCCGACCTGGCGCTTATGCTGTTGCACCACCTGGCGAATGTCGGGCACGCGGCCCTCAAAATCATCGGGTTTGAGTTTTGTGCCTTCTGCCAATGGCGGGAAAAGACCGAAATTCACGTTCATCGGCTGGAATGAGCGTTTGCCGGGTTCTTCATCTGATGAGATGTGGCCAGTGGTGATGTGGTGCAATAATGC
>JANPDE010000089.1:0-3735 GCA_031431315.1 Haliea sp.
CGAGGCACTTCCTCGGCCCAATACCGTATGGGTAGTGGGCAAACCGGTGCATTCCGGCCCTTTTGTCAGCCTGAAACCGCCCGGGATCAAATGTCGCAGGATCGCGCCAGAACCGGGGGTCCCTGTGGGTAAAGTACACCATGGGTATGACCAGGGAGTCGGGTGAAACCCGGTACCCGTCGACCTCCATTCCTTCGATACATCGCCGCGGATAACCCCAGGAGGGTGGGAACAGGCGAATTGTCTCGAGCAGCACCGCCTCCGTATAGGGCAGGTTTTTCAGGTCCTCCACTGTCGGCTCGCGGCCCTGCAATTGCTCCCGCAATTCCCCGATGAGTTGCTCCTGCACTTGCGGGTGGCTCGCCACCAGGTGCAGGCACCAGGCCAGCGTGGTGCTCACCACACTCGCTCCGAAATAAATCGAGAAGATCTCACCGACCACTTCGTCGTCCGACCAGGCCGCTCCTGTTTCCTGGTCAGTGGCATTGAGCAAGACCGTCAACAGGTCACGCTTTTCGGAAAACTGGCCGCGACGCACGACAACCAGATTGAGCATGGTTTTTCGCAGTGCGCTGTAGTTGCGTTTGAAACGAATATTGCGCGGGGTCGGCACCCCCAGCGGCAGGGCGCGCACAAAATCGAGATTGAGCGCGTGGGTCTGGTGTTCAATCGCCTCGAGTAGGGAACTTTGCAGACCAGCCCCGCCACCAGCAAGATCCGTGGAAAAGAAAATCTGGAAGTTGATGCGGGTGATCAGCGCGCGCAGGCCAGTAGTGATATCAATGCGGCCACGCCCTTCAGCGGGCACATCCCACAAATCAAATAGTTCGTCGGTCAGGGCCGGCACCTGTTGCGAGTAATGTGCCAGCGCATCACTCTTGAAAGCTGGCTGCACCTCTACCCGCCGCTCTTTCCAGGCAGGGCCCCCTTCAAGGATGTAGCCGCCGGTTCCCATAACATATTTTACCCGCGGCAATACGCCCGGGTGTTTGGTAATACCCACCGGCTGGTGCCGCAAGATTTCACCGACGTGATCCGGATGCTTGAAGCAGAAGGCGCGAAACGGCAGCCCTGTCAACTGCAGGACATCGCCCTTTTCTTCAAACCCGCGCTCCACGGCAAGGAGAATTTTCTCAACCGATGTGGTAAACGGCACCCTTACCTTGGGAATCGATTTGAATTCAGCCACGTTTTATTATTGCCCCCGCTGCCTTTAGCCATGCGTCGCAATTGTACCAGTCAAGCCCGCCACGAACGCGCAAAAACTGAACATTTTCCCCTCTGAAGGCGCCAATTCCTTGATTCCGAGGGCAATTCTCTGTGAAAAACCCGAGGTAGGAAAACATAGTTTATTAAAATCTTTCCTGGGCCCACTGTTTTATGGCGAACGGCGCGTGCGAAGCGCTATGAATGTGATGCTCCTAGCAAAACCCCCCAAGTCACTCGCGAGCTGATCGCCGTTGTTTTATATTGACGTACATCGCACGGGTGCTCGGGTCGAGTAAACTCATTCGGATCCGAGTTCAGTATCCGTATTTATTCTACGAACGGGAGTGTTGGTTCTGCTGCCGCCGTGCCACAACGGAATTGGGGTTTAACGCATGCGCAAGTTCAAGAGTGCCATCTTTTCAGTTTTATTGTCCGTAGTTCTAGGGACCGCCTGCTCTGCGAATCTTTCGGATGCAGAACATGTGGCCAGGGCAGAGGCGTTATTACGTGAAGGCAAAATGTCCGCCGCGTCAATCGAGCTCAAGAGTGCGCTACAAAAAGCGCCTGACAATGCACAGGCGCGATTACTGCTGGGACAAGTCATGGCAGAGACCGGGGATTTGTTTGCGGCAGAGAAGGAATTTTCAGAAGCATTATCCCTGGGCGCGGATCCCAATGAGGTGGTACCGCCGCTCAGCCGTGTGCTGCAGGCCCTGCAGAACCACAAAGAACTCGACCTGCTCTCACGGGCTGGTCTTTCCAGCACGGCGAGTGCCGAACTATTGGCTTCGAAAGGCCTGGCAGAATTGGCCAAGGGTAATCTGGGGCCTGCGGACGGGCTTATCAAAGAAGCGGCAGCCCTTGATCGGGGATCCCTCTATGTACAGCTAGCACAAGCTCAACTGGCGATGAGTCTGGACACTCACGCGAAGGCGCGGACCTTGATCGCCGCAGCACTAAAAACGCACCCCGATTCTGCTCAAGCGTTCAATCTTCTAGCCCAGATTGAATGGAGAGAGGGCAATCTGGAGCAAGCAGTCTCTGATTTCGGCGAGGCCATCGCAAAGCAGCCTAACAACAAAGTGGTTTTTCAATTGAATCGTGCCTTAGTTAATTTACAGCTCGGTCGCTACGAGGATGTCGAGAAAGATGCCCCCGATCTAAATATGATTTCGAAAAATAGTCCGGGGGCAAGCTACGTACTGGGTGTTTTGGAGCACCATAAGGGTAATTATAAGGACGCCCTGACAGCCCTGGAGATTGCACGCTGGGACCAAGATACGTTCCCGTTGTCAGTATTCTTCAGCGCTTCCAGCCATCTCGCACTGGGTAATTTGCAGCAGGCCGATCTCTACTCAAGCGAATTTGTTAAAATCTCGCCCGACAATGTCGCTGGCAGGAAGCTACTGGCGGTGATTCGCCAGCAGCAGGCGAACTATTCCGAGGTCATCGAATTACTTACGCCAGTTGTCAATGTCTACGGCGACGATATTATTGCACTCGATTTACTAGCCTTGGCCCTCCTGCACAATGGCGAAAAATCTCAGGCGATCGATTTATACGAAAAGCTCGTTCAACTACAACCGGAATCCCCGATAGCCCAATTCAACCTGGGCAACGCGCTTCTTGCGGCGGGTAATACTGATCTAGCCCTGGCTGCGATAAAAAAGGCAACTGCGCTGGACCCCGCCTTTGAACAGGCCCAGGAACTGTTGATATTCGCACATCTTCAGACACGGCAAAATGAGGAAGCCATTGGGGTAGCTGAAAATTTCCGTAACGCTAACCCCGGTCTGGCGGCCTCTCACAACTTACTCGGCAGGGTACTACTGGCGACAGGGAAGACAAAAAAAGCCAGGGAGTCATTCGAGAAGTCATGTCAAATTGATCCAGGGAATCCCCTTGCCTGTGGCAAGCTCGCTGAATTGGCCACATCGCGCAAAGACCTCGAGAAGGCACAGGACTACTACCAAATGGTGCTTGAACACAACCAGAACCATCTTGGAACGCTGGTTGACATCGCATCGCTCAATGTACTGCAAGATGATGCAAAAAATATGCTTATCCACCTGCAGCAGGCAGTTGATTCCCACCCTGAAGCAGAAGCGCCCCGCCTGGTACTTGCCAGATATTACTTGTTGAAGGGACGACCGGAGAAGGTGGGGCCACTATTGGAACCACTTGACAAAACAGGCAAAAAAACGCCCGATGCGCTGCGCGTGTACGCCAGCGCACAGATCATGCAAGAGCAGTTCGAAGCCGCACGCTACACCCTGGAGGAACTCATCAAACAGGAGCCCGAACGGGCCGACTCTTACGTCAGCCTCGCCAAGGTCCACGCCCAGCTCAAGGATGCCGAGAGAACAAAAGAGGCTCTTATAAAGGCCCTTGAGCTCAATCCACAGCACTTCGCAGCGCGCCTGGCTCTTGCACGCATGTACTTACGGGAGGGTGATAAGGCGGGAGTTGAAGTCCATCTGGTGGTCTTACGGGAAACTTCAGCGAAGCAAACGGACGTCATTGAGC
>JANPDE010000090.1:0-5832 GCA_031431315.1 Haliea sp.
TCTTCAGGCCTTATCCCCGGAGTGACTCTGACGAAGTGAACTCGACGACTTTGATGTACGTGCGATAAAGGCGAGTGGCAGCGGACATGCTCCGCGGCGAATATCCCAGCAGTTTGAGCGAGCGGGGCATGTCCGCTGCCAATCGCCGCAACGGAGCCTACAATTATGATCCATCGACGGATAGCGCAGTGGTCATTGGTTTGAATGAAACGCCGCCTTCACGAGACCCAAGGAGCCGTAAGGCTGCGTAACATCTACTTTGAGCGGCTCACCATCTAAAGCCCCCGGCTTTGCCGGGGGATATTTACTGATAGACCGCTAATTTTTATCCAGCTTGGCCTTGTATTGCCGCAAATTAGCTCGAATCGTGGTAATGGTCTCGTGTAAATGATCGACGCTATCCCTGGAAAGATCGCCAATGGCGATGTCGTGCACAGCGTCCAGGCATTTGTTAATGAGCTTCTCCAGCTTGCGGCCGCTGGGGGTCAACCAGATGCGCTTGGCGCGGCGGTCTTTTTCGTCGGGGCGCCGCTCTATCCAGTTTTTGCTTTCCATTCTATCGACCAGTCCGCCGAGGGTAACCGCGCGGATGCCCAGTGTCTCGGCCAGATCCCCCTGGATGATACCTTCCTTTTCCATCAGGGCGGACAGCACCCAGGATTGGGTGGCGGTGAGTTCGAGATCTTTCAGCATGCTGTTGAAGCAGAATATCCTCAGCCTGGCGATATCCTGAAACAGTGTGCCGAGTGTCTCTTTACGTTTTGGCATGGCAGGGCTTACTCCGGCTGAACAGCTTTGACGGCGTAGTAGACTACGGCCATGACTTGGTCTTCACTCCATGTCACACCATACGTGACTAAGAACACTAGATTGGATCCCAGTTAAAGACATCCCGGGAGGTATCCGCTGGGTAAAAGTGGTCGCGCATCGCTGGAATGGCGTGGTCGAGCACGGTTTCCGGCGTCCATCCCTCCGAGCGGTGTACGCTGCGGATAGGGCGAGGTTGCGACATCAGGAAGATTTCATTGCCGCGCACAGCGAATATCTGCCCGGTGATGTCGCTGGCGCGGTCTGATCCGAGTGCAATCACCAGCGGTGCAATTTTCCCGGAGGCCATCTTTTTTACCTTGTCCAGATAAGGCGCGTCATCGAGATTTTGCGCCCCACCTTGCGTGGCAATGGTATTCGTCATGCGACTGAAGGCGAAAGGCGCCAGACAGTTGGAGCGCACGTTACTACGCGCCATATCGATCGAGATGGAGCGGGATAAACCGACTATGCCCATCTTTGCGGAGGAGTAATTAGCCTGGCCCAGGTTGCCGACCAGGCCCGAGGTAGAGGTCATATGTAGCATGCTGCCGGAGTTCTGCTTGCGGAAGATATCGCAGGCAGCGTGGCTGACATTGAATGCGCCGTTGAGATGGACGTCGATCACGGCATCCCACTCCTCATCGGACATGCGGTGGAACATGCGGTCGCGCAGAATGCCGGCGTTGTTAACCACGTGATTCAGTCCACCGAGTTCGTCCTGGCACTGCTCGATCATGGCGCGCACCGCAGCGCGATCAGTAACGCTGGCCGCGCAGGAGGAGGCTTCGCCGCCGGCGGCGCGTATTTCTGCGGCGACTTCTGCCGCCACGGTGGTATCGGCGCCATCACCTGCGATACTGGTTCCCATATCGTTGACCATAACCCGGGCGCCGCTGTTTCCCGCTAGCAACGCGATGTCGCGGCCCACACCGCGGCCACCGCCGGTGACCAGAACAACTTTTCCCTCCAGCAATTTTTCCATCTAACAAAATCCTCCGAGGTTGCAGCAAAGGGCCTGCACTGGGTGTGACCAGCAAAATAGTTTGTTCGCCTACATATTATGTGCATGATTATATATAGTAAGCTTATTGAGTTCCAGTGCGCAGACTTTTACCTGTCTCAGGAGTCGTCAGTGCACCTGGCCTTTAGTGATGAGGATCTCGCCTCTGCGCGAGCTGACACCCCGGTGTTACAGGAACGATAATAGATGATGAAGCTGACACAAATACTGCAGCGGGTTGCGCACGAATATCCCGAGCGCCCGGGCATCACCTTTGCGGGCAGATCCCGAACGTGGCAGGAAGTCCTGGAGCGCTGCGAGCAACTCGCCGGAGGTCTGCGGGAACGTGGGTTGCAGGCGGGAGACAGACTGGCGATTCTCTCGCACAACAGCAGTGCCATGGCGGAGTTGTTTTATGGCCCGCTCTGGCTGGGCGTCGTACCGGTACCGTTGAACTGGCGCTGGGCGCTACCAGAACTGTCTGCTTGTCTTCAGGATTGCGATCCCACGGTGCTGGTGGTAGATGTGGCCCATGTTGATACAGCCCGTGTATTGGCGAGCAGATGCCCGTCTATCCGCACGTTAATATACATCGGCGACGAGGAAACGCCAGCGGGCTTCGTACACTATGAGGCTATGCTGGGCGCTGGCGAACGCATCAGCTATTGCCCCTTTGGCGGTGAGGATCTTGCGGCTATTGTCTATACCGGCGGCACTACCGGCCGTTCCAAGGGCGTGATGCTAAGTCACACCAATCTCTATGTTAACGCGATGAACCACCTGGAATTTGACTCCGTCGGCGCGGGCCTGAGCATTATCCTGTCCGGTCCGATGTTTCATATCAGTGCCATGTGCCGCGTGTACCTACACACGTTTATGGCTGTACATATAGTGATTCTGCCGCAGTTCGATGCCCTGGTGTTGATGGAGCATGTCCAGAGATACCGGGTCACGTCAGTGGTTCTCATTTCTGCCATGGCCGCGCTGCTGCTCGATCACCCGCGTTATTGCGAGTTTGATTTGTCCTCCCTGAGAAGAATCAACTACGGCGCGGCGCCGATGCCTCCTTCACTCATCAGGCGCCTGCAGCAAGAATTCCCCGAGGTCGGTTTTTTTCATGGCTATGGCGCGACGGAGGCCAGTGGCATGATCAGTACACTGTCGGCGCAAGATCATCAACTTGAAGGAACGGCTGCGCGAAGGCTTGGTTCGGTGGGCAAGCCAGTCATCTATCTTGACCTGCGGATTGTCGATGAAATGGATCGGCCAGTTGCGCCAGGTGTGATCGGCGAAGTTGTTCTTCGCGGCCCCAATGTGATGCAGGGTTATTGGAAGATGCCCGAGGAGACCGCCAGGGTATTGCGTGATGACTGGTATCACACCGGAGATGCCGGTTACCGAGATGAGGATGGTTTCGTTTTTCTGGTCGATCGCATGAAAGACATGATTATTAGCGGGGGCGAGAATATTTATTCAGTTGAGGTGGAACGGGCAATCGATTTACACCCGGCGGTCAGGCAGTGTGCGGTGGTTGGCCGGCCCGATGCAAAATGGGGTGAGGTAGTACACGCTGTTATTTCGCTGCAGCCGGGACTTACCGTAACGCAAGCTGAGTTAATTGCGCACTGCCGCCAACATATAGCCGGTTATAAGTGTCCCAAAGGTCTGTCAATTTGGGATGCGTTGCCCCTGTCGGGTGCGGGTAAACTGCAGAAGAACGAAATTCGCGATCGTATTTGTCATGAGGACTAAGCGCTTTTCTTTGGACGCGCACGTTACAAGATAGACAGGTAATTGGGTGGAGACTTAATGCGCCTGTGGTGCGGTGTTATGAGCCAGTCGCAGAATCGCCTCCTGAAAAGCGGGTGCGGCGATGCTACTGATAGCCCATGCGCGTTGTTGCAGGGTTTTTCCCCGCAGGTCTGCAACGCCGTTCTCCGTGACGATGATATCGACATCCGACTTGCAGGTCGTCACCAGCCGGTTGCTGAGCCTATCAACAATGCGGCTGTGCTTGCCGTCCTTGGTGAGCGATGGCATGGCGATAACTGACAGCCCGTTCTGGTGGCCTGAGGCGGCATGCATAAAATCCACCTGGCCACCGACAGCGCCCACGTAGTGCTCGCCAAGCATCTCTGCATTGATCTGTCCGTAAATATCGATTTCAATCGCCGAGTTGATGGCGACCAGTCGATCCAGTTGCGCCAGTGCGCTGGCGCTGTGCGTTTTGGATGCAGGGTGTAACTCCAGTATAGGATTGAGATGCAGGTAATGGCTCAAACGCTCGCTGCCCAAGGCGAGTGCCCCGACACTAATGCCGGGTCTAACCTTGTTGGTTTCATTGGTAATGGCGCCGGATTCGATCAGCGGGATGATATCGTCGGTGAGCATCCCCGAGTAAATTCCCAGTCGCCGATGACTGGACAACGATGCCAGTATGGCGGAAGGCACGCTGCCGATCCCGTATTGGATGACCGCGCCATCCTCGATCAGTCCACAGAGAAGGCCGGCAATTTTTTTCTCGGTCTCCCCAATACTGTTGGGCGCGGCATACACGGCTTGCCTGGAGCAGGGCACGATGAAGTCGATCAGCCCCTCATCGAGTGGTTGATCCAGCGTTGAACAGGGGATCTGGTCATTCACCTCGGCGATGACAACCCGGGCGGCCTGCATTGCCGGAATCAGGTGGTCGTTGGACAAACCCAGGCTGTAATGGCCGTCTGGCCCGCGTGGGCTGAGCTGCACCAGCACCACATCAATCGCGAGTCTTTTGCTGGCGATCAACTGTGGAATCGCCGAGTAATTGCACGGGAGAATCTGCAGGGCACCGGCTGCTTGCAGTCTGGCGTTGGTGCCGAGTGCCCCGTAGCTGATGACACTGATTTGGTCGCGGTATTCTGGCGACAGTGTAGCGGACAGTGACAATCCAACCATCACGTTAAAGTGGCCTATGCGGGTGCGTTGGGCCACCAGTTCTTCAGTCAGGCTAAGGGGCTCCGAGCTGGCCTGTCCCCAGGTAACGGTGTCGCCGGGTTTCACAAATTCTGCGAAGTCCAGGTTGTCCAGAGATAGCTTTATTGGCATGGGCGTCAGGTTGTCCTGGATTAGCCAGTGTTATCGGTGCCCTGTGCGACTGAAAGTAGCACCGTGGGCTGTTGCCTCATCCGTGGAGCAAGTATAGCTTCACTGCGGCACTACCGACTACCTGCTTATGCCGCGTGAATTGCCACCACGTTGGTAGTCACCCTGTTCTTGAAATCCTCAGCAATATGGTCGCCCAGTCGTGTAAGGTAGGCACTGCCGCCGCCCAGGGTCAATTCAAGCTGCTTGGCCCATAGGGCGTAGCGGAACAGTGGGTAATCGCGATCGACCCCGATACCACCGTGCAGGTGTTGCGAAGCCTGGCTGACTCTATGGGCGACATCCGCGGCCCAGATTTTGGCGATCAACACCGCCTCACTGGCATCCACCTGAGCGCTCAGCAACGAAGCGGCCTGCTGGCACGCGAGGCGCAGATTTTCCACATCGATATACGCATCGGCGGCGCGGTGCGAGACGGCCTGGAAGGTCGCGATGGGCCGACCAAACTGCACGCGTTCAGTGGTGTAAGCCGCGGTCATCCTGAGCATGGTTGCGGTTACACCGAGCGTCATCACACTGTTGGCGACCAGGGTGTGCTGTACCATTGATTGCACCGCACAGCGGGCGTTGGCGCCGCGCGCAATAATGTCTTCGGGCGCAACAATCGCCCCGTCAAAAATCAGACTGTACTGCGGTTCACCCGTGGTGACATGCTGTGGAATCAGGCTCACCCCGGTGGCTGTGGGATTGATCGCCACCAGTACCAACTCACCGTCGAGGCGTGCAGACAGCAACACCGCGCTGGCGCGGTCGGCGCACACCACCATATTTTTGCGGCCATAGAGGGCCCACGCATCAGCGGCTTGCTCTAAGCGGGTCGTGGGGTGTGCGGGGTCGTCGCCGCCGGGTTCGGTCAGGGAAGCTGTAATGAACAACTTGCC
>JANPDE010000091.1:0-9670 GCA_031431315.1 Haliea sp.
CTGAGCTACAAGGTCGAACGCACGGATGACTACGCCAAACGCATCAATGGCCTGGCGAAGGACAAGCAGCAGCTCGCGCGCGATGCCCTCAATATCTGACGGTCTGCACCACGCCAGGCACTCCCGTCAGTCGCTTGTTATGGTAAGGTTCGCCTCTCTTTAAACCACCACAGCGGAAAATTATCATGGCACTATCTTCTCAAGCCTCAGGCGAACAATTTCTCATGGATAATGCAGCGCGCCCCGAGGTGACCACCACTGGCAGCGGCCTGCAGTATGAAGTACTGGAAGCGGGCAGTGGCGCCTGTCCCGGTCCGCGCGCCATGGTCGTCACCCACTACCACGGGACGCTGGCGGATGGCACGGTGTTTGACAGCTCGGTGGCGCGGGGCGAACCCGCCACGTTTGGCGTGCACCAGGTCATTCCCGCCTGGACCGAGGCGCTGCAGATGATGATGGTGGGTTCTAAATGGCGCATCGCCTGCCCGCCCCAACTGGCCTACGGTGAGCGGGGCGCCGGTGGTGTCATCGGGCCCAATGCGGCACTCGTGTTTGAAATCCAACTGCTCGACATCAAGAACTGACCGCTAGTGGTCGCCGCTATTAATCTGCCACGCATCCTGCGGGTCGGCGCCGGGGCCAGCGGACACTTGGTGGCGACGCTGGCGGAGTTGGGTCTGGCACGTCCGCTGTTGGTAACTGATCCGTATATGCTGTCCAGTGGTTACTGTGCGCGGCTGCAGGCGCCGTTGAACGAGGCGGGTATCGCCTACGGCCTGTTTAGCGATTGCGTGCCCGACCCCACGACGGACAGCGTGTACGCCGCCCTGGCCGTGCTGCGCGCCGGGGACTACGACTGCGTGGTGGCCCTCGGGGGCGGCAGTTCATTGGACACGGCGAAGGCTGTGGCAGTACTGGCGACGCACGGTGGATTCATGCGCGATTACAAAGTGCCGCGCCAGGTTGATTTGGGCCTGCCCATCATCGCGATTCCCACCACCGCGGGGACCGGCTCGGAAGCGACCCGGGTGGCGGTGATCACTGACAGTGAAACCCGCGAGAAGATGCTGTGCATGGGTTTGGGCCTGATGCCGGTGGCCGCCCTGGTCGATTTCGAGCTGACACTCACCATGCCCTTTCGCCTCACGGCCGATACCGGTATCGACAGCCTGTGCCATGCGCTGGAAGCCTATGTCAGCCGCAAGGCCAACCCCTTCACCGACAGCATCGCCCTCACGGCCATGCGCACTATTAACCAGAATATCCGCACCGCCTGCGCGCAGCCGGACAATCGTGAGGCCCGCGAAGCGATGATGCTGGCCGCCACCCAGGGTGGTATCGCGTTCGCGAACGCGTCCGTGACGCTGATCCACGGTATGAGCCGCCCCATCGGTGCGCTGTTTCATGTGCCCCACGGCCTGAGCAATGCCATGTTGCTAGCGGAGGTCACCGCCTGGTCCATAGACCACGCACCCGGGCGGTACGCCCATTGCGCTCGCCATATGGGCATAGCCGCTGTGTCAGACAGTGATGGAATCGCCTGCACCAAATTGGTGGAAGCATTGCGTGCACTGATCGCGGACCTGCAGGTGCCGGGGCCCCAGGCGTTTGGTATCAGGCACGACGATTGGTTCGGAGCTGTCGAGTTGATGGCCGGGCAGGCGCTGGCTTCAGGCTCGCCTGCCAACAATCCGCGCATACCCGAGGCGCCCGATATCGTGCAGCTCTACCAGCGCATCTGGTAGGCACGGCTGCTGCAAAAAATGCTCGTACACGCGCGAAAAACAAGCCGCTAGTTGCGCCGCGCGCTTACATTACAGCGTGCCATTGTTTACACTAGTTGTGCATCGTTCACCTCCAACCACGATGGACTATCAGCTTATGAAACGCGTTGTATTCAATCAAAAAGGCGGGGTCGGTAAAACGAGCATCGCCTGCAATCTGGCTGCTATCAGTGCGGCTATGGGATATCGCACCCTGGTCGTAGATCTGGACGTACAGGGTAATGCTACCCACTACCTGGTGGGGGAGATTGACGCGGAGGCGTTTCCCGCAGAGGCACAGGGTGTGGCCGGTCTGTACCGACAGACGGTGGGCTCAAAGAAGATGCGCAAGAATCCGGATTCTTTTGTTTGGGAAACCCCGTATGAAAACCTGTTCCTGCTGCCGTCCAGTCCGGCGCTGGCGGAGATGGAAAAGGAACTGGAGTCCCGCTACAAGATATACAAACTGCGCGATGCCCTGGACAAGCTCAATGACGAGTACGATCGGGTGTACATCGATACCCCGCCCAGCTTTAACTTTTATTCCAAATCAGCCTTGATCGCCGCAGACTCGGTGCTGATTCCCTTTGACTGTGACAGCTTTGCCCGCCAGAGCCTGTACTCACTGCTGGACAACATCGGGGAATTACAGGAGGACCACAACCCGGAACTGGAGGTGGAGGGCATTATCATCAACCAGTTTAATTCCCAGGCGCGGCTGCCGGGTGAACTGGTCGCCGAGTTGGAAGCAGAGGGACTGCCGGTCTTTAAGTCCTATCTCACCAGTTCCGTGAAGATGAAAGAATCACACCGGGATCACCGGCCATTGATAGACCTGGCGCCGAGCCATAAGCTCACCAACCAATTCCTGGATTTGCACGCGGAACTGGAAAAAGCCGCCGCACGGGCCGCTGCCTGAACTGCATAATGATCGACGTGATGCGGGAAATCGGGCATATGCATATGCTTTCTGGTTATTTGTAACCACCTTTTTCAAAATATAAAGTGCCCATCGTGTCAGATACATATGGTGAGCCCCCGCGTGGAACTGGACTTCGACAGCATTAACAAGAGCTTGCGCCATGCGACCGCCGAAGAGGTGGTGGCGTGGGCGGTGGGCTTACGACGCAGGACGATTGCGACCACGAGCATGGGCCGCAATGCGGCAGTGATGCTGCATCTGGTCAGCCAGATCGATAAGTCCTTGCCCACGATCTGGGTCGATACCGGCTATAACCTGCGCGATACCTACGTGGTCGCCGAGCGCCTGATTCGTGACCTGGAGCTCAATATCCACGTGTACTCGCCGCAAATGACCTCCGAGCGTCGCAACGCCATCATGGGGGGCATACCCACGGTGGATGAGGAGGCGCGCCATCGGGACTTTACCAGCCAGGTGAAACTGCAACCTTTCGCCCGCGCGCTGGAGGACTTCAAGCCCCAGATCTGGCTGACAGGCATTCGACGGGAGGAAACGGAGCTGCGCCGGAGCCTCGATATCGTATCCGTCGATGGCCAGGGCATTATCAAGGTCGCGCCGCTGTTCTACTGGTCAGAGGATGACGTGGAAGACTATATGGAGCGGTACAGCTTGCCCACGTGCAAGCATTATTTTGATCCTACCAAGGTACTCGACGATCGCGAATGCGGACTGCACACTGCCGCCTAAGCGGTGTACTGTGTTTTTAGCGCGGCAGACGGAACCTTACGGCTCAATTCGAATGTAGGCCCTGCGACCCAATTTACCCGTGAGTCCGGAGAAAAAATCGGTCAACAGCATCTGCCAGCCATACTTATGGCGCAGGGCCGCCAGGGCCGTGTCCTGGTCGGCGGGCTTGTCGAGCACATAGGCATGGGTATCGCGCCACGCTCCGGTCAGTGTGCCGCTCATGGTACAGGCGGCAATACGCGCCTCACTGAAATTGCGCAGGCGTTTCACCTTGCCCGCGGCACCGGCGGAAAAGACGTAATAGCTGCCCCGGTCCGGGGCAAACCAGACGGGTGTGGCGACCCACTCTCCGGAGCGCTTGCGGGTGGCAAGGCTGATATAGCTGCCGCCCTCCAGAAATTCGATGTCATTGGCGTTCATAAAAAAACCTGTAAGCTTGCGTCGCAGGGAACTTGGCCGCGGATGTCATTAAATCGGCATTTGCCAGCAGCTACAATAGCCACCGCTAGTCCCACAGGAGAAATTCATCATGAGCCACTTTGGTGCGACTTCCACCACCGACGACGTCATCGAGGGTATCTCGCTTGCAGGTAAGCTCGCCGTGGTTACCGGCGCTTCTTCGGGTCTGGGGGTGGAGACCGCCCGCGTACTCTCTGCCGCGGGGGCGAGCGTATTGTTAATTGCCCGTAACCAGGAGCAACTGCAGGCTGTCGCGACGGATCTGCGCAAGCAACAGCCGGCAGCCGAATTGCACACGCAGTGCATGGACCTTGCGGATCTCGACAGCGTGCGCGAGGCCGTCTCGCAGATTCTAAAGCGCCACCCGCAAATCCACTTGCTGATCAACAATGCCGGGGTGATGGCGTGTCCGCTGGCGCGCACGGCGCAGGGCTTTGAGATGCAGTTTGGCACCAATCACATGGGGCACTTTCTGTTCACCTGCCTGCTGGCCCCGGCGCTGCTGGCCGCGGCGCCGGCCCGGGTGGTCAATCTCAGTTCCGGAGGGCATCGGTTCGCCAACTTCAATTTCGACGATCCGGCTTACTACGATCGCGATTACGATAAATGGCAGGCGTACGGCGAATCCAAAACTGCCAATATCCTGTTCACTGTCGCTCTGGACAAACGTTTGCGCGATCGCGGAGTACGCGCCTTGGCCGTACACCCCGGCGTGATTATGACCAAGCTCAGTCGGCACATGCAGCAAGCGGACTATGAGGCACTCATGTCGAGAACACCACCGGGTGAGGAACTGGTGTTCAAATCCGTGGAGCAGGGTGCAGCCACCACGGTGTGGGCGGCGACCTCGGCGGAACTGGAGGGGAGGGGCGGCATCTATCTGGAAGATTGTCATATCGCCAGGCCGGCCAAGCAGGGCAGCACTGGTGGCGTAGAACCTTACGCCCTGGATCCGGCTGCTGCCGAGCGACTCTGGGCGTTGTCCGAGGAGCTGGCGGAACAGTCATTGGAGATTTGAGAGAGATAATTTATGCGTACACGTTTTCCCATCACCCTAATAGGAATTCTTGCACTGTCCGTCACTCTGCCCTCGGTGGCGGATGACAAGTCCCTGATCGACGCCAACACACAACGCGCGCTGACCTGGATGCGAGAGTCAGGTGAAGGCACAGCCCGGCTACTGGATCGGGCGGCCGGAGTACTGGTGTTTCCCGATCTGGTGAAGATGGGCTTTGGCGTGGGAGGGGAATTTGGCGAAGGTACTCTGATAATCGATGGCGAAACAGTTGCCTACTACGCGTCTGCCGGCAAAGCCTTTGGTCTTGGCCCTGAGGCCGATTACAAGGCAGAGGTTATCCTGTTCATGACGGAGGAAGCTCTGCAGTCGTTTCGCAACAGTCGCTCCTGGAAAGTTGGGGAGCACGCGACGGTGCCGCTGCTGACTGATGCGGCGGATGGTCTCGCGACTATTGGGCCTGAAGCGCCATTGATCGGCCTGATCTTTTCCGAGGATGGCCTGGTGTCCAATCTCGGCCTGGACGGCACCAGTGTGACGCGCATTGTGCGCTAGGAGCACGCCTCTACCATGCCTGATCACCACTCAATCGTTGCCATACTCAAGGGTGGGGTGCCTCTCGGTGCGACCGTTACGGTGCGCGGTTGGCTACGTAGCAAACGCGATTCGAAGGCCGGTGTGTCTTTTCTGGCGGTGCACGATGGCTCGGCATTCGATGCTATCCAGGCGGTGGTACCTGATACGCTTGAAAATTACCAGTCGCAGGTACTTCCCCTGTCGACGGGCTGCGCGGTGATTGTTCGCGGCGAGCTGGTGCAATCATTGGGCAAGGGCCAGAGCGTGGAGATTCAGGCCAGTGCGGTGCAAGTGGTGGGCGAGGTGGACGACCCCGAGACTTATCCCATCGCCAAGAAGCGCCACACCTTCGAATATCTGCGCACCCAGGCCCACCTGCGGCCGCGCACCAATACGTTTGGCGCCATCACCCGTGTACGCACCACGCTGGCCAATGCCATCCACAACTATTTTTATAGCCGGGGTTTTCACTGGATCAATACACCCATAATCACCGGTAGCGACTGCGAGGGGGCCGGGGAATTGTTTCGCGTCAGTACCCTGGATCTGGCCAACCTGCCGCGCAGCGCAAGCGGCGAAGTCGATTTCCACCAGGATTTTTTTTCCGGCGAATCCTTCCTCACCGTGTCGGGTCAATTGGAACTGGAAGCCTATTGCCTGGCCATGAGCAAGGTTTACACCTTTGGCCCCACCTTCCGAGCCGAAAACTCCAACACCAGCCGTCACCTGGCGGAGTTCTGGATGGTGGAACCGGAAATTGCTTTCGCCACTCTGGCGGATAATGCGGAACTCGCCGAAGACCTGCTCAAACACGTGATTGCCGCAGTGCTCAATGAACGGGAGGACGATATCGCCTTCTTCCAGCAACACATAGACGGCGGTGTGATTGAGCGCCTGCGCGGTGTGGTCGAAAACCGCTTCGAGCACATGGATTACAGTGAGGCGATCACGATCCTGAAAAACAGTGCGCAGACATTTGAATTTCCAGTGGCCTGGGGCCTGGACCTGGCCTCGGAACACGAACGCTACCTGACGGAAAAACATGTGGGCCGGCCGGTCGTGGTGATGAACTACCCCAAGGACATCAAGGCTTTCTATATGCGCCTTAACGATGATGGCAAGACCGTGGCGGCCATGGATGTACTGGCCCCCGGCATCGGCGAAATCATTGGCGGCAGCCAGCGGGAGGAGCGGCTGGAAGTGTTGGATTCACGGATGGATGAACACCTGCGCGACACTCTGTGGTGGTACCGGGACCTGCGCCGCTACGGCAGCGTACCCCACGCGGGCTTTGGCCTGGGCTTTGAGCGTTTGCTCAATTACGTCACCGGCATGGAAAATGTACGTGATGCCATCCCGTTCCCGCGCACCCCCGGCCACGCCATTTTCTGAATTTCGCCCCCCCTGGCACCCCGGTACGCCCTGACCCAAATAGGGTCTTCGTCGAGCATTCGCTGAAAACTTGTGTATTATTGCTATATATGCGATGAGATGGCGGGCCTGTCTACGCCATACTGCGTCAACGTACTTCCCATCCGTGAACGGAGACAGTGGAGGCTTTAACGTGCAGCATGCAGATAATAAGAATGACGTCGGTGCGGTGACTGAAATGGCCATCGTAAACACCTTTACGAAACTAATCTTTGGAGATGACACCAGTTCCGTGCGTGAGACGTTGATTATCCAGGCGTTTCGCTCGGTGGATACCAATGTGTTGCGCGACAGCCCACGGGAAATGGGTGAGTACCTGCGCAGCCTGGGTGCGCGCGAAATGATTCAATTGGTGTCGCGGGTGCGACAGCAGATCAATGACAACGTGGGAGATCCGGCCGCGAAGCGGGGGAAGAAGGTGCCTGTCACCAAGTCAACTCCTGTGCGGCCTGACGCGGCCCGACCTGATCGCGGCCCGGCCTGACGCGGCCCGACCTGACGCGGCCCGACCTGATCGCGGCGGCCGCTAGCCCTTTTCAACGACTGGCTTTAACCCGCAACCCGCGACCGGGGTGAACAGCGTCTGGTACAGGACATCCTTGTCCACACCAACGTAGGTCAGTTCCACTCTATGGTTTAGCTGGAAGCGGCGCGAGGTGCTGGTGAGACTGGCCGTCCATTTGTCATAACTGAACTTTTCCGGATCCTGGCGCAAGTCGACAAAGCCGGTCAGTCCATTATCCTCCAGGCGCACGTTAAAACCGCCACTGGTGACATGGGTGATGGTTGCTTTTAATACCACAACTTTGTCCTTCGTCAGCCGGGCCAGGTATTTACTGGCCAGCCAGCGTTCAGCCTCCAGTGTGGCAGTACGGCTAATGGCAAGTCGCTGCTTTATATCAGAGAGCAATTGCGGCGAGACCGATTGGGCCGCAGCGCCCCTTAAGGCCGCCTTGATCTGCATGTGTACCAGAAAATCCACGTACTTACGCAGGGGCGAAGTGCAATTGGTGTAGCTGTGCAGCGCCATTCCCATGTGCGGGGCGGGTTCGCAGGTCAGGTCAGCCCGCGTCAGCAAACGGTTGACCATGGTGCGCAGGGGCAGCGCCTGCCCCGGGGCAGCAAGGCCGCGCATGATGTCGCGGTAGCCCGCAACCGTCGTGGGATCCATGTTCGCCAGTTCAGGCGTGTGCATGGTGAGGAATTTGCGTACCTCATCGAGGCGGTCGGACCTAAAACCAGGGTGTGATACGAACGGTCCGCTGGCTTTGTGGGAGATAAGAAAACGCGCTGCACAGCGGTTGGCGGCTACCATGCATTCCTCTACCAGTTTTTGCGAGAGGAGTTTTTCCGAAGGCTCGATACTCTCGATCTGCTTGTTATCGTTCAGTATCCAGCGGAACTCCTGGCGATCATCCATGACCAGATCGTTGTGCTCCCGCCAGGCGCGCAGCGCCCGGTACACCGCGTACAGGGCTTCCAGCGGCGTGGCATGGCTCATGAGTTCGTGGGACTGGCCATTGAGGTAGCGATCGACCGCGTAGTAGGACAACTTGGCCCGGGAACGTACCATCGCTTCGACAAACTCGAAGTCCCTCACCTCGCCACTGTCGCTGATTCCAATCTTGCATACCAGTGCCGTGCGGTCTGCGCCCTCCGAGAGCGCAATGGTTGCCTGGGAGAGCTCCTCGGGCAGCATGGGCAGCACATCACCATGGAAGTAGATGGACGTACTCCGCGCAGCTACATCCCCGTACAGACTTGATCCGGGTGCAATGTAGGCAGTAGGGTCGGCGATGGCCACGAACAGCGTCCAGCCGTCGTTGCTGCTCTGTGCATAAAGCGCATCATCGATGTCCTGGGTCTTGGCTGCGTCGATGGAGACGAATTCCAGATCGGTGAGGTCGCGGTGCTTATCAGTTTCCATGGGACTGCAGCGGGCCACGCATTCTTTCACTTCTTCTTTGCTGGCGCTGCTCCACTGCGTGGCCAGCCCGTATTTGGCGATGCAGTAGAGGTTTTCGATGCCAGGTGTCTGCTCGTCGCCGATCACCGAGAGTACTTTCGCCTGCGGTTTACCATCTCGGATCGGATGGCGCAGGATGGCGCAACGCAGAAAGTCACCTTCCTTTGCGCCATTGCGCGCCTGGGGTGGAATGAACAGCCAGCGATTCAACTGCGGCAGGTCGGGCTCCACGAAGATGGCATTGCCCTTGCGCACGCAACGTCCGGTAAAGTCCCGGAGCGGACTACTCACCAGTTTTTCAATGTCAGCGATGGTTTTGTTGTCTTTGGCGGGGCGGATACAGACCCTGACGCGGTCATCCGGGAAGGCTTTCAGCATTTCCTGCGGTGGAATGAATATTTCGCGACCATCGTCCAGCACCGCAAAGCCATAGCGGGCCTGCGTGCCCTTGATCACCGCTTCGGCGTGTTCCTTCGCGGCCTCCATTTGGGATTTCAGGCCTTGCAGTTGCGAGAGGGTATCCTGGCTGAGCATTGGTGAAACAACTTTTAAATAATTTAGTCCCGCATCCTAGCTGAAATCGCCTCCCCTGTCAGCGCGTTCTAATCGAATCCGGCATTGCTGCGGCAATTTGGCGCTGCGGCATTGACACTCCGCCGCCTGCAGTTTAATAATTCCTGCAACGCGGTTGCATTCCGCCGGGACGCGCCTTTGATGAATTTCCTGACGCCGGTCATTCTGGCTATTGCCAAGTGTCCGGTGTCGTACAGTAAGCACGA
Source organism: Haliea sp. (assembly GCA_031431315.1). Lineage (GTDB taxonomy): Bacteria > Pseudomonadota > Gammaproteobacteria > Pseudomonadales > Halieaceae > Marimicrobium. The sequence goes on from JANPDE010000091.1 coordinate 9,659, forward strand.
CAGCGCTGTCAG
>JANPDE010000092.1:0-2919 GCA_031431315.1 Haliea sp.
GCGCGCGCCGTTGTTATTCAACTTGCGCCGCGATCCGTTTGAGAAAGCCCAGCACAACTCGAATACCTATAACGATTGGTGGCTTGACCGCGTCTACATCATTACACCCGCTACGGACAGGGTTGCGCAGTTCCTGATGACTTTCAAGGATTTTCCGGCCAGCGGGACAGCCGGTTCGTTTAACCTGACGAAGATGCAGAAGCAGATCGAAGAGATGGGTAAAAGTGCTAATTAAAGTCGTGCCCTGAGAGCCATTTGTTGCCAGACCGGCGCAGGTTAGTACCTTAGAGATTAGGCTCCCAAACCCCCGGTACCCGCGCCGTCACAATAGCGCGACGCGGCGCCGGGTATCCCTCGATCGTCTTGCTCGAATCATTTGGATCGAGAAAATCGGCCAGTGAATGAAAGCGCATCCACTCGGTGGAGCGCTGCTCTGTCGTGGTGGTGAGACAGACATCCACCAACTGCGCATCGACAAAGCCCAGCTTGCGCAGCCAGCTCAGCAGCGTGCCAACGCTGGGCAGGAACCACACGTTGCCCATGCGTGCGTAGCGACCCTCAGGTATAAGTGTATCTCCCAATTCACCCTCGATCACCAGTGTTTCCAGCACCAACTGCCCACCGGGTCGCAGGCAATCTTTCAATTCCTGCAGGTGGTCCAGTGGCGAGCGCCGGTGGTAAAGAACGCCCATGGAGAAGACCGTATCAAAGGCGTGCAGTTTGGGTGGTAGCTGCTCGATGGCCAGCGGCAACACCCAGATATTGTCCTGTTGTAAATACGTTTGCAGGGCCCAGAACTGCACCACGAACAGCGGTGTGGGATCGATACCGATAACCTCCGCTGCGCCGTCGCCCAGCATGCGCCAGCAGTGGTAGCCGCTGCCACAACCGACATCCAGGATGCGACGGCAGCGCAGCGTATCAATATGCGCTTGCAGCCGATCCCACTTCCAGTCGGAGCGCCACTCGGTATCGATATGGAGACCAAACAGATCAAACGGTCCTTTGCGCCAAGGGTGCAGCGCCTGCAGCGCGTTGTGCAGTTGCGCGGTGGTGGCATCGGTCAGTGGCGCGGTGCTGCTCGCTCCCACCCTGGACCTGTCGAGATGAATGTTGTCGGCCTGCAATGGCGGCAACGCCTGCAGCGCCTTCAGCCACCGCGCCAGATCACCGTAGCGTTCCTGGCACAGGCCACTGGCGACTTGCTGTTCGAGTTGCTGTGCCCAGCGCTCCATTTCGCCATCGCGCCAGCGCGTAATCAACGGTTGGTAATTCATTATTTGAGCGCGACCCATTATTTAAGTGCAATGAGGGACGCGAAATTAAAACACTGGAACCAGACATCGCAGCTGCTGAAACCGGCACTTGCTATGCGCTGTTTGTGCTGATTGAGGGTCTCGGATTGCAGGACCGTTTCAAGTGCATTGCGCTTGCGAGCCACTTCCAGGTCGCTGTAGCCGTTGGCGCGTTTGAACTGGTGATGCAACTCGATATTCAGGGCGTCCAGGTGCGGGTCTTCGAAGGTGACTTTCTCCGACAGCACCATGATGCCGCCCGGCAGCAGGCCCCGGTAAATTGCGCCAATCACCTGATCGCGCAGCTCCCTCGGGATGAATTGCAATGTGAAGTTGAGCACCACCACCGAGGCGTTGGTGATCACGATATCCTGCACGTCGGCACAAGTCAGGGTCACGGGCGTCTCGTGGGTGTCTGTGTCGATGATATTTTTGCAGCGCTCCAGCATGGCGCTGGAATTGTCCACACTGATAATGCGGCAGTCCGGCTGCTGGATATTCTGGCGCATGGCCAGGGTGGAAGCGCCGAGGGAGCAGCCCAGATCGTAGAGTGAGCTACCAGCGCTGGCGTATTTCCCCGCCAACAGACCGGTCATGGACACGATGGTGGAGTAACCCGGGACGGAACGTTTGATCATATCCGGAAACACTCGCGCCACGCTGTCGTCGAAGGTAAACAGGCCGTGCTCGGAGAGTGGATCGGCGTAGAGTGAATCGCGGGAGTCAGTCACAAACAGTCAGGGGGACGGATTTCAGTCACAGTTCATGGAAAATCTTGTTACAACGGTGATTCTAGCATGATTTGTTGAACTGGGGCTCCAAGGATTCGCTGTAATGCTGGTAGCAGAGTGGCCACAATGAGGGCGTGAGTCCTTCGCAGAGAGCCAGAATGGCGAGATCGCAGCAACGCTTCACACCCGACGTGCGACCACCCCGGTTGCGACACAGCGTCATGGAGTTTGGGCGCGTGGTGCTGGAGATTAGCAGCACGGTCCTGCTCGGCCCGTTACTCAAGACACTGCCCCAGGGTGATGGGCACACCATAATGACCATCCCCGGCTTTATGGGCGCGGACGGTTCCACCTCCCAGTTGCGCAAGTTCCTTACCAACCGGGGCTACAATGCTATCCCCTGGGGCCTGGGACGCAACGCAGCGGATGTCCGCTCGCAGGAGATAGACGACTTTCTGGCGCATCGATCACAGACCGAGGATGCGATTGCGGCGCGGGTGAAGGCCGAGTTCAAGGCCAGTGGGCGCAAGCTGACGCTGATTGGCTGGAGTCTTGGGGGCCTGTATGCGGTCGCTCTGGCGCATCGCTTTCCCCAGTGGATACGAGAGGTGATCACGCTGGGCACGCCCTACGGCGATCCGCGCGGCACCGCTCTGTACAGTGTTATGGGCAGTCTCTATGAGCATCAAGTTGAGGAGGCGGCGCTGGAGCGCTGGGTGGCGCACACCTACCGTGGCGGCAAGTTACGCATTCCCGTGCTGGCGCTGTACAGCGAGTCCGACGGTATCGTGGGTGCGGGCATTGCGAAATGCCAGGGCGATCCGCGTTATGTGACCAACGTGGCCGTGGTCGCCAGCCATGTCGGCTTTCCGTTTAATCCCGTGGTGTTTGCG
>JANPDE010000093.1:0-4200 GCA_031431315.1 Haliea sp.
AGGCCAACGCCGACAGCACGCGGTTAGATGACAATGAGATCATACTGACTGGCAACGCCATCGCCGTACAGGGCTATCGCCACATACGAAGCGACAATGTGGTCATCGATCGCAAAAAGGAATCCGCTATCCTGAGTGGCAATGTCACGCTGCGCGAACCCAACGTACTGCTGCTGGGCGAGAGTGCACAGATCTTCTCCAATACCGGTGAAGCTATCGTGTACGACAATCAGTTTGTCTTCCACCGCGAACATATGCGCGGTACCGCCGATATCCTGCAACGCGGTGACGATGGCCGGATCCACATTCACAACGGCAACTTCACATATTGCGCGCCCGGCGAAGATGACTGGGCGGTGTTGTCCGAGGATATGGAGGTCGATCTCGAGGAGGGGCTGGCGACCGCCCACCACGCCAGAATCGAGCTGGAGGGCGTACCGGTTGCCTACCTGCCGTGGCTGCGCCTGCCACTGGATGACCGGCGCCGCACTGGGTTGTTGTGGCCGGACTTTGGCAACGACAGCAGCGGCGGCTTGGATATCAGTACGCCAATCTACCTCAACCTGGCACCTAACTATGATGCACTGTATGCGCCCCGCTACATCGAGGAGCGCGGCCTGGATCATCAGTTGCAATTGCGCTACCTGTATCCGCTGGTCGGTGAATGGCTCGCCGGCGGCGCTTACATGAAAGACGATTCGCGCTATCGGGACCAGTCACCAGACCAGGACAGCGCCGATCGCTGGCTGGGCGTGCTGCGACAGGATGGCCTGTTTAACGAGCGCTGGCTCTCCCGCGTGGACTACAGCAAGGCCAGCGATGTGAACTACTTTCAGGACCTGGAAACCGCCAACATTACCTCCCAGCGCGCCACCAGCCTGCTGCAGTTGGGCTCCCTGGATTATCTGGGCGACAACTGGCTGGTGAACCTGCGGGCCCAGCAGTTCCAATCGCTGGCGAACGACATCAGAAAGGCTTACGAAGAGCTGCCGCAGTTCACCAGCCAGTACCGCAGCAGCGGTGCCCCATTCACTGTGGAACCTATTCTTCTCGCCCAGTACTCGAATTTCGGTGCACAGGAAGACGTGGTCACCGGACAGCGTCTGTACGGCGAGGCCGGCCTGGGCTATCCGATGATATGGCGCTTCGGGTCGCTGAAACCGACCCTGAAATACCGGCAGGTCAGTTACGGATTGTCCGACGGGCAATTTTCTGCCAACAGCGGTCTTGGCGGCGCCCAGAATTTTACCGACGACAACCCGTCTGCCGGCGCTCCCCTGGTCAACCTGGACGGCAGCCTGATTTTCGAACGCCAGACTACCATCGCAGGCAAAAGTCTGGTGCAGACACTGGAGCCGCGCGTGTACTACCTGTACAGCGAATATGAAGACCAATCAGACCAACCGGTATTTGACAGTGCAGAACTGACGTTCACCTACTACCAATTGTTCCGCGAAACCCGCTTCTCCGGTCACGACCGGCTGGATGATGCCAACCAGGTCTCCGTCGGTGTGACCAGCCAGCTAATCGATGACCAAACCGGCTACACCCTGCTCAGTGGCGGCATCGGCCAGATTTACTATTTACAGGACCGCGAGGTACGTTTGCTGCAAGGCGAAGGGCTCGAGAATGACTGGGGTTCGGAAATTGCCGGGGACCTGCAGTTCACTCCCAATGACAAAATGGGTCTGCTCACCAGCATGGTCTGGGACCCCTATGCTGACAATATGAATGCCGCTTTTTTCGGGGCCAATTACAGGACCGATTATGGTGGTATCTTCAACCTGGGCTATGCCTACCGCCGCCCGCTCACTGTGGTCAATACCCAGCCCCTGACCGAACAGGCCAGCGTTTCCGGTTACCTGCCCCTGGACAACCACTGGAGCGTATTCGCCGCCATGAAATACTCTGTGGAAGACAATCTCAGCGTGGAAGATATGGTCGGCGTCGAATATGATACCTGCTGCTGGACAGTGCGCCTGCTGCAGTTGCGTTATTACAATAACGTAAATGGGGTGGTGCCCAACTTTAACAATCCCGATCTGGAGCGCGAAAGTACGCTGCAGTTCCAGTTTCTGCTGAAAGGCATGGGTGGCTTCGGCAACCGCATCACCAATATCATGCAAGACATGATTCGAGGTTTCGACGAACGTGAATATTAAGACACTGCTACTGGCGGCAAGCATGACTGGCGCTATTGTTATCGGGGCCTTCGCCCAGGCTGCCACCGAAGTCGTCGACCAGGTGGTGGCCATCGTCGACGACGATGTCATCATGGCCAGCGAATTGCGTGAGCGGGTGGCCACAGTGGCCGAAAATCTCAAAGCCCGTAACGTACAAATGCCACCGGAGGATGAATTGGTCCGGGAAACCCTGGACCGGCTGATTCTCGAGAGTATTCAGCTACAGAAAGGCACACGTGCGGGGGTACGCATCACCGACGAACAGCTCAATGCTGCGGTGCAGCGCATCGCTGCACAGAACCGGATGACACTCGAGCAGTTTCGCCAGGCGCTGGAGCAACACGGCCAGTCCTACGACGCCATGCGTGAGCAGGTACGCAGGGAAATGATCATTCAGCGCGTGCAGGCCGGAAACGTCAATCAGCGTATCCAAATATCAGACGAGGAGGTAGGCAATTTCATGGCCACGCAACAGGGCCAGGCGCTCTCCGACTCTGAATATCACCTGATTCACGCCCTTTTGCCGCTGGCCCCCGACGCGAGCGACAGTGACGTTGCATCCGCCACTGCGCAGGTAGACGCCGTGATGAAGCGTATTCGCGCCGGCGAACCGTTTGCGCAGGCCGTTAGTGCCAGCACCTCTCCCTACGCCTTCAGCGGTGGCGATCTGGGATGGCGCAAGGTGGAAGACCTGCCCTCGCTGTTCACTGACATTGTCCCGAAGCTGGCGCCCGGCCAGACTGCCGACCCGATTCGATCGGAAAATGGTTTGCATTTGCTCTTTTTGGCGGAGGTGCGCGGCGGAGCCAACCAGATCGTGACCCAGACCAAAGCCCGCCATATCCTGATCAAGCCCTCGGAAATCATGACAGACGACCAGGCCCGCGACCTGGCTGCCAGTCTCCGGGCGCGCGCCGTCGCGGGCGAGGACTTTGCCGATTTGGCACGACAGTACTCCCAGGATATCGGCTCCGCTCAGGAAGGCGGAGACCTGGGGTGGACCATGCCCGGGCAAATGGTGCCGGCATTTGAGGCCGCCATGGCCAGCACCGCCGTGGACCAGATTTCCGAGCCGGTGAAGACACAGTTCGGCTGGCATATCGTGAAGGTGGAGGGGCGAAGGGAGCAGGACATGAAGGATGAAGCCAACCGCACCAAAGCCATGGACTATGTGCACAACCGCAAATACCAGGAAGAACTCGATGCCTGGCTGCGGCAAATTCGCGATGAAGCTTTTGTCGACATAAAGTAGGCCCCCAACATGGCGATTGCTCGAATAGCCATCACAGCTGGTGAGCCCGCGGGTATCGGCGCGGACATCGTGCTGCTGGCGGCGCAACACGACTGGCCGTCCGAGTTGGTGGTGGTCGCCGACCCCGAACTGCTGCAACAACGAGCGCGGCAACTGGGCCTGCCGATCGAACTGCAATCCTGGACAAGGAACACGCCCCCACAGGCGCAGCGCGCGGGCACACTGAAAATCCAGCCGGTGGCGCTGGCTGTGCCGGCCATCGCGGGGACGCTCAACCCGGCGAACGCCGCGTATGTTATCGAGACCCTGCGCCAGGCAGTACGCGGTTGCCTCGACGGCGCCTTCGAGGCAATGGTCACCGGGCCGGTACAAAAATCCGTCATCAACGATGCCGGTATTCCCTTCATCGGACACACTGAATTTCTGGCGGCGGAGACCGGCACCGCACAGGTCGTCATGATGCTGGCGACTCAGGAACTGCGGGTGGCACTGGCCACCACTCACCTAGCGCTAAAGGACGTCCCCGCGGCCATCACACCAGAACTGCTGCGCCAGACCCTGGGTATTTTGCATCGCGACCTGCAAAGCAAATTTCGCATAGCCACCCCGCGCATTGCGGTACTGGGTCTGAACCCGCACGCAGGCGAGAGCGGTCACATGGGTCGGGAGGAAATCGAAACGCTCATACCGGTATTGGAACAGTTACGCGCTTCCGGCATGGACCTGCTCGGCCCCCTGCCCGCCGATACCGCCTTCAACCCCAAG
>JANPDE010000094.1:0-10930 GCA_031431315.1 Haliea sp.
GTGTTCACCGATGCCGTATCGCACGTGAACGGCCAGTGGAGGCCGCAGACGACTTTCATGATTGGCGGGATGGAGATCTCACCAGCAGATGCCGGTACACGCTACTACGCCTGGTCACGTCACTGGGACGAAGCTGCGTGCAAGCGTCATGAGGAAATGGGTTTTGTTGAAGGGTGGCAGGCGGTGGCCGAGCAATTGGCGGAACTGGCGGAGAGAGGGAGCTGAGAGTGTGAGTAGGTGCGTTTCAGGACCGTCGGCGGCCATGGACGGCCGCCGTCGAGCCCACATGGATGTGCTTGTGGCGTGTCCTGAAACACAAACACGCACAACTGCAGCGGATCGATTAACACTCAACTATCAAAAATCTTCCCTGGATTCATAATGCCCAAGGGATCAAACGCGGTTTTGATCTGCCGCATAATCGACACCTCAAGCGCCGAGCGCGAGTAGTGCAGGTAGTCTTTCTTCAGTAACCCAACCCCATGTTCGGCAGCAATACTGCCGCCGTAACGCTGCACAATAGCGAATACCCACTTACTCACCTCGCCGCAGCGCTGCTGAAACTCTACCATCGGTAAGTCGTCTGGCTTGAGCACGTTCAGGTGCACATTGCCGTCGCCAATGTGCCCGAACCAGATGATTTCGAACTCCGGATAATTTGCGTTAACCACCGCTTCCACTTCAGCCAGGAATGCGGGTATGCGCGAGATCACCGTGGAGATGTCGTTCTTGTAGGGTGTCCAGCGTGAAATCGTTTCCGAGATGTCCTCACGCAGACGCCACAGGGACCGCGCCTGCGCGATGCTCTGGCTGACCACGCCATCCAGCACCCAGCCCTGTTCCACACAGTGCTCGAACAGGTTCATGGCCTGTTCAAGCGTTTTTTCATCGCGCTGTTCGAATTCCAGCAGCGCATAAAATTCAGCCGGTGTCTCGAACGGGCGCTGCAAGTCCTGGTGTGCGATAACTTTTTGCAGGGCCAGTTCGGAGAAAAACTCGAACGCGCTGAGTTCCATGGCGCTCTGATACGTGCGCAGGACATGCATGATGCTCGCCATATCCGGCACGCCCAGCACGAGCACGACCAGCTCCAGCGGTGGCCGTGACAGGCGCATGGTGGCCTCGACCACCACGCCCAACGTGCCCTCGGCGCCGATCACCAATTGCCGCAGGTCATAACCCGCATTGTTTTTCACCAGCCCGCGGTTAAGATCGAGCAATTCGCCGCTGCCGGTGACCAGCTTCAAGCCCGCCACCCAGTCGCGGGTCATGCCGTGGCGGATGACCTTGATGCCGCCGGCGTTAGTGGAAATGTTTCCACCGATCTGGCTGGAACCGCTGGAGGCAAAGTCCACCGGATAGAACAGGTCGCGCTCTACGGCATACTGTTGCAACTGTTGCGTCACCACACCGGCACCGCAGCGTACCGTGCGATCAATCGGGTTGAAATCCTCTATGTGATTAAGTCGATCCAGGGCCAGCACCAACTCGCCATTGCAAGCGACGGCTCCTGCACTTAGACCGGTGCGCCCGCCAGAGGGCACGATGGCCAGTCTCTCGTGTGCCGCCAGGCGCACAATCGCCTGAACCTGTTCAATGCTATCGGGTAGTACAACCGCTGCGGGATCCGGCACGTGCACCCGCGTCCAGTCGCGACCGTAGCGCTGCAGCGAGTCCACATCGATCAGCACTCGACCTGGCCCGACGATGCTCTCCAAAGCGGTGAGGACGGAATTGTCGATTGCTGGCAAGTGAAGCTCCTTCGGTAATTTTCACAGGGCGTTGGTGCGGGGGGCCCGCATGGTAACATGCTCGCCCTTTTTTACCGCACCGGCCAGCTCGCCGAACAGCCCCGCTCCAACTAGCAAAGGACCAACAAATCATGGCGCAGCAGTCTTTGGAGAAGAGCAAAATCAAATTCCTACTACTGGAGGGTGTACACCCCTCGGCAGTGGAGGCATTACAAAAATCCGGTTACAGCAATATCGAGCAGCACAAGAAAGCGTTGCCACCGGAAGACCTTAAACTTGCCATTGCCAGCGTCCACTTTGTGGGCATTCGCTCTGCGACATACCTCACCGAAGACATATTTGCAGCCGCCGGAAAACTTGTGGCCGTGGGCTGTTTTTGCATCGGCACCAATCAGGTCGATCTTGACGCCGCTACCCGCCGCGGCATCGCTGTATTCAACGCGCCCTTCTCCAATACTCGCAGTGTGGCCGAACTGGTGCTGGCCGAAGCCATCCTGCTGCTGCGCGGTGTGGCGGCAAAGAACGCCGCTGCACACCGCGGCGAGTGGCAAAAGACCGCCACCAACGCCTTCGAGATACGCGGCAAGAAACTGGGCATCATCGGGTACGGCAATATCGGCATGCAGTTGGGTGTGCTCGCCGAGGGCTTGGGCATGCAGGTGCAATTTTATGATGTCACCAATAAGTTACCTCTGGGCAATGCGCGGCAGGTGCCGAGTCTCAACCATCTTCTGGCCAGCTCCGATGTGATAAGCCTGCATGTGCCTGAAAGCCATTCGACGCAGAACCTGATCGGCGCGGCGCAACTGGCGCAGATGCCAGCGGGCAGCATCCTGATCAATGCCTCGCGCGGCACCGTGGTGGATATCGACGCCTTGGCTGGAGCGCTGGCAAGCGGCGCCCTCGGTGGCGCCGGCATCGATGTATTCCCGGTGGAGCCGCGCTCCAACGATGACGAGTTCGTCTCCCCCCTGCGCCGCTTCGACAACACCTTCCTCACACCGCATATTGGCGGAAGCACGATTGAAGCGCAGGAGAATATTGGCATGGAGGTCGCGGAAAAACTGGCCCGCTACAGTGATAACGGGACCACGACGTCCTCGATCAACCTGCCTGCGGTAGCGCTACCCGAACACCGGGATAGTCACCGCCTGTTACATATACACCGCAATGTGCCGGGCGTCATGAGCGCCATCAACAACGTATTTTCCGAGAACCGCATCAACGTCTCCGCGCAGTTCCTGCAAACTAACGAAACGATAGGCTATGTGGTGATAGATATCGACGCCGAGTACAGTGAGATAGCCCTGAAAAAACTGGCGGCTGTCGAAGGGACTATTCGCAGCCGGGTCCTGTTCTGATTGACACGCGTTGTCTGGCTGAAGCCGGTGCGAACTCCGTTCAATCGTTACATTCCATGCTCGGTCCAAACGTTACTTTTTCGCTATATGGAATGTAACTGGATGCCTGTTTGGAATGCTAAATTAGCATACACTATTGTTTAGAACACAAGAGCTTCGCGCGCACAGCGCGGCCAGGGGACAGAGCACATAAATATAAAGAGTGGGCTACAGGGAAGAGCCTTTTTTCCTCGCGGTACTGACGAATAACGACAGTCAGCAGGGCAACAGGGGCAAATATGGACAACAAACTAGTATTTCGGGTCAGCACTCTATCAACGGCCATCGCTTCCGCATTCATTTCTGGTTACGCCACAGCTCAGGAGACCGGGCTGGAGGAAGTGATCGTGACGGCCACGCGCCGCTCGGAATCGCTGCAGGACATCCCCATCAATATCACGGCGCTGAGCAGCACAACGATCGAACGTGATCGCCTCACTGACCTGACCGATATCGCCCGTGTGGTACCCGGTATGACCGTGGTAGACCAGGGCCCACGCAGCAGCAATACCCTCACCGTGCGTGGCCTGAATGTCAGCAATATCACCGCGACCGATGGCAGTAACGACGGCGGCGGCACTGTCGCCACCTACGTCGGCGAGATTCCGTTGTACGTCGATCTGAAATTGAACGACATGGAACGCGTGGAAGTGCTGATGGGTCCACAGGGTACACTCTACGGTGCCGGCACCATGGGCGGCGCGGTGCGCTATATCCCCAACCGGCCACAGGCGGACGCGCTGAGCGCGGAGGCGCGCGGCGACCTGTATTCGCTCAGCCATTCCGATGACGCCGGCTACGAGGGCGGCGGCACCATTAATATCCCTATCATTCCCGATACCCTCGCGTTTCGCGCATCGGCGGACTATCTGGATGACCCCGGTTTTATCGATTACAACTACCTGGTGCGCCAGACGGGTGTGTCCAATCCCCAGCCCGATTTCAGCAATCCGAACGACGTGAACGCCAACCTGAAAGGGAAGAAAGACGCCAATACCGAGCAAACCTGGTCGGGTCGGGCCGCGTTGCGCTACACGGATGACATTCTGGACGGCACACTGTCCTACTATTATCAGGATCAGGATGTCGGCGCTCGCCAGATCAACCACCAGGACAGCTTTAATACCGGCAAGTACGAATCGGCGCACCGCTTTCTGGAACCCAACACGCGCAAGAACGAGTTGTATGCACTGGAATTGGTGGCGGACCTGGGGTTTGCCGCACTGACATCAGCGACGGGCTACTCGGAATATACAGAGAACGGCCAGCGCGACCAGACCGATCTGTTGTTGGCGTTTGAATACGGGTACGAATTATTCCCCAGCTTCTCCGCTTACACCCGTGAGCAGGCCGACGCGGATACCTTCACCCAGGAGTTGCGCCTGGTATCGACCAGTGATGGACCCTGGAACTGGATTGTCGGTGGTTTCTATAACGACTTCGACAATGACGCCCTGACTCAGGAGTTCACGCCGGGATACGACCAGTTTGCACTCGATAACTTCCCAGATGGCGATGATAACTTTCCCAATCAGATAGGACAGCTGCGCCCCGATGCACTGGAGTTCTACCAGACGTTAAAGGAAAGCCAGAAGGAAACCGCCGCGTTCGGCGAGCTGGGCTACCAGATTACCGATGCGTGGCAGGTGACAGTGGGTATGCGCTGGTTCGAGTATGAGTACGAGGCTGCCAACGGTCTCGCGCTGCCTTTATCCGACACAGTGTTTTTTGGCGCGCCCCCGGATTCGATAAATATCAGCGGCGACTCCGGCAAGACGAAAGCCAACGATACGATTTACAAGTTCAACACGTCCTACGATTTCACTGACGATATCATGAGCTACCTGACCATCAGCGAAGGCTACCGGTTGGGCGCATCAAATGCGATCACGCTGTGTCCCGATCCGCTCGACGGCAATGAGCAGAATCTGTGCGCTCTCCCTGGCGAGGAGTCGTACGAAACCGATACCAGCACCAACTATGAAATCGGCGTGCATTCCCAGTTTGGCGATTCGCTGCTGTTGAATGGCGCATTGTACTTCGTGCAGTGGGATGATCCGCAGTTGCAATCGGTTACCGAAAACGGCGGCCTGCCAATAATAGCCAATGGTAAGGGCGCCGAAAGTACTGGGCTGGAAGTATCCGCGCAGTACTTCATCCTGCCGAACCTGTCGGTCAGTGGCGCCTATGCCTACACCAATGCCGAGCTGACCGACGACGTGCCAGGCTTGTTCTCAAGCCCCTTTTGCGGAGACGGAACGAAAGCAGATCCACAGTGCGCAGCCTATGATGGCGACCGCCTACCCGGCACACCACAGAACCAGCTCTACCTTGCGACACACTACGAGATGCCTTTGAGCGACGGTTCGCAGCTGGCGTTCGATTGGTCAATGTCCGCACAAAGCAACATCATCACCAAAGCGGGCAAGCGGGATTTCGGTGAGAGCTTGCCGAGTTTCGCGCTGAACAATATCTCCAGCACCTGGTTCAAGGATGCCTGGGCTGTGTCGCTGTATGCGGACAATGTCTTTGATATCTATGCGGAAACTGGTGTCCGTACGGACACCAGTTTTATCCGCGAGGTCGGGGACTTCGAACTGCGACGCTACTACCAGAACATGGTGCGCCCGCGACAGGTTGGTCTGAAATTTACTTATCGCTTTGACGGCTAACGGTCACCCCAGCACCATTGCCGCCCACCACGGCGCCGCCCAGAAGGCCATCCGGGACGGTGAGCTGCGACAAGCGCATGAACACTGCCTGGCCATCCTCGCGCTTGACCCTGAGTTTGCCGACGCCTGGTTCCTGTGCGGTGTTATTGCCGCGCATAATGGCGCGACGGATAAAGCGGCTGATATTTTCCACAAGGCGATCACGCTGGCTCCCGGGAAAGCGGAGTATCACGCGGAGCTGGGCAAACAATTGATTATCCTGCGGCAACCGCGCGAGGCGCTTGCAGCCGCCACGACAGCACTTTCGCTGGCGCCGGACGATCTGCCCACGCTGAACACGCTGGGTACCGTGTTCAGTCACTGCGGCGAACATGCGCAGGCGCTGTCATGTTATGAAAAAGCCGTAGATGGTCTCCAGCGCCGCAAGCGGCCTGCCATTGGTTTATCGCAGCAATGGCAGGCGGATCTCTATTTCAATATGGCTGCCTCGCTGCATTTCGCAGGGCAGTTTGAGGGCGCCGAACAGGCCTATGAAAAGGCTATAGCATTACAGCCACACATGTTCCGTGCACATTCAGCCCTGTCGACCGTGCGGCGTCAGACACCCGCAAGAAACCATATTGAGCGACTGCAGAAACTACGCCGCCACATCAGCACGCCACGAGAGCAGCTGCACCTGGGTCATGCCATCGCCAAGGAGCAGGAGGACCTGGAGCTGTGGCAGGAATCACTGGCGAGCCTGGCCTGGGCCAAGCAGGCACAGGCTGCCAGTGTTGCCTACAGTGCAGCAGCGGACGCTGCACTGTTTGCGGGTATACGAGAGACATTTACGCGAGAGCTGTTCACTCGGCCTGATAGTGCCGTTGGCGGATACGACAACCACGAGCCAATTTTTATCGTCGGCATGCCCCGCACCGGCACCACCCTGGTGGAACAAATTCTCGGCTCCCATTCTCGAGTCTACGCCGCCGGCGAATTGCTGAATCTGCCGCAGCAGGTGAAGCGCTGGTCGGGTGCCCCATCAAAAGAAATACTGGACACCGAGACGCTGGTGCTTGCTGCTCGCGTGGATAGGGCGAAGCTCGGCGAGGCCTACATCAACAGCACCCGCCCCAGGACCGGCCATACGCCGTACTTCATCGACAAGCTGCCGATAAATTTTCTCTACCTGGGCCTTATCAAGCTTGCGCTGCCCAACGCGAAACTTATCTGCCTGCGCCGCGACCCGATGGATACCTGCCTGAGCAATTACCGCCAGCTGTTTGGGGTGAACTTCAAGCACTATCATTACAACTACGATTTGCTGGATTGCGGACGCTATTACCTTGAATTTGATCGCCTGATACGTCACTGGCGCGACGTTATGCCCGGCGCCGTATTCGAGCTGCACTACGAAGCTCTCGTGGAAAATCCCCAGCAGGTGAGCAGAGCGTTACTGGCTCATTGTGAATTGCCCTGGGAAGACCAGTGCCTGTCTTTCAACCAGCGTAAAACCAGCGTCGCCACCGCCAGCGCGGTGCAAGTACGACAGGACATTTATTCGAGTTCGGTGAATCGCTGGCAGCATTATGGTGACGCCATGCTGCCATTGTATGAGCTGCTCAATTCAGCCGGACTTTATTCCTGAAGCATCTGTCAGTATTACTCCGCGTTGCTCCAGCCACCGTTCAACACGAACCAGATAATCGTGGCGAAACGCTGCGGATTCATTCGCCAGCTGATGTCCTGCACCGTGCAGATACTCCACCGGGCTGCCAGGAAACAGCTTCTGGATAACCCCGATGTTATAGCGCCAGTCTACGGTCGCGTCGGCATCGCCCTGAATAATCAATGCGGGACCCACACCCAGATCGCGTTGCTGCAAGTTGCGCAGCCAGCGGCGCAGTGCGGCCACCCAGCGCAGCGGAATCCGGCGACACTGCAGTGGATCACATTGCAGGAACGCCAAAAACTCCAGATCCGAAGAGTTACTGGAAAATCCGCGCGGTATGCTGACCACGAAATGCTGAGTCACAGCCTGTGCCAGCTGCACCCGCACCCAACGCGCCGGGCGCACCAGCGGGGCCAGTAACACCACCGCCGCGAAGGGCCAGTCATACTTTCCAGCATAATCAATTAGCGCTGCGCCACCGGTGCTCTGTGCCATGACCCACAGCGGCAACGACGGCAGGTTCACGGCGCCAAGCACGTCGTCAATGGCACGGCTGTAATCCCCAAAATCATCGATCACCGCAGGCTCACCACTGGACAAACCGTGCCCCGGCAGATCGAAGATGAGCACATTGCAGTGACGCGACAGGCCCCACTCAATCAGCTTGCCGAACAAGCCTGTGTGGTCGAAATAGCCATGCAGTAGTAACAGATTCGCCGTGGCACCAGGTTGGCTCCAGTAGTGAACGGCGAGGGTATAGTCACGCGAATGGACGCGGCCAGCCAGATGTTCCACATGCGGCAGTCGCGTCGCGAAGTCTATGCCGTAGTCACGGCAAAATGCCTGTAGCTCCTGTGACGGTTTCGCGCCTTCACCAAAGACGGGAAGCTGCTGACGCAGACTCTGCAGTTGCCCCGGCGTCAATGCCGTAAAACCGTTCAATGGACAGCGGGCGAAAGTGCTCCGGATTCGTAGGCGACTTGCATGTCTGCCAGCGAGCGCACCTTGATCTTGCTGGCGTTGCCAGCCGTGCCAAACGCTTCATAGCGCGCTATGCAGATATCTTTCATCGCCGTAATGGTGTGAGCCAGGTATTTGCGTGGATCAAACTCAGCGGGATTTTGCGCCAGGAAGCGGCGAATCGCCCCGGTGGACGCCAGGCGCAGGTCGGTATCGATGTTCACCTTGCGCACCCCGTGACGGATACCCTCCTGTACCTGCTCCACCGGCACACCGTAGGTCTGTGCGATTTGTCCGCCGAATTCATTGATGATGGCCAGCCACTCCTGCGGCACTGCAGATGAACCGTGCATCACCAGATGCGTATTGGGAATGCGGGCGTGGATTTCCTTGATGCGATTAATATCGAGAATGTCACCGGTAGGCGGGCGCGAGAATTTGTACGCGCCGTGGCTGGTGCCGCAGGCGATGGCCAGGGCATCCACCCCGGTGGCCTTGACGAACTGCGCCGCTTCCTCCGGATCCGTGAGCATCTGGTCGTGGGTCAGTATGCCCTCTGCGCCGCTGCCGTCCTCCTCTCCAGCCTCGCCGGTCTCCAGTGAACCCAGGCAACCCAGCTCGCCTTCCACCGAGACACCACAGGCGTGGGCCATCTCCACCGCGCGACGGGTGACGGCCACATTGTAGTCGTAGTCCTTGGGGGTTTTGCCATCTTCGCCCAGGGAGCCGTCCATCATCACCGAACTAAAGCCCAGCTGGATCGAACGCTGGCATACGCCTACCGATACACCGTGGTCCTGGTGCACCACCACCGGGATATGCGGAAATTCATTCATGGCCGCTTCCATCATAGCGCGCAGAAATGGCGCGCCGGCGTATTTGCGCGCGCCCGCACTGGCTTGCATGATCACGGGTGAGTTGGTCGCATCCGCCGCTTCCATTATGGCGCGGGTCTGTTCCAGGTTATTAACATTGAAGGCCGGCACACCGTAGTTGTGTTCGGCGGCATGATCCAGCAACTGACGCAAACTGATTAAAGCCATGGGGGTAATCCTTTCACACGTAACGTTGAATTAGAGTCTATGTTACTCCGGTTTGCGGCCGGCGCGCTGCTCCAGCATCGCAACTGCAGGCAGGGTCTTTCCTTCCACGTACTCGAGGAAAGCACCGCCACCGGTAGAGATATAAGAAACCTTATCCGCGATCCCAAATTTGTCGATGGCCGCCAGAGTGTCGCCACCCCCTGCCAGTGAAAACGCTGAACTCTCTGCAATAGCCAGTGACAGGGCTTTGGTACCCTCGGCAAACTGGTCGAACTCAAATACACCGACCGGACCATTCCAGAGAATCGTACCGGCGTTTTTTAGAATGTGCGCTATCTGTTTTGCGGACTCGGGGCCTATATCGAGGATCATGTCATCCTCCGCTACTTCAGAGGCAGGTTTGACACAGGCCAGCGCGTCCTCGGTCAACGTCTTGCCCGTCACCACATCAACGGGTAGCGGAATACTGGTTTTCTGCAGCAGGGCGCGGGCAACGGGAATCAGGTCATGTTCGCACAACGATTTGCCGACCGGGCTGCCGCTGGCGGCCAGGAAGGTATTGGCAATGCCGCCGCCCACCACCAGTTGATCGACCTTGTCACACAATGCTTCCAATACTTCCAGCTTGGTCGAGACTTTCGAGCCGCCCACGATGGCCACCATCGGACGTGCTGGATTCGACAACGCCTGCGTCAAGGCGCGCAGTTCCTCTTCGAGCAGAGGCCCGGCACAGGCTACCGGCGCATACTTCGCCACCCCGTGCGTAGAGGCCTGGGCGCGGTGTGCGGTGCCAAACGCATCCATCACAAAAATATCACAGAGCGCCGCATAGGCACGCGCCAACACTTCGTCATCCGCATTTTCACCGGGATTGAAGCGTACATTTTCCAGCAGGGCCACCTCCCCATCGGCAAGTTCTACGCCGCCGCGCCACTCTGCCACGACATTCACAGGCTGTCCGAGCAGCTTGGATAAATGCTGCGCGACCGGCGCCAGGGAATACTGTTGATCGAACTCACCCTCCACTGGCCGGCCCAGGTGCGACATCAGAATGACCTTTGCACCTGCGGCCCGCGCCGCTTCTATCGTGGGTAGCGCCGCCCGAATACGGGCATCGCTGGTCACCACGCCTTTCTTAATCGGCACATTCAGATCCTCGCGAATCAACACGCGTTTGCCGCGCAAGTTCTGGTCCCGCATCAAATCTACTTTCAGCGTCATACGACTAACCTCTACCACCGCGCGTTTGCGTATACGCGATGCGCTCTACGCTGTGCATCGCTACAAACCACCCCAGAATTTCGCCAC
The DNA here is from genome assembly GCA_031431315.1 of Haliea sp. Taxonomy (GTDB): domain Bacteria; phylum Pseudomonadota; class Gammaproteobacteria; order Pseudomonadales; family Halieaceae; genus Marimicrobium. The sequence goes on from JANPDE010000094.1 coordinate 10,786, forward strand.
ATCCAGCATGCGATTGGCATATCCCTACTCATTGTCAAACCAGGTCAGGACCTTCACCAGGCGCTTGCCGCTCACCCGCGTCTGGCTGGCATCCACGATACTGGAACGGGCATCGTGATTAAAATCACAGGATGCCAGAAGCTCC
>JANPDE010000095.1:0-5583 GCA_031431315.1 Haliea sp.
GCGCTGTACCTGGGCCGGGCTATACAGTTTGACCAGCACTACCAACCGCAGACGGCCGCCTATCTAAAGCGCCTTATGGCAAGGCCTGCATTTAAGCGTGCCGAAGAACAGGGGGAGCCGTTGCAGTTCCCCAGCAGAGGATAAAGACGATGAGCGCAAGTGAACAGGAATTGAAAGCGTTCCGGACTGACGTTGCCGCATGGATGAAAGACAACAATCCGGCCAATCCCGGTTTCCTGCTGCCGCAAACGTTCATGGAAGTGGGCGATGAGCGACAGCTGGAGTTTCTGCGGCAGTGGCAGCACAAGGTGTGGTCAGCCGGTTATCTCGGCATGGCCTGGCCGAAAAATTATGGCGGCGGCGGCGTGGAGGCTGTGTTCCAGAGCATCGCCGACCAGGAGATGCGCCGCGCCGGGGTGCCAATCTGTTTTAACGTGATCGGCCTGGGTTGGGCCGGGCCGCTGATCAACGATATCGGTACGGCAGCGGAAAAGGCCAAATACCTCAAGGGAATTCTCAACGCAGAAGATGTCTGGTGCCAGGGCTTTTCCGAGCCTGAGCACGGCTCCGATCTAGGTAACGCCCAGACCCGCGCGGTGCGCGATGGCGATGAATACGTGCTCAACGGGCAGAAAATCTGGACCACCATGGGCAATTTCGCCCGGTACATGATCCTGCTGGCGCGCACCAATCCCGATACCCCGCGCAAATACGACGGCCTGTCCTATTTTCTCGCGCCCATGCAGGTGCCAGGCATCGAGACCCGTCCCATTCGCAAGATCACCGGCGAGTACGGCTTCACGGAAACGTTTTTTACCAATGCACGGATACCCGCCGACTGTCTGATGGGTGAAGAAGGGCAGGGCTGGAAGATTGCGATGCAGACTTTGCAATATGAGCGTGGTGCGGAAGCCGGTGCTGCCGGCGGGCAATCCATGGTGCGGGTCACCGTCGATGACATGATCAGTCAACTGCACGGTGTGCGTCGCGATGGCGAGTCGGTCCTCAAAGACCCGGTGGTGCGCGACCAGTTGGTGCAGGCCATCATGGAGGAGAAGGCGTTGGCACTGGGCGACCGGCGTGCGCATATCGGGCATCTGACCACCGACTACCCTGGCTCTCTCCCACTGTCCAATAAACTGCGCGCCACCGAGATGACGCGGCGCATGCGCCAGTTGGCTATCAATCTGCAGGGTGGCGAGGGTGCGCTGTATGTCGGCGATGATGAGGCGCGCCAGGGCGGTTTCTGGCAGCGCGCGTATTTCAACAGTTTCTCCGCGACGATCGGCGGTGGCACCAGCCAGGTGCAGGCCAATATTGTGGCAGAACATGTACTCGGCTTGCCGAAGTAGGGAGCAATCATGTCAGTGCTAGGAAGTACAACCCTCCGTTTCAGTGAGGAGCAAGCCATGTTGCTGGATGTGGCGCGCGAGTTTTGTCGTGATAAATCACCCATCGCTGTCGTGCGAGCTCAGCTGGAAACCACTAGGGGTTTTGATCCGGCACTGTGGGACGAGATGGTGGCACTGGGTTGGGCCGGTATTGCCCTGCCGGAATCCTGTGGTGGTTCCGGACTGGGAGTCGCCGCACTGGTGCCGGTGGCAGAGGCCATGGGCCGTGCCATGTTGGGTACGCCGCTGATCAGTAGCGCGCTGGCGGGACAGTTGCTGCTGCGCGCTGGCAATAGTGAGCAGGTTGAGCGGTTGTTGCCGGCTCTCGCGACCGGTGAATGCGCCACCATCGCCCTGCTGGATAATGGCGATTGGGGTGATGCGGGGGTGACGCTGGTGCTGGATGATGAGCACATGTTGCGCGGCGGAAAAAAATTCGTGCCGGATGCGGCGGTTGCCAGCCTGTTTGTGGTATCCGTCACCTATCGCGGTAGCGTGGCCCTGGCGGTGGTGCGCGCGGATCAACTGGGCGCGGGCGCCCTGCGTCCCAATACCCTGATCGACCAGACCAAGCGTGCGGCCAATGTTGACTTCAGCGGTGTGCGCGTCGATGACAACAATGTGATCACCGGGCCAAAGGTAGCTGCCGCGCTGCGCGATATCCGCCTGCTGGGAGCCCTGTTGGTAGCCGCTGAAGCGACCGGCAGCGCTGCGGCCTGCCTCGATACAATCGTGGACTACCTGAAAACGCGTAAGCAATTCGGCAAGCTGATAGGTTCCTACCAGGCATTGAAGCATCCAACCGTTGAGATTCTCACGGCAACTGACTCGGCGCGCTCATTTATCTACCACGCTGCCACCCTGGTGGGCGATGAGGCACTGGATACCGATGCGGAAATCGCCTGTCGCATGGCCAAGGCCCACGCCTGCCAGACGTTGCTGTATGCCGGTGACCGGGCCGTGCAGTTTCACGGCGGTATGGGGTTTACCTACGAGTGCGATGCGCAGTTGTACATTCGCCGTGCCCAGTGGAGCCAGCAGCAGTTTGGCGATGCCCAGCACCATCGCAAGCGACTGGCATCGCTATTACTGGATTGATGCAGGATGGCTAAAAAGCACCGTGGTCTGAAATCCAGCACCTTGCCGCGCACATTGTCCGCGTCACTGGCCGGTATCCGTGCGGGCAGCGCCCTCGCGGTGGACAGTGTGGTGCAACGCGTCATGGGTCGCGGTCCCGACGACGAGGATTCCGATTTCGCCCGCCGTGAAGCGCGCCGTTTCGTACGCGAACTGGGCAAGCTCAAAGGCACCTATATCAAGATTGGGCAGATGCTGGCGTTGTTCGGTGAACAGTTTTTGCCGCGGGTATTGGTGGACGCGCTGCGCGATCTTTCCGACCAGACCGAGCCGCTGCATTGGGACGCGCTGGAGTCCTCGGTGCGCGACAGCCTGGGTGCGCGCTATCAGGAACTGGATATTGACCCGCAGGCCGTGGCGGCCGCGTCACTGGCACAGGTACATCTGGCCAGGGTGCGCTCCAGCGGTGACTGGATCTGCCTGAAAATACAGTACCCGGGACTGGCGCAGGTGATCGACGCGGATTTTGACGCGGTCGTGCGCATGTTACTGCTGGCGCGTTGGGTCAAGACGGGGCGCGAGCTGGATGACTGGCTGGAATCCATGCGCACCCACCTGCACAACGAGATCGATTACCGGCGCGAGGCCATTTTCACCAAAAAAATGGGCGAGTTGGTAGAGGACGTGAACAGTGCACAGGTCAGCTACCACGTGCCGCAGCTCTATTCGCAGTACTGTACTGACGCGGTGCTGGCCATGGAGTTTATTAAAGGTGTCTCGGTGGTCGACCCGGACGTGGCGGGCCTGTCTCTGGAACGCCGCAACGCACTCGCTAAAGGTATGCTGGAACTGTTTTTCTACGAGCTTTACGAATGGGGCTTGCTGCAAACAGACCCCAATTTCGGCAACTACCTGTTGCGACTGGATGACCGGCGCAAGAAAATCGCGCGCGATGAACTGGTGCTGTTGGATTTCGGCTCCGTGCTGGATTGCTCCGAAGATTTTCTCTACCACCTGCGCCTGACCATTGACGCCGGACAGCAGCAGGACGAGTCGGGGCTGGTCGATGGCCTGATCGGCCTGGGTTGCCTGCAGCGCGATGCCAGTGCCGAGGGGCGCAAACTGTTTGCTGATTTTTGCCTGCACCTGCTGGAACCTCTGCGGCCGCCGGCGCAGTTGCCCGCCCAGTACCTCAACGCCAACGGTGAATACTGCTGGGGTAAGTCCCGCCTGATGCGACGCGCGGGAAAACAGGCCGCGCAGTCGGCTGCCAGTCGCCACTTCTCGACACCGTCTCGCGATTTTGCCCTGATTGCGCGCAAGCTGACGGGATTGTTCAATTTCATCGCCGTACTGGAAGCGGAGTTTAACGCCCACGATATGGTTGCGTCGCATATCAACCGTTGGCGAGAGAGGGAGCGACGTGCCGCGAAAAAATAAAGGCAAGGGCGACGATACCCGGTCCATACCCACCTCCAGGGCCGGTCGCCTGGCGCGCATGGCACGCATGGCCACCGGAGTCGCCGGGGGGATGCTGGCGGAAGGTACACGCCAGTTGCGCGCCGGCAAGCGCCCTAACGCCCGCGATATGTTGCTGACGCCGGGTAACGCCCGCCGCGTGGCGGAACAACTGGCCACCATGCGCGGTGCTGCGATGAAGGTGGGACAGATTCTCTCCATGGATACGGGAGAGCTGCTGCCCAAGGAGCTGACCAAAATTCTAGCGCGTCTGCGCGACGACGCCAGGCACATGCCGCCCGCGCAGTTGCAACAGGTCATGCGCAACGCCTACGGGCCCGACTGGGAGACGCTGTTCTACGGTTTTGACATGCAGCCACTGGCCGCTGCGTCGATCGGCCAGGTCCACAGGGCGGTTTCCCCGGACGGTCGCGAGATCGTGTTAAAGGTGCAGTATCCGGGCATTGCCGACAGTATCGACAGCGATGTGGACAATATTTCCACCCTGCTGCGGCTGACCGGCCTGCTGCCTGCCGGGCTGGATATACAACCCCTGTTGGATGACGCCAAGCGCCAGCTGCATGAGGAGGCCGACTATCTCAAGGAGGCGGAGTTCCTGCAGGCCTTCGGCGCTGTACTGCGCAAGGATAAGCGCTTTGTGCTGCCCGAAGTACTCCCCGAACTGACACACCGCAATGTGCTGGCGATGACCTATGTCAGTGGCGGCCCCATCGACACCATCATCGACCTGCCGCAGGCGGAACGGGATCGGGTGATGTCTGTCCTGTTCGAGTTAATGCTGTTGGAAATGTTCGAACTGCGACTGGTGCAGACCGACCCCAATTTTGCCAACTACCAGTATCGCCGCAAGACCAAAGAAATCGTATTGCTGGATTTTGGCGCCACGCGTCGTTTCAAGGCCGGCTTCGTCAATAACTACAAAAAACTGGCGCGTGCCGCGATTGCCGGGGACAAGGACAAAGTCGTGGCGGCTGCCGAACGCCTGGGCTATTCCATGGGCGAGCCGGGCAGCGCCTATCGGGCGCTGGTTCTACAGTTTCTCATGGTGGCGATGGAACCACTGTGTACCGATGTCGCCTACGATTTCGCCCGCTCCGATATGGCGCGCAATATGGCGAAACTGGCGGAGGACATTGGCAGCTACCGGGACTTCTGGCAGGCCCCGCCCATGGATGCCGTGTATTTTCACCGCAAGGTGGGCGGTATGTTCATGTTGGCCAGTCGGCTGAAGGCCCGGGTCAATGTGCATCAATTGATCCAGCGTTGGCTGGACTAAACCGGATCCTACGCGCGCTAGGTTAAAAAAAACGGCACAACCTGTTCCGGTATGGAACAGGTTGTGCCGGTGTATTCCGGCCCTAGTTGGCGGGAACGACCTGGGGTTCTGCGCTAGCCTCCTCCCGTCGTATGCGTACCACCAGCGGAATCAGTACCACTGCGATCACCGGCGTAAATATCGCCGCCAGCAACAGCAGCGTCGAGTTCACGCCCAGCCGGTCCAGGGCATAGCCCAGCAGTGGCCCGGTGCCGATGAAAACCGCCCTGACCGCAAGGCTGACCAGCGAATTGACGGTGGCGCGGAAGTGTCCGGGTACCCGCCGATTCAGGGCCTCATAGAACAAGCTCATGCTGAGAC
>JANPDE010000096.1:0-45952 GCA_031431315.1 Haliea sp.
TCCGGGGTGGCAGTACCTGTTCCCTTCCACGCGTCTGGGCACAGACCCGCGTTCCGGCGTTATTCGTCGCCACCACTTACACAATACCGTACTGCGTAGATATATCCGCGCCGCGCTGGCACTAACCGGCATCCGCAAACCGGTAACGGCGCACACGTTCCGCCACAGCTTCGCCACGCGTCTTCTCCAGAATGGCTACGATATCCGTACCATTCAAGAGCTGCTGGGGCATGAGGATGTCACCACGACGGAAATCTACACCCACGTGCTGGGCCGTGGCGCGAAGGGCGTGATCAGCCCGATGGATTGATGAAATAAAAATTAAGCGGCCACTTCCTCGAAAGAGAAACGGGGGACGCCGGTACGCTCCCCGGCGTGTTCCATCGTAATTGCACAAATACGACCTTCGGCATCCAGGTCGATGACCGTATCTTCATCAAGATCGCGGGTCTCTACAATCCCTCCGCGACAAAACTCGATATACAGGGTATCAGTGTGCTTGAAATACTGGACCTTCACCGTCTGAAACTCCGATCAAAAAAGACGTTATGTACGGTTTCGCCATCGGGCAGTAATACCACTCTCAGATAACGATTACCAGCCTCCGGAACAATGCCCCAACGGCGTATGCGACCATCAGACTGTACCTGCTCTTTCTCGGGAAAATCCATAACTCTCTGAATCCACTCCCCCGTCGCCTTTCCACCCATACCCGCTCGCGGCTCGCTTGCAATCCGCGGGTTCTGTACTACTGTATATACATACAGTTATTGTCTGGATTACCTGCCACTTCCCATATGTCCTACGCCGAACTCCACTGCCTCAGCTGTTACAGCTTCCTGCGCAGCGCCTCCCATCCGCATGAACTGGTGGAGCGCGCCGCCGCGCTCGGCTATCGCGCGCTGGCGATCACCGACGAGTGCTCTTTCGCCGGCGTGGTAAAGGCCCACGTGGCGGCGAAGGCAGCGGGAATCCAGTTGATCATCGGCAGCGACCTGCTGCTGGAAGAAGGGCTGCGCCTGGTGGCGCTGGTGCCTTCGCGGCAGGCGTACAGTGAACTGTCCGGCCTGATCAGCATGGCGCGGCGGCGCAGCCCGAAGGGAGAATACCGGGTGGCGCTGCGCGATGTCGTCTTTCACCTCAAGCGCTGCCTGTTGATCTGGCTGCCGCAGTGCGACGACGAGCACAGTCGCGCTTACGGCTTGCAACTCAAGCGGCTGTGCAAAGACCGCCTGTGGCTCGGGGTCAGCCACCTGCTGGGTAACAACGAGGTACAGCGCTATCTCGCGTTGCAACAACTGGCGCAGGCGTTAAACATTCCCATGGTGGCCTGCGGCGATGTGCGCATGCACGTCGCCACGCGCAAACCGCTGCACGATGTATTCACCGCCCTGTATCACAACACCAGCGTCGCCCAGCTGGGCCGGCGACGCCTGGGCAACGCCCAGCAGCACTTGCGCGCGATAGACAAACTGCAGCGGCTCTATCCTCCTGCCTTGCTCGATGAAACCCTGCACATTGCCAGCCTGTGCGACTTCAGCCTGGATGAATTGCGTTACGAGTACCCCGAGGAAGTGGTGCCACAGGGCTACGATGCCAACCGTTACCTGCGCGAGCTGGTGGCGCAGGGCTCCGCCGTGCGCTGGCCGCGCGGTGTTCCCGGCGAAATTCAGCGGCGCATCGCGACGGAGCTGGCGCTGATAGAGGAGCTGCACTACGAGTACTACTTCCTCACCGTGTACGACATCGTGCGCTTTGCCCGCTCCCGCGACATCCTGTGCCAGGGCCGCGGCTCGGCAGCCAACTCGGTGGTGTGCTACTGCCTGCTCATCACCGAGGTGTCGCCCGAGCAGATCTCGCTGCTGTTCGAGCGTTTTATTTCCCGGGAGCGGGACGAGCCGCCGGATATCGACGTGGACTTCGAGCACGAGCGACGCGAGGAAGTGATCCAATACATCTATGACAAGTATTCGCGCAAGCGCGCGGCGCTGGCCGCCACGGTGATCACCTACCGTTCGCGCAGCGCGGTGCGCGACGTGGGCAAGGCACTGGGGCTGGATGCAGTATTCGTGGACGACCTGGCCAAGTCGCTGGCCTGGTGGGATCGCACGGAAGACCTTGCCAAACGCTTTGAGGAACAGGGTGCGACCGGCTCAGGTGCGACCAGCCACAGTCGTCTGGCGGAACTGTTCTACTCGCTGGTGCAGCAGATCCTCGGCTTTCCGCGCCACCTGTCCCAGCACGTGGGCGGCTTTGTCATTACCCGCAGCCCCATCTCCACCCTGGTACCGGTGGAGAACGCTAGCATGGCCGAGCGCACCATCATCCAATGGGACAAGGAAGATATCGAGTCCATGGGTTTGCTCAAGGTAGACATCCTGGCCTTGGGCATGTTGACGGCCATTCGCAAAAGTCTGCAACTGCTGCACCGCTACTGCCCCACCATCAGGAGCGTGAGTGACATTCCCAAAGAGGATGCGTCCACCTACCGCATGCTGCAGGCGGCGGATACCATTGGTGTCTTCCAGATCGAGTCGCGGGCGCAGATGTCCATGCTGCCACGGCTCAACCCAAAGTGTTTTTATGATCTTGTGATACAAATCGCCATCGTGCGCCCGGGTCCTATCCAGGGCGACATGGTGCACCCTTACCTGCGGCGCAGGCAGGGGTTGGAAGCGGTCACCTATCCCAGCGACGCGATCAGGGAAGTATTGGACCGCACCCTCGGTGTGCCCATTTTCCAGGAACAGGTGATTCGACTGGCGATGGTAGCGGCAGGGTTTTCCGGCGGCGAGGCAGATGCGCTGCGCCGCGCCATTACCAACTGGGGCAAAAACAGCAAGTTGCTCACCTTCGAGCAGAAACTCACGCGCGGCATGATCGAACGCGGCTACGACGAGGATTTCGCGCGGCGCCTGTTCGAGCAGATCAAGGGCTTTGGCGGTTACGGTTTCCCGGAATCCCACTCCGCCAGTTTTGCCCTGCTGGCTTACTTTTCCGCCTGGCTCAAGCGCCATCACCCGGCAGCGTTTTTTGCCGGCCTGCTCAACAGCCAGCCCATGGGTTTTTACAGTCCGTCGCAGTTGGTCCAGGATGCCCACCGCCACGGCGTCCCCGTATTGCCTATCGACGTCAATCACAGCGATTGGGATCACCAGTTGCTGCGGCAGCCGACGCTGGGGCAGCCCATGCTGCGGCAACCGATGCTGCGGCAGCCGATGCTGGGGCAGCCCATGCTGCGCCTGGGATTGCGCCTGGTGCGCGGCCTAAGCCGGGAGGGCGCCCAGCGCGTGGTGGAAGCGCGGCAACACCAGCCGTTTCGCCAGATCAGCAACCTGCGCCAGTGGGCTGCGCTGGACAAGCGCGACATGGAAGCGCTGGCGGATGCGGACGCGCTGCAATCCCTGAGCGGTCACCGCCACCAGTCGCAGTGGCAGATCATGGCGCTGGAACCGCCCAAACCCTTATTGCGCGATGAACAGTACCAAAATGCCAACTATTTCGACGACGGGGTGCAGTTGCCAGTGCCGCAGGTGGCGGAGGAAGTCCTCGCCGATTACCGCGCCACCGGGCTCACCCTGCGCGCCCACCCCATGAGCCTATTGCGCGATCGCTATCCTTTCAGCCACTGCAAGCGCCATACCGATCTGGCCGCCCTGGGCAATAAGCGTTTCGTGCGCATCGCCGGGCTGGTCACCTGCCGCCAGCGCCCGGGCAGCGCCTCGGGCGTGTTATTTCTCACGCTGGAAGATGAAACCGGCAACAGCAATATCGTGGTGTGGCAGCGCACCCAGCAACACTTTCGCCAGGCGCTGATGAGCGCGCACTTGCTGTTGGTCGAGGGCATCGTGGAGTGCAAGGACAATGTGATCCATGTCATCGCCGGCGGTTTATATGACCATACGCACGAGTTGGATCAGCTGCGTGTGCAGTCTAGGGACTTTCACTAGCGGCCAGCGGCGCATAGAATCATCCGGGATCGGCAGGTAACATTGGATTCTGGTATTGGAGAAAGGATCCATTATGCTTGACCGTGTGCCCAATGGTGATCGCCCCCAAAAAGAAGAGGACAGATCGATGCACCCGAATGCGATGCACAAATGGTTGGCGGCACTGGCGCTGGGAGCGGCAAGCCTGACCAGCATGGCCGACATGCCACTGCCTCCGGACGGACAGATCCCCTCGAAGGCCTACACCGGCAAGGCGTACTCGCCGTATGCCAGACGCGATTTCCCCAGCAATGTGTATTTTGGCGACACCCACCTGCACACCGAGGTATCCGTGGACGCCGGCGCCTTTGGCAACCGCCTGGGGCCGGACGACGCCTACCGCTTCGCGCGCGGTGAGCAGGTGGATTCGACGCGCGGCGGACCGGTGCGCCTGTCGCGTCCGCTGGACTTCCTGGTGGTGGCGGATCACTCTGACAACATGGGGTTTTTCCCCGACCTGCTGGATGGCGCACCGCACATCGTGTCTGACCCGACCGGCAAGGACTGGTACACCCGTATAAAAGCGGGCAAGGGCATGGAAGTCGCAAAGGAGATCATCGGCCTGTTTTCACAGGACCAGTTTCCCGAGGCACTGATATATAGACCAGACTCACCGCAGTACAAAAGCGCCTGGGGTGCAACCGTCAAAGCCGCTGATACGTACAACGAGCCGGGGCGCTTCACCGCCTTCATCGGCTACGAGTGGACCGCGATGGTGAAGGGCAACAACCTGCATCGCGTCGTGGTCTACCGCGATGGCGGCGACAAAGGCTCTCAGATGGTGCCGCTCACCACCATCGCTCCCCAGGGCAGCACCAACCCGCTAAAACTGTGGGAGTGGATGTCCCAGTACAAGCGCAAGACCGGTGGCGACCTGCTGGCGATTGCCCACAACGGCAACCTGTCCAACGGCATGATGTTCCCGCTGGATATCCAGAGCGACGGCAAGCCCGTGGATGTGCAATACGTGCGCGAGCGCGACAAGTGGGAACCGCTGTACGAGGCAACCCAGATGAAGGGCGATGGCGAAACGCACCCCTTCCTGTCTCCCGATGACGAGTTCGCCGACTTTGAAACCTGGGATGTCGGCAATCTCGACGTCTCGGAAGCCAAAACCGATGCCATGCTGGCCGGTGAATACGCCCGCGAGGGCCTGAAGCGGGGCCTGCAATTGCAGAGGAAATTGGGCACCAATCCCTACAAGTTCGGCATGATTGGCTCGACCGACAGCCACACTTCCCTGTCCACCGCTGAGGAAGACAACTTCTTTGGCAAGCATTCCGGGGCGGAACCCTCGAAGGAGCGGATGACGCACCCCTTCATGGCGACCGACAAGGGCACCATCATGGGCTGGGAAATGTCGGCCTCTGGACTGACCGCGGTATGGGCCACGGAAAACACCCGTGCGGCGTTGTTTGACGCGATGAAGCGCAAGGAAGTCTACGCCACCACCGGATCGCGTATCGCAGTACGGCTGTTCGGCGGCTGGGAGTTTAACAAGGCCGACCTCGACAATCGCGAGCCCGCTTTCGTGGGCTATGCCAAGGGGGTACCGATGGGCGGCGACCTGCCCGAGAATACCACCGCCAACCAGGCGCCTACCTTTATGGTATTCGCGCTGCGCGACCCAATCGGTGCCAACCTGGACCGCATCCAGATCGTCAAGGGCTGGTACGATGGCGAGAAGACGCATGAGAATGTTTACGATGTGGTCTGGTCCGATAACCGCAAGCCGGGGCCGGATGGCAAGCTGCCTCCGGTCGGCAATACTGTCGATGTGAAGAACGCCTTCTGGACCAATACCATTGGCGCGTCGGAGCTGGGCACAGTGTGGACCGACCCGGAATTCAATCCTCGCCTGAACGCCTTTTATTACGCGCGGGTGCTGGAGATCCCCAAGCCGCGCTGGTCGACCTATGACGCCTTCCGCTTCGGAGTAGCCATTCCGGAGGGCGCCCCGACCAGTATCCAGGATCGCGCCTATACTTCGCCGATCTGGTACAACCCCTAGCGATGCGATGCACGGCCATACTGTCGGTAACAGTGATGCTGGCGACAGTGGCCTCGAGAGCGGACATGCCTGCACAAAACACGGCAATTCCCCCACAGCGGCAAGCGCTGCTGGAGGCCGTGCGGCAATCGGTGGCAGAGTCTGCCTCGTACACCGGCATCGCGGCGTTGAGCAAGGAAGTGCTCGCCGCCCTTGGCGCGGTACCGCGCGAGGATTTCGTGCCACTATCGCAGCGCCACCGCGCCTACCAGAATACAGCGCTGCCCATTGCCGCCGGACAGACCATTTCGCAACCGCTGATCGTCGCTCTGATGACGCAAATGCTCGAGCCGCAACCCGACGACGTGATGCTGGAGGTAGGCACCGGTTCGGGTTACCAGGCCGCAGTGCTGTCGCGGCTGGTCCGGCATGTCTACAGCGTGGAGATTGTGCCGGAACTTGCAGACAGCGCGAGCAAAACCTTGCGCGAACTGCACTTTGACAACATCACTGTGCGCGCCGGGGACGGCTACGCGGGCTGGCCGGACCATGCGCCTTTCGATGGCATAATCGTGACTGCCGCGGCGCCCAACATCCCTCCGCCCCTGCTACAGCAATTGAAGCCGGGGGGACGGCTGGTCATTCCGGTGGGTGAACACCTGGTTGATCAGGAGCTGCTGCTGGTCGAAGTCGACAGCAAAGGCAGGGTCAGTAAAGAGTCCAAGCTGCCGGTGCGTTTCGTACCGCTGATGCGGGAGCGCTGACTGCTACACGTAGTAGCGTACTCAACTCACGTGCTGGTTGAACATCCGTTGTCCGACCATTCCCGTATAGCTTAACATCGGCGTTCCCGGTTCGATGACAGCATTACCGCGTCGCACCTCACACATTGTGTCGGATGCACGAAGGACTGTGACCCAGTCGGGATTGCGCGCCGTTGCGATGAGTAACTGACAGATAATGTAGCTCATTGGCATCTGGAACTCCGCTCTGGGGCCAGCTGCAATTCCCCGGGCCACTTCGCCATCCGGGTTGGCTGCAGCCAGTCGCACCAACTCCCGCTCGAGCAAATGATCATCGGCCCAATCTTCAATGACGTAGAGCCCACCAGGGCGCAATCTGGGGAATAACATTTCGAATGTCGCTGTCGTCGGACCCAACAAGTGACTGGCATCGTCGACGACAAAATCCAGAGGTTCCCGTCCGAACACTTCATCCACCAGGCGAGGCACTTCGATGCGGTCTGCCTGGTCAACACCGAGATGAACCCTGACTTGCCGGCCCTCTTCGTGCTCATCCAAAAACTGCATCAACTTCGGTAATGGCTGATTTGCCAGATCCATCGCCAGCAATGCCCGCGGCTGCAATAGCTTGGCAAAGAATGACGTACTGCCACCCTGGTCGATTCCCACTTCGACCATGTTGCACCCCTTGAACTCACTCGCCAGCTCCAGATAGCGGGAAACAAAACTACGCGGTTTTCTCAGGCAAATCCAATCGGGGTTGGCCGTATTGCGGGACAAGGTCCGCAACTCGAAAGTCACACCGTCAACCACTTGCACATTATTAGGGGTCGTTTTCATTTAATCACAGCACCTCAATTTTATCGGCGGCCCTCCATCGGCCACACCAGGACCGACCAACCTGACTATAACGGAGAGCGCCCCTTATTTGCAGCAATACGCATGCGCAGGGCGTTCAGCTTGATGAAACCCGCCGCGTCCGCCTGGTTGTAGGCGCCACTATCTTCCTCGAACGTCGCGATGCTGGCGTCGAACAGTGAGTCATCGGACTTGCGACCAACCACCATGACATTGCCCTTGTAGAGCTTCAGGCGCACCACGCCGTTTACGTTGGCCTGGGATGCGTCGATCATCTGCTGCAGCATCTGGCGCTCAGGGCTCCACCAATAGCCATTGTAGATCAGGCTGGCGTACCTGGGCATCAGTTCGTCTTTAAGGTGGGCCACTTCGCGGTCCAGGGTGATCGACTCGATGGCGCGGTGAGCACGCAGCATGATAGTGCCACCGGGTGTCTCGTAACAGCCGCGTGATTTCATACCGACGTAACGGTTTTCTACAATATCGTCGCGGCCGATGCCGTTGGCACCCCCGACCTTGTTCAGGTAGGCCAACAGGGTAGCAGGGCTCATGGCCTCGCCGTTGACGGCGACAGGATCGCCACCCGCAAAGTCCAGCTCTATATAGGTAGGTGTGTCCGGTGCGGCCTCGGGGCTGACACTCCAGCGCCACATGTCGTCCTCGGGCTCCACCCAGGGATTTTCCAGCTGGTCACCCTCGAAGGAGATGTGCAGCAGGTTGGCGTCCATGGAATAAGGAGATTTCTTTTTGGCGTTGGTAAAGTCCACCGGGATGGCGTGGGTCTTGCAGTACTGCATCAGCGATTCCCTGGACCTCAACTCCCATTCGCGCCAGGGTGCGATGACTTTAATACCAGGTTTCAGCGCATAGGCGCCAAGCTCGAAACGCACCTGGTCATTGCCCTTGCCCGTCGCGCCATGGGAAATCGCGTCGGCGCCGGTGTTATTGGCGATCTCGATCAGGCGCTTGGCGATCAGCGGGCGCGCGATGGAAGTGCCCAGCAGGTACTCGCCTTCGTAGATAGCATTGGCGCGAAACATGGGAAATACAAAGTCGCGAACGAATTCCTCGCGCAGGTCATCGATATAGATTTCCTTGACGCCCATGGCGCTGGCCTTGGCGCGAGCAGGTTCAACTTCCTCACCCTGGCCGATATCGGCGGTGAAGGTCACCACCTCGCAGCCGTAATTATCCTGTAACCAGCGCACGATGACTGAGGTGTCCAGACCACCGGAATAGGCCAGTACAACTTTTTTTACATCCGACATTTCACATTCCCCGGTGCTGTCATTAAAAGGCCGCACATTCTACCGCCGGGGTGGCGCAATTCCCAGTCCGTAATCCCGCATTCGTGATCCGGCATACGTGATCCGGCACCCGTAGTCCGGCACCCCTTAGCGGGCGTCCGTATTCCCGCATCAGTGGCTTTACTGTAGCATTCACGCCTGAGCTTCACGCCACAAGGTTTTTCGTGATCGAATTGACCATTACCCGCCCGGACGACTGGCACGTGCACCTGCGGGACGGCGACGCACTGCAACACACTTGCGCCGACCTGGCCCGCTACTTCGGTCGCGCCATTGTCATGCCCAACCTCTCTCCCCCCGCCGTCACCGTCACCCAGGCGCTCGCCTATCGCGATCGCATCGTGGCTGCCATGCGCATGCTGCCGCGCCGCTTCGAGCCGCTGATGACACTGTATCTCACCGACCAGACCACGGCGGCGGAGATTCGCCTGGCCGCCGCGACTGATGGGATTCACGCGGTCAAGCTGTACCCGGCGGGCGCCACCACCAACTCCGCCGCGGGCGTAACGCAACTGGACAGACTGTTTCCCACGTTGGCCGCGATGGAAGAGGTAGATCTACCACTGCTGATTCACGGCGAGGTCACCGACGGCGACATCGACATTTTCGACCGTGAGAAAGTATTCATCGAGCGCCACCTGGCGCCCATCGCCCAACGTTTCCCGGCCCTGCGCGTGGTGCTGGAACATATCACCACGTTGGATGCCGTGCAGTTTGTCAGCGCCGCTGGTGCTGCGATCGCGGCCACGATTACGCCCCACCACCTGCTATTCAACCGCAACAATATGCTGGCGGGCGGAATCCGTCCCCACTTTTACTGCCTGCCGATCCTCAAGCGCAGTATTCACCAGGAGGCATTGCAGGCAGCCGCCATTTCAGGCAATTCCAAATTCTTCCTGGGCAGTGATTCCGCACCCCACAGCACCGCCAGCAAGGAAAGCAGTTGTGGCTGTGCCGGTGTGTATTCCGCACACGCCGCCCTGGAGTTTTACGCCGAAGTCTTTGAGCAGTTGCACGCCCTGGACAAGCTGCAGGCATTCGCGGCGCACTTCGGGGCCGACTTCTACCGCCTGCCACGCAATAGGGACCGTATCACCTTGCGTAAGGAAAGCTGGACAGTACCGTCGCAACTCCCTTTGGGAGACGACACCCTCACACCCCTGCGTGCTGCGCAGGATGTCACCTGGCGCGTCGTGGACAATGTTGCGGACGGCGGAGCGCACGCTTGAAGCTCGTTTCGCAGCACCATATCAGTGATCGCTTTCGCGGTTTCCTGCCCGTAGTGGTCGACGTGGAGACCGGCGGATTCATCGCCAGCACTGACGCCATATTGGAAGTGGCAGCCACCACCGTGCGCATGGATGAAACCGGCCTGCTGGCGGTACATCGCACCTACAGTTTTCACGTAAAGCCATTCGAAGGTGCCAACATCGAGCAGTCCGCGTTGGATTTCACCGGCATTGACCCCTATCACCCCTTTCGGGAAGCCGTCACGGAAGAGGAGGCACTGGATGAATTGTTCAACGTAGTGCGCAAGGAGATTCGCCACCAGTTGTGTACCCGGGCAATTCTGGTGGGACACAATGCGCACTTCGACGCGGGTTTCATCAATGCCGCTGTGGAACGCTGCGGCATCAAACGTAATCCCTTCCATCCCTTTTCCCATTTCGACACCGCAACCCTGTCCGGTCTGGCCTACGGGCAAACCGTGTTGGCCAAGGCCTGTGTTGAGGCCGGGATCGCCTTCGATAATAACGAAGCGCACTCAGCAGCTTATGACGCTGAACGCACGGCGGAATTGTTCTGTGACATAGTAAATCGCTGGAAAGAATCGGGCGGCTGGCTGCCTGAGTTTGGTTAAGGTGCACGGCTGAAACCTGCAGGGCTTCTGAACTACTCGGCGCCGCTGAGCTGGTTTAACAGGGCCTGGAGGTCCGACATCAGGGTTCCGATCTTCTCGTGGCCCAGTAACTCGTACTTCTGTGACTCCTGCAAAGGCAGTAGTTGTGTCAACGTATACCCGACCTGCCATGCGTCGTTGTAATCGACGCGCAGTTTTATGCGCTGCACGTGCGGATGCGCCTCCAGGCTACGCAGTATATCCAGCAGCGACAACCAGTCTGCAGACAAGGGCTGGGGAACTGTGGCCGGCAGCAGATTCGCCTGCCCTATCACCAGCCCATTCGCCCGTGTGTGTGTCTCAAGCAACTCGAAGCGCTGCGCTCCTTCAATGGTAATCCCGAGCAAGCCATTCGGCAGCTGGTCCCAGTCCACAATACTTGCGCAGGTGCCATAGTCACCCAGTTCCAAAGCGGTGCGACCGGGTTGCACCACTTCCGCGCCGCGGCGTATCCACACCACCCCGAAGGGGCTGCTGGTTTTCATACAGTCACGCACCAGATCCAGGTAGCGCGGCTCGAAAATCTGCAATGGCATACGACCGAACGGCAGCAGCACCGCGGACAGGGGGAACAGCGGCAGCTCGCTCACACCACACCGCCGCGAACCACCATGTCCGGTAAACTTTGTACCTCCAATTGCGCCAGCAGGAGTAGAGCTTGCTCGCGATTGTCACCGCAGAATTCGCGCTCGGGAAGATAGGCATCAAACAGTGCGGGACGGCGCGCATCGCCATAGAGTTCGCAGCGCATGGTGGGGCTGAGATGAACGCAGGGAACGCCAGCCGGTTTGCCATTGGGCATGCCGTGAAACGGCAGCCCAATCGAAATGGCCATACAGCAGGCGCCGCAATCGGTTCGACACTGCATCAGGCGCGCTGCCTGCATGCTGGCGAGTACGCTGCGGTTGGACGGGTCACGGTACACTCTCCTGCAGGCCCAATTCGCGCAGCAGCTTCTGGTGAATACCGCCAAAGCCGCCATTGCTCATAATGACCAGCTGGTCGCCCGCGCGCGCCTCGCCCGCCACTTGCCGCACCAGCTCGTCCACATCGCCAACCACCGTTGCAGGCACCTGACTCTGTGCCACCACCGATTCCAGCGACCAGTCCATGCCCGGTGGCTGGAACCAGTACACCCGGTCCGCTGCTGCCGTGGCCGTCGCCAACTGCGCGCGATGCTCGCCCATACGCATGGTATTCGAGCGCGGTTCTACCAGGGCGATCACGCGCCCGTTGCCAGCGCGGGCCCGCAGACCCTGCAGCGTGGTGGCGATCGCCGTTGGATGATGGGCAAAATCGTCATACACCGAGACATCGCCCGGTTGCCCCAGCAACTCCAGTCGGCGTTTTACGCCCTGGAACCGGGTCAGCGCCGCCGTCGAGACAGAGGGTGCAACGCCAACATGGCGCGCAGCGGCCAAGGCGGCCAGGGCGTTTTCAACGTTGTGCCGGCCGCAATGGGTCCAGTGCACATCCTGAGACTGGCCATTGCGCGACAGCACGCGAAACGCCGAGCCATCGTCGGCCAGCAGCTGCGCGCGCCAATCGGCAGCGGATGCCTCCCCGATACCAAAGGAGGTCACCGGGGTCCAGCAGCCCATGGCCAGGACTTGTTCAATCGCCGGCACACCGTGGCGATGGACGATGAGTCCCTCCCCCGGTACACAGCGCAGCAAATGATGGAATTGGCGCTGAATCGCCGCCAGATCAGCAAAAATATCGGCGTGATCGAACTCCAGGTTGTTGATGGCCAGCGTACGAGGGCAATAGTGGACAAACTTGGAACGCTTGTCGAAAAATGCCGTGTCATATTCGTCCGCTTCCACCACGAAGAAATCCGAGTCGCCACAACGGGCCGAAACACCAAAGTTCGCTGGCACACCGCCGATCAGGAAACCCGGCGCCATGCCCGCATGCTCGAGTATCCAGGCCAGCATGCTGCTAGTGGTGGTCTTACCGTGCGTGCCGGACACCGCCAGCACCCATTTGCCCCGCAGCACATGTTCCGCCAGCCACTGCGGTCCGGAGGTATAGGGCAGTCCACTGTTGAGCAGGTGCTCGACCAGCGGATTGCCGCGTGTCATGGCGTTGCCGACCACCACGCAATCCGGTGCCGGCTGCAAGTGCTCGGGCAAATAGCCTTCCATCAGGTCAATGCCGGCAGCGCGCAGTTGGGTGCTCATGGGCGGGTATACGCTGGCATCGGAGCCGGTGACGCGATAACCCAATTCCCTGGCCAGTAGAGCAATGCCACCCATGAAGGTGCCGCAGATACCGAGAATATGAATATGGCCTTTCAACCGCTGCTCCCGCTACAAAGCGCGCATAGTAGCATGCGCGTGCTGACGACCGCAGCCAGTGGCGCACGGCTAGTGGCGCGCGGCTAGCGGCGCAATCCCGCAACCACTGTCCACAAGTTGCGGCGTGCCGTATGATTGGCCCGCACGATCACCATCAATAACACAAAGAACTCCACATGCCAGTGAAAAACGCCTTTTACGCCCAATCTGGCGGCGTCACCGCCGTCATCAACGCCACCGCCTGCGGCGTTATCGAGACCGCCAGAAAGCACCGGGCACAGATCGGCAAAGTGTATGCTGGCCGCAACGGAATCATTGGTGCATTGCGCGAAGACCTGATTGATACCAGCAAGGAGAGCGCGGCCGCGATTCGCGGTCTGCTCACCACGCCCTCAGGCGCCTTCGGCTCCTGCCGCCATAAGCTCAAGGGCCTGGAAGAAAACCGTGCGGAGTACGAACGCCTGATTGACGTCTTCAAAGCGCACAATATCGGCTATTTCTTTTATAACGGGGGCGGGGATTCCGCCGACACCTGCCTGAAAGTCTCCCAACTGGGCCAGGCTACCGGCTACCCGCTGCAGGCCATCCACGTGCCCAAGACCATCGACAACGACCTGCCCCTGACCGACAACTGCCCCGGCTTCGGCTCGGTCGCCAAGTACATCGCCATATCCACCCGGGAAGCGGCCATGGATGTCGCCTCCATGTGCGAGACGTCCACCAAGGTATTCATCCTGGAGGTCATGGGGCGACACGCGGGCTGGATCGCGGCAGCCAGCGGTCTGGCCGCGACGCAGGACGGGGACGCGCCACACATTATCCTGTTCCCCGAGATCGCCTTTGAGCGGCAGAAATTCCTGGCCAGAGTGCAGCGCACCGTGCAGCGCCACGGCTACTGTGTCATCGTCGCGTCCGAGGGGGCCCAATATAAAGACGGAAGCTTCCTGTCGGAGTCCGGACTCAAGGACGCCTTCGGCCACAGCCAGTTGGGTGGCCTCGCGCCACAGCTGGCGCAGATGATCAAGTCAGAGCTCGGCTACAAGTACCATTGGGCAGTGGCGGACTACCTGCAACGCTCGGCGCGGCACATCGCTTCCCAGACCGACGTGGACCAGGCCTACGCACTGGGTGCCGCTGCAGTACAATTTGCCCTGCGCGGCGACAACGCCGTGATGCCTTGCATCGTGCGCGGCAAGGGCAAGCGCTACAGTTGGTCCATCGGCGCGGCAGCATTGGAGGACGTGGCCAACCGCGAGAAAAAAATGCCACGCAATTACATCACGCGCGACGGCTTCGGCATTACCGATGCGGCCCGCGCTTACCTGGCGCCGCTCATTATGGGAGAAGCATACCCTGCGTATCGTAATGGCCTACCGGATTACGTTCGACTCAAGAATGCGCCAGTGCCACGCAAGCTGAAGACGCGTTTTACTGTGTAGTTGCAGCCATTGGAAGGTCAGGCCAGTAACGCCGCCCACAGCGAATATCCTAACCTTCTGAGCAGTGGGCGGCGTTACTGGCCTGAGCGTCCGACGCCTCGCAATAAGGCGTAAATTTGAAGCGCGCAGGCAAGATTTTGCCTGTTATTATCGGTACAATACGCGCCGCTTCATTCCCGCAATTAACTTAATAACTTTGAGGTAAAACCATGTACAACGATATCGACAATAATGACTTCAATCGATGGCGCCGCCACCCATGGCACGGCCTGCACGCCCGCACGGATAATATGCCCGACGATATCGTGCAGGTCTTCGTGGAAATGACTACCCATGATGTCGTCAAATATGAGCTGGACAAGGTGTCGGGGTTCCTGATGGTGGACCGCCCTCAACGCACGACGTCCAGCCCGCCAGCCCTGTACGGATTTATTCCACGCACCTATTGTGCCGAGGAAGTGGCGAAACGTTGCGCTGACGCGGAGATTGCCGATGGGGACCCGCTCGACATTTGCGTGTTCTCTGAGCGCAACATCGAGCGAGCCGACATCGTATTGCGCGCCAGGGTAGTGGGTGGTATCCAGATGATTGACGGTGGCGAGGCTGACGACAAGATCGTGGCGGTGCTGGAGGGTGACAATATCTGGGGCAGCGTTCAAGACATCGTGGATCTGCCCGCTATCAAGGTCGAGCGCCTTCAACACTATTTCATGACCTATAAGATGGTTCCCGGCAAAGTGAACAATATCAAAGTGGACTATGTGTATGGTCGTGAGGAAGCACTGGAAGTGATCGCTGCCGCCGAGCAGGATTACAACAACCACTTCGGGCACTTGCACACCCGGGCCAGGGCCAGAGAGTAACGCCCCTATAACTATAGTGCGGGACACCAGTCCTGCGGCAACGCTACATAGCGCGCCAGTATCTGTGGTAACTCCGCCTCGATCTGCGCGCGCAACAATATTCCCTCCAACGCTGCATCGCAGTCCCAACATGCCGCCAACATGTCGCTGTGGAACTGCGCGGCACAGCCAAGCGATAGCGGAGCGTAACTCAGGTGCCAGCGTTCCGGTGCGACGCCGCCGCGATCATTAGCATAGGGCCGGTAAAATCCGTGCGATTCACCCGCGGCTATACGCGCATCCAGCCAGCGGTGCAGGGGATCGAACACGCCGCCGGCGCTCACCTCCTGCACCGACAACTGCACTTGATACTCGGGCGCTACCGCCGCGGCGTCGTACACATCCAGATCGGTTCCCCAGTGATGGCGGGAGGTACCCGGTAGCGCCGAATAGCGCAGGATCGCCTGCAATTGTTGTGCGGGTGGTAAAGTGCTTATCACCACAGGGCGGCCCTCGTCATCGTGCACCGGCCGATCTCCGCTGGCCTTGCCATTCCAGATCGCCAGCTGGCGGGAGAAAGAGCGAAAGCTACTGGCAATTGCCAGTTCAAAACCCGCATGCCGGGCGTCCGTCTGCAGTGCCGTAAATGCGCTGGCCACGACGCCTTGCAGCCGATGGCCATCATGCAGTGTCACCAGATGGGATTCGTCCAGTCCGGTTAACTGCCTGGGGGTCAGTGCCCTGGCCATCACTGACACCTCCATGGGAAGCGGCAGCGCACGATCAGCCCAGGACCCTGGCGAGACGCTCGACCGCCAACTCCAGTCGATCCATACTCGTGGTGTAGGAAAAGCGCAGATGCTGATTGGCCAGGTGCCGGCCAAAATCCAGGCCGGGGGTGAGGGCCACACCGTGCTCCTCCAGCAGCGCAAGACAAAACCTCTGGCTATCATCCGTAAAACGGCTGGCGTCGGCATAAATGTAGAATGCGCCCTGCGGACTGCAGGGCACTGAAAATCCCAGCTCCTGCACCGCGGGCAATAAAAAATCGCGGCGCTGGCAAAAAATCTCGCGACGCTGCTCCAAAATCTCCCGGGTTTGTGGTTCAAAGCCCGCCAGGGCAGCGTACTGGGCCATGGTCGACATGGAAATAAAAAAATTCTGGGCCAGTTTTTCCATCTCGGCCACCGCTGCCTCGGGTGCCACCAGCCAGCCTAACCGCCAACCGGTCATGCCGAAGTATTTGGAAAAACTGTTGATGACGAAGGCGTCCGGGTCTACCTCCAGCACCGACGGGGCCGGTTCCCCATAGACCAGCCCGTGATAGATCTCATCCACCAACAGGTAACCCCGGCGGGAACGCACCGCTGCCGCCAGCGCGGCGAGTTCTTGCCGGGACAGCGCAGTACCTGTTGGGTTGGCCGGGGAGGCTACCATGGCGCCGATGGTGTTGGGCTGCCAGTGCGCTGCAACCAGTTCGGCATTCAACTGGTAGTTGCTGCGCTCGTCCACGGGCACCAGTTGCCCGCGCCCTTCCACCAGGCGCATAAAGTGGCGATTGCAGGGATAACCGGGGTCGGTCATGAGCATGCCGTCACCGGGATTTATCAACAGTGCCGCGATGAGCAGCAGAGCACCGGAGGCTCCCGGTGTGATGAGGATACGCGACGGTGCGATATCCAGGTGGTAAGTGTCGGCGTAATAGCGCGACAACGCCTCGCGCAATTGCGGAATACCTGCAGCCTGGGAGTAGTGTGTCGCACCGCGGGCAAGGGCCGCTCGGCCCGCCTCCACAATAGGCGCCGCGGTGGCAAAATCCGGCTCGCCCGCCGCCATGTGTACAATATCGGCACCGCCTGCGGCCAATGCCGTTGCCCTGGCCAGTACCTCGACCACCCTGAATGGCTCGATCTCCGCCACACGCCGGGCAAAATCCCGGGGTTTATATTTGGGTATATGCTGACCTGACATGAACAACCCCTGCTTCGGCAAGCCCGTCATTCTAGCAACTCACGGCAGGGGTGACACCACGCAAAAAAACTGCACGGAAAAATAGTGGCGCCAATAGCGGTAATCTGGTAGTTTCTCCGCCCTCGGATTTGGCCCCCTCGTGGCAGCCCGACCCGAACCACCGTGAATATTGTCGCGTCACCTTTGCCGTATGGGAAATTAACCATGCCTCGAGCAACTAAAGCACCAAAAGCAGCCAAAGCTTCCAAAGCAACTGCAAGTAAAGTATCAAAAGCAACTGCAAGCAAAGTATCAAAAGCAACAGCAGCCAAAGCGCCTAAAGTATCCAAAGCAACTGCTACGAAAGCGCCAAAAGCCGCTACAGCTAACGCATCAAAAGCAACAGCAACCAAAGCCCCGAAAGCAATCGCGGCTAAAGCGCCAAAAGCAGCGAAAGCTGTCAAAAGGGCCGGCGGCGTTGAATTCAAGAGCTTTGAACCCTACCAGCCAAAACGGGGCGAAAAGTACATGTGTGATACACAGCAAGATCATTTCAAATCCATTTTGCTGAACTGGAAATCCGAGCTGATGCAGGAAGTAGACCGCACCGTGAACCACATGAAAGACGAAGCGGCCAATTTTCCCGATCCCGCTGATCGGGCTACACAGGAAGAGGAGTTCAGCCTGGAACTGCGTACCCGTGACAGGGAGCGCAAGTTAATCAAGAAAATTGACGCCACGATGGAACTCATCGAACAGAACGACTACGGATATTGTGAGGCCTGCGGCGTGGAAATCGGCATCCAGCGCCTGGAAGCCAGACCGACCGCTACGCAGTGCATTGATTGCAAGACCCTGGCCGAGATCAAAGAAAAGCAGGAAATGGGCTAAGGCCTGCCCGGGGCTAGGGCCTGCCTGGGGCTGCCCGCCTGAAGCTAAGTCCCGCCACGTGCTAACCATACCCCGGTCCAGCGCACAGTACCGGGGGCGTTTTGCACCCTCCCCCACGGGCCCGCTGCACATGGGCTCCCTGATTGCCGCTCTGGCCAGTTTCCTGGATGCCCGTCACCATGGCGGCGCATGGCTGGTGCGCATGGAAGACCTGGACCCGCCCCGCGAAGAGCCCGGCGCAATAGACAGCATCCTTAACAGCCTGCAGTGCCACGGCCTACTCTGGAACGAAGCCGTCCTCTACCAAAGCACAAGATCTGCCGCCTATACCGCCGCCCTGGCCATCCTGGCTGATACTGGGCTACTGTTTTCCTGTGACTGCTCCCGCGCAATACTGGATGCGGATGGCTCCTGTCGTGGTGAATGCCGGGGGCGCCAGCAGCATCTCTCCGATTCCCGGGCGATCCGCACAGCTGTGCCCCCCGAGTGCGAGATACAGTTCACCGATCTGCTGCAGGCTCCTCGGCACACCGCGCTGGGACAGTCCCTGACGGATTTCGTGGTGCGGCGCAGGGACAGGCTGCACGCCTATCAACTGGCAGTGGTAGTCGATGACGCTGCGCAGGGTATCACTCACGTAGTGCGTGGCTCGGACTTGCTGGACTCCACACCGCGGCAGATTTTCCTGCAGCAACGCTTGGCGTATGCCACCCCCCGGTATTGCCACGTGCCAGTAATCACTACCGCACAGGGTCATAAATTCAGCAAACAGAATCACGCGCCGGCGCTGAAGAATGACCAAGCTGTCGATAACCTGCGCCGCGCCTTACGTTTCCTGCGGCAGCGCGAGCCACCGGCCCAAATGACTCGGGTCGAACCCGTACTGGCCTACGCTATCGAGAATTGGTCGCTGCAGCAGGTTCCTGCCACGACGGCTATCGCTGCTGCCAGTATTGGCCTGGACGCATGAACTTTACCCATAGCAGTCGCTTCAGTAGTATCGATTGTCGACACTATTTGCAGCACTACTGCAACTGACGGGGGAACTCGGCCATGTATATCAACCGCCCACTGCTACTGTTTGTAGGCGTTGTCCTGATTTTCTTTCCGGCGATTGAGAACTGGATGATCAGCTCGGACACCGCTTGGTACCGCCCCTATCAGTTGTGGCTCCTGCTCGTAGTTGCGGCGTACTGGAACCAGCGCACAAGGTATCCGGATGAGTTTTAGTCTCACGCAGATCCTGCTATTTATCATCGCGTATCTGACTGGCTTGTTTGCGGTAGCCCACCTGGCCGACAGGGGAATCATCCCGGAGCGCATCACCCACCACCCCGCTGTCTATGTCCTGTCCCTGGGCGTATACGCATGCGCCATGGCCAGCAACGGCGTGGTTGCCCTCGCCCATCATTACGGCTACAACTTTCTGCTGTATTACCTGGGCGTGGTGCTGATGTTTATGTTGGCAGCCCTGCTGCTGAAGCCTCTCCATCGCCTCTGCCGAGACTATCAACTGGCTTCTCTCGCAGACGTACTGGCCTTTCGCTTTCGCAGCCCCTGGGTGGGTGCCGCCGTCACCATCGCCATGTGCGTCACACTACTGCCCTTACTGGCGCTGCAGATACAGGCCGTGGCGGACAGTATCCATATTCTCGCCGGCGAAAATGGAGTGCCATCCTCTGCCGGGGGTCGGCACAATCAGCTGGCGCTGCTGTTTTGCATCATCATTACGGTGTTTTCCATCCTGTTTGGCACCCGTCATGTGTCGTTGCAGCATCGTAATACCGGCCTGGTAACCGCTATCGCATTTGAATCGCTGGTCAAGCTGAGCGCGCTGTTTACGCTTTTCATGGCGGCAGTCTATTCGATATTCGGGGGCTTCGCCGGCCTTGAACAGTGGTTGGTGGAGTCACACCGGATTAATCGCGAGCTGGCGCTACCCATCCAGGGTAATGATGCCCGCGCGCTGCTATTGATCTTCTTCGCCGGTGCAGTGTGTATGCCGCACCTGTTCCACATGACGTTTGCCGAAAACAACAGCAGCCGCGATTTACGCAAGGCCACCTGGGGACTGCCGCTGTATCTGCTGTTGCTCAGCCTGCCCATCCTTCCGCTGACCTGGGCAGGGATCAAGCTGGGCCACGCATTACCCATGGAATACAGCGGACTGGCAATCGGGATGGCCTTGCACTCCATCCCAGTCAGTGCTGCCGCCTTTGTCGCCGGTCTGTCGGCTGCCAGCGCCACCATCATTGTCACCACGCTGGCCCTGGCCAATATGTGCCTCAATCACCTGGTGCTGCCTTTCCGGCCACTGCAAATCGACCGGGCCCAGAGTATCTATACCCAGCTCAAATGGTTGCGTCGCATGCTGATCGCCATCCTCATCCTGGCCGGCTATGGCTTTTTTGTGCACCTCAGTGGCAGCCAAAGTCTCACCCAACTGGCGCTGGTGGCGTTCACAGGCACACTGCAATTCATGCCGGGCGTCATCGCCACACCCTACTGGCCCCAGGCAAACCGCAGCGGCCTGCTGATCGGGCTCGGCGGCGGATTGGGAATCTGGTTCTTCTCCATGTTGTTGCCCCTTGCCGGCGGCGAAAACCCGCTGCTGCTCACTGCACTCTATGGCAAGCTGTTAGGGCAGAGCGAGAATCTGTGGACCGCAGCCACACTGGTGTCCCTGAGCCTCAATACAGGTTTGTTCATCATTGTTTCGCTGGTGACCAGGACCAGTGCCGAAGAAAAAGTCGCGGCGGAAATCTGCTCCATGGACGACCTCGCTCGCCCCACGCGGCAGATCCTCTCCGTGAGCAGCCCTGCAGATTTCAGCCACCGCCTGGCTCGGGCGTTAGGTCAACAAACAGCTGAATCCGAAGTCGAACGAGCCCTGCGCGAGCTGCAGTTTTCTGCCGATGAAACCAGGCCCTATGCCCTGCGGCGACTGCGCGCGCGCATAGAAGCCAACCTGTCGGGGCTGCTGGGTCCGGCAGTCGCTCACCGCATTATAGAAAGCCGCATTCCCTTCCAGCCCGGGACGCACACCGATACCGATGACATCCACCTGATCGAACGAAACCTCGACCAGGCACAGGCGCATTTCACTGGTCTGGCGGCAGACCTGGACAACTTGCGTCGGCACCACCGCGAAACTCTGGACAAATTGCCCATAGGCGCCTGCTCGATTGGCGCCGACGGTGAACTGCTGATGTGGAACCAGAGTATGCATCGCATCACCGGCATTGCATCAACTGATGTTCTGGGTTCCTTGCTGAGTTCCATATCCCACCCCTGGGGCGAGATCCTCGAAGGCTTCCTGCGCGGCGAAGCGGACACCGCATTGAAAACCGAGGTTGTGATAGGCAAGGGCCCTTCGCGCTGGATAGGCCTGCACAAAACGCCGATCAAGGAAGGACCCTACAACAACACGGTCATCATGGTGGAGGACATCACGGACCTCGAATTGCTGGAAGAGGAACTGCTGCACAACGAGCGCCTGGCTTCCATCGGTCGGCTGGCGGCAGGTGTCGCTCATGAAATCGGCAATCCCGTCACCGGCATTGCGTGCCTGGCACAAAATCTTGAGTACGAATCCGATCCGGCGGAAATCCGCTACATGGCCCAGGATATCCTCAAGCAGACCAGCCGGGTCACTCGCATCGTGGAATCACTGATGAATTTTTCCCATACGGGATCTTATTCGGGTGAGACCAAGCTGGGGCCCATCAATCTGGCTGATTGCGTGGATGAAGCCATTCACCTGCTGGCGCTGGACCGAGAAGCCAAGCCAGTGCAGTTTGAAAATCACTGCAATCGCGAATTAGTGGTGCTGGCGGACAGCCAGCGGCTGTTACAGGTATTTATCAATCTGTTGGGCAATGCCAGGGACGCCTGTGACGACGACGCAGAAGTACACATACGGGCAGACGCCAGTAACGATCAGGTGCGTATTCATGTGGAGGACCATGGCTGCGGCATTCCACCGGAATTGCAAAGCCAGGTTTTCGAACCCTTCTACACCACCAAG
The DNA here is from genome assembly GCA_031431315.1 of Haliea sp. Classification (GTDB taxonomy): domain Bacteria; phylum Pseudomonadota; class Gammaproteobacteria; order Pseudomonadales; family Halieaceae; genus Marimicrobium. The sequence goes on from JANPDE010000096.1 coordinate 22,237, forward strand.
GAACCGGGCGCCGGCACCGGACTGGGACTAGCCCTCGTGTTCAGCATCATGGACGACATGAACGGTAAAGTGCAGCTCACCAGCCCGCTGTCCCAGGGCGATAGGCCCGGTACCCGGGTGACCCTGCATTTGCCGCGCACTGGTTACGGAACAGACCTCCAAATGTAACCCCCGCACCACCTGTTCCCGCCCACGCTGGAGTATTCCAGTCGGGAGTAGTATGTTGAGTAGCATGTACACAGAGGTAACACAGCATGCAGAAAATCCTCATTGTTGAAGATGAGTCTGTTATCCGCACGGCCCTGCGCCGGCTGTTGGAGCGCAATGGCTACCAGATCAGCGAGGCGGGTTCGGTGGCAGCAGCGGAGCGAGAGTACAATCTGGCTGACTTTGACCTGGTAATCAGCGATCTGCGCCTGCCTGGCGCGCCTGGCACTGACCTGATCAAGAAAGCGGGGGATGTCCCCGTCCTGATCATGACCAGTTATGCCAGCCTGCGTTCCGCCGTAGACTCCATGCGCATGGGGGCAGTGGACTATATCGCCAAACCCTTTGATCACGGTGACATGGTCAGCGCTGTGCAACGCATTATCGCCGACCATCCCATCGGTCGCACTGACGCTGCGACCACCGCACCAGTCTCACCTGTTCCCTCTGCCGCTGGCATCGTCGGCAACTGCCCTGCAATCCGGGTGCTGTTTGAACAGATTGAAAGAGTGGCGCCGACGGACTCCACTGTTTTGGTGTTGGGGGAAACGGGTACTGGCAAAGAGCTGGTGGCCCGCAGTGTGCACCAGAACAGCTTGCGCGCCGACAAGATACTGGTCTCGGTCAACTGCGCCGCCATCCCCGATACTCTTATCGAGTCGGAACTCTTTGGGTATGAAAAAGGTGCTTTCACCGGCGCCAATGCCAGCCGCATGGGACTGATTGAAGCCGCCGATGGCGGCACATTGTTTCTCGATGAAATTGGTGAATTGCCGATGGAGGCGCAGGCACGGCTGCTACGCTTCATTCAGGAAGGGGAAATTCGGCGCATCGGCTCGGTGCATTCGCGCAAGGTGAATGTGCGCCTGATTTGCGCTACCCACCGCAATCTGCAAAGCCTGGCGGCGGAGGGATTATTCCGCCAGGACCTGTTTTACCGGATCAACGTCCTGCGCCTGTCACTCCCACCGCTGCGCGATCGTGGCAAGGACATCCTGCACTTGGCGGAACGGATGTTGCAAACGCAGACAGCGCGACTCGGGAAACCACTGATGCGCTTATCTCCCCGGGCCATCCAGGCGATCACCACCTACCAATGGCCTGGCAATGTCAGGGAATTGGAGCACGCTATTGAACGGGCTGTGATCCTCTCCAACAGCCAGGAAATCGACAACGAGGCGTTGGGCATTGATCTGGAGCTGGTGAATATCAACCGACTTCGCGGTCAGCAGGGTCCTACTGCGACTCACATGTCGACCGGTTCTACCAATCGCGATCCGCTGGAAGACCTGTCCCTGGAAGATTATTTCCAACGTTTTGTTCTCGAGCACCAGGACTCAATGAGCGAGACAGAGTTGGCACAGAAACTCGGCGTCAGCCGCAAGTGTCTGTGGGAGCGACGGCAGCGTTTTGGGATTCCCAGGAACAAGGGCAACCTGACCTCACGGGGTAAAATTTCCGCCGTTGACGTCAAATAGGCGTTACCCAAATTGGTATACACACCCCAAACAGGAGTAATTTGGTAACAACTAGCAATTCCTGTGGTCTTTCTGCAATGAGCCTCTCTACCTAACATATTGTTTAATAACAATAATTTTTAACTGGCACGCAACATGCTTAGTTAATTGCGGTACAAAAAATAAAAATAATAGCTGCCGCAATAAAAATAAGACATCTTGCTATGGACCTGGGTGGGGGAAGACAACTTCCCCTCAATTTTCATGCGTGCGACACCCGCAACGGTATGCCTGTTGGCCTTAGCGACTGCCCGGAGTGTGATTATTAACACTCCTTAGATGTTGGGCATACAAATACAATTGTGTTTTTATAGAGGCAATAAGAAGAATAATAACGCACAGAAATAAAAATAACTCCTGATGTGAGACCTGGATGGGGAAAACACAGTTTTCCCCATCATTCACCTCGTAACCTGCCCCCGTGTCCGCCGCCGTGAACGCTTGTGTGGTAGACTGCGCGCCAACCGACACCTCTTCACCAGGCCCCTATTCGTTTGAACATTATCCCCAGGGATCAACACTGTATATCTCGCAAGAACATCAGCGACAACGCACTCAAGGTCATGTCGCGATTGCGCAACAGTGGTTATCAGGCTTATCTGGTCGGGGGTGCTGTACGCGATCTTTTGCTTGGTGGACACCCCAAGGATTTTGATATCGCGACGGACGCGACACCGGAAGCGGTAACCGATCTGTTTCGTAACTCCCGTATCATCGGACGTCGCTTTCGCATCGTGCACGTGCGATTCGGTCGCGAGATCATTGAAGTAACTACCTTTCGCGGCCATCACGAAAATGTCTCCCAAGAGAATGGCCAGCTCGATGTGAACGGTAACTACTCTCGTCAATCAGCCAGCGGCTTGCTACTGCGAGATAATGTCTACGGCACGCTGGCGGAGGACGCCGCGCGGCGCGACTTGACGGTAAATGCGCTCTACTACGATGCCGGAAAATTCGAGGTATTCGATTACGTTCACGGGCTGCAGGATCTGGAACAACGTACGATTTGCATTATCGGTGATCCCGAGCAGCGCTACACAGAAGATCCAGTGCGGATGCTGCGTGTTGTGCGCTTCGCCGCCAAACTTGATTTCAGCATTGATCTGCAGACTGCTGAGGCCATCCCCAAGTGTGCTCATCTGCTTGCGGAGATTCCCGCTGCCAGGCTGTTTGATGAATTTCTCAAATTGTTTCTGGCAGGAGTAGCTGCCAGGACCCTGGAAAAATTGCTGGAATGCGATTTACTGAAATACCTGTTTCCCGAGACCAATACCTGTGTGCAGCAAGATAAAACTGCGTTGGCTCTGGTGCAGGCAGCCATGGGTAATACCGACCAACGTATCGCGCAGGACAAACCAGTGACGCCGGCATTTATTCTCGCGGCCCTGTTATGGCCCATTGTCAGTCGGCAATTTACTCGCCTTGAGAGCACCGGTGAAGCACCCATGGTCGCAATGCATACTGCCGCCGACAAAGCTATAGCAAATGCCATGCGCCACCTCTCAATCCCGCGCCGCTTCAGCCAGCCGATGCGGGAGATCTGGGAATTTCAACTGCGCTTGCAGCGGCGCACAGGCCGCAAGGCCGCGGAACTTGTGGAGCATCGCCGCTTCAGGGCCGCCTACGATTTCCTGTTGCTGCGGGAGCAGGCGGGTGAGGACACCGGTGAGCTGGGCAGCTGGTGGACGGACATTCAGGAGCTGTCACCGGAACTACGTTTAGAAAAAGTGGTGTCTTCGCAAAACCACGCGCAGGACCAGCGCAAACGATCAGGAAGGACTCGAACGCGCCGCCCCAATCCCGCTCTATGACACCAGCCTACATTGCCCTGGGTAGCAACCTAGGTCACCCCCAACAGCAACTTGGAAAGGCGGTAGCGTCACTCGAAAAACTCCCGGGTACACGGCTCGAAAGAGTATCCAGCATTTATCGCAGTGCAGCGGTAGGACCAGGCACGCAACAGGATTACCTGAATGCCGTGTTGCTGCTCACGACCAACCTCTCCGCGATTGCCCTGCTGAATGTCATGCAGCAAATAGAAAATGCGCAAGGCCGGGTCCGCGATGTTCACTGGGGACCCCGCACCCTCGATCTCGACCTGCTCCTGTATGGAGAGATGAAAATCACATCTACGAATCTCACCGTACCACACCCTCGAATGCAGCAGCGCAATTTCGTACTGTATCCGCTACGTGAAATCTGCGATGGGAATCTGATAATGCCGGATGGCCCTGATCTTGATACCTTATTACGCCAGTGCCCTGACCAGAGCTTGGTGAGAACCGAGTACCAGCTACGGATAAACCAACACCCGCAAAACGGTTAGTCTATAGGGGCTACGTTCCAATGTCGGAAGCCGGCGCGGGTAAAACCACACTGGCCAAAAAACTCGCCGCCAGTTTCAACCACGCAACACTCCTGCAAGAAGCTGAAGAAAATCCAGGATTTGCGCCAGTCCGACATCTTGGCACCAGCAAAGGTGACGGGCTTTCTGATTGACAAAGATCCTCTGTTCGCGAAGATCAATCTCGGCAGGGATGAATACAAACTCTATGAAAAGGTCTACCAAAAACTGAGCGCCTGAACGAAGTGTACAGTGAGTTCTTTCTATATTACGATGACGCTCCACTGCTCATTGTCAACTCCAGCGAAATGAATTTGGCTAAGAGTGCAGCGGATTACAAGGACCTGGTGAATTATTTACTCGATATTCACAACGGTCGTCACTATTTCAATCCCACATTTTTCAGATAGTGTTGCTGTTGTGCAGGACCTGAGACGAACAGGACAACCGGGACTCTAGCCATGGGCAAGATAACGATCAGTACCCTGGACAAGATGAAAGCCAATGGCGAGAAGTTTGTCTGTATCACGGCATACGATGCAACGTTTGCAAGGATTATCAGTGAGGTAGGCGCGGAAGCGATACTGGTGGGAGATTCTTTAGGTATGGTGCTGCAGGGCCACGACAGCACCATACCGGTCACGATAAGTGACATGGCATACCATACCCGTTGTGTATGCAGGTCTGGGCCCCAATCATTGGTTATTGCCGATCTCCCATTCATGAGTTACACCACCGCCGAGCAGGCCATGCAGAGTGCGACGCAACTGATGCAGGCCGGTGCACACATGGTCAAGATGGAAGGTGGCACCTGGCTGAGCGACACCATCCGCAAATTGGTGGAGCGCGGTATTCCCGTGTGTGCTCACCTGGGCCTGACCCCCCAATCGGTCAATGTCTTTGGTGGCTTCAAGGTACAGGGACGGACACCCAAGGAGGCAAAATCCATTCTGGCGGATGCGGTCGAAATCCAGGACGCAGGTGCACGCTTGCTGGTGTTGGAATGTGTTCCCTCGCACCTGGCTACCGACATCAGCCGCAAACTGGATATCCCCGTTATTGGCATCGGTGCGGGGCCAGGCACCGACGGGCAGGTTCTCGTTATGCACGATCTGCTGGGATTGTCTCTACACACAGCCCGCTTCGTGCAAAACTTTATGGAGGGCCAATCGACAATCCCTGATGGCCTGAAGGCTTTCGTCGACGCAGTCAAGTCCGGGCACTATCCGAAAGAGGCGCATAGCTACACTTGAACACTCACGAAGATGGGTGCGCTGGCCTCGCTGGCGTTAGTTAGTGCCCACTTTTCGTTCGTGTCGTTAGGGAATCTTTATAAACACACACTTGCTTCTTTTCGTAACATTTTATGTGAATTTTCCCTAAAAACTCGTTGCCGGGTGTGGGGTGTTGGGGCATACTCGCCCTCTCAACCCGAGTAAAACACACTCCGGGTAGGGTTAGAAACTAGTGCTGTTTACTGGTTTAGCGTCAACCATCCGTATCACAGGGATAAGGTAGATATGCGAACTTACAACTGCAAGGCTCAAGTACAATCCGCGCTTAACGATTTCCGGCTCAATGGCCAAAGTATCGCCTTTGTCCCCACGATGGGTAATCTGCACGATGGGCATCTGGACTTGGTGCGTAAGGCACGCCAACTGTGCGACGTGGTTGTCGTCAGTATTTTCGTTAATCCCCTGCAATTTGGTCCCACTGAAGATCTCGATGCCTATCCTCGCACTCTGTCCGCCGACAAGGAAAAGTTGTTCAGCGAAGGCGTTCAAGTGTTATTCGCTCCTGGCGTGGAAGACGTTTATCCTGAAGGAATGAAGGCACAGACTCTCGTGCATGTTCCGGAGCTGGGCGAAACACTCTGCGGTAGCAGCCGCCCGGGACATTTCGATGGCGTTACCACCGTGGTAAGCAAACTGCTCAATATTGTCCAGCCCGATGCTGCGGTCTTTGGTGAGAAGGATTTTCAGCAGTTGTCGATCATCCGCAAAATGGTCAAAGACCTGTGCATGCCAATCGCCATAGTCGGAGTTGCCACGACACGGGATCAGGATGGCCTGGCCAAAAGTTCTCGCAATGGCTATCTCTCCCCCGAGCAGCGTCGCATAGCGCCGGTGCTGAACCAGACACTCAACAGTTGCCGCGAGGCCATCGCCTGCGGTTTTGACAATTTTCTCCAACTGGAATCACACGCCCGCATGAAGTTGCTACAGGCGGGATTTAATCCGGACTACTTCGCGATTCGCGATGCTCGCACCCTGCGTCCGGTCACTGAAGACACCGAGGAAATTGCAATTCTCGCAGCTGCTAGATTGGGTTCCACCCGTCTCATCGACAACGTGAGACTATCTCTCAATCCTGTCTCCGACTGGGGCATGCTGGCCAGCGGTCACTCGACCTAAAACCCGCTTTTCACCTTTACGCATCAACCGGCTTGCACAACACAGTCGTGTAGGTATTATTCCTTGCTGGTTTAATACTTTCAGGGAACGACCACCATGTCAGTATTTTCTACTCGTCCTGTACCCGCGAATTTCAAAGACGCTCACGTCAACGCTGACAGTTATCAGGCGATGTATCGGCGATCACTGGATGATCCTGAGGGCTTCTGGGCAGAAATGGCCAATTCCTTTCTGTCATGGGACCACACCTGGGACAGGGTAGTCAGCCAGGATTTCACTCGCGGTGACGCGCAGTGGTTCGCCGGTGGCAAATTGAATGTCAGCTACAACTGCGTCGACCGGCATCTCCCCAAACGGGCTGCGCAAACTGCGTTGATCTGGGAAGGGGATAATCCTGCTGACAGCAAACACATCACTTATGGTGAATTGAAAGACCATGTCTGCCGACTCGCCAACATACTCAAAGCACGCGGTGTGCGCAAGGGAGACCGCGTCTGCATCTACATGCCGATGATTCCTGAAGCCGCATACGCGATGCTCGCGTGCACGCGAATCGGAGCAGTTCATTCGGTCGTGTTCGGAGGTTTCTCACCCGAAGCGCTGAAGGACCGCATCCTGGATTCAGACTGCCAAACCCTTATCACCGCAGATGAGGGCGTGCGCGGTGGCAAAAGCATTCCTCTCAAAGCCAACTCAGACAAGGCTCTTGCGTCTTGTCCCAATGTCCATACCTGCCTTGTGGTACGGCGCACTGGAGCCGATATTGCCTGGAAAGAGGGTCGCGACATCTGGTACCACGACACTGTGGACCACGCTGACAGCGAGTGTGTTCCAGTTTCCATGGATGCCGAGGATCCCTTGTTTATCCTATACACCTCAGGCTCAACCGGCAAACCCAAAGGGGTGCTCCACACCACGGGCGGTTACCTGCTACAGGCCGCTATGTCATTCAAGTATGTGTTCGACTATCGCGAGGGCGATATTTTCTGGTGCACTGCGGACGTCGGCTGGGTCACAGGCCACACGTATATCCTGTACGGGCCGCTCGCCAATGGCGCTATTTCACTGATGTTTGAAGGCATACCAACCTATCCCGACGCCGGGCGCTGCTGGCAAGTCATCGACAAACACCAGGTAAACACGTTCTACACCGCACCCACTGCAATCCGTGCCCTCCACGCGGTTGGCAACGATCCGGTCACGCGCAGCTCGCGTTCGAGCCTGCGTTTACTGGGAACCGTAGGCGAGCCAATCAACCCCGAAGCTTGGGAGTGGTATTACAACGTGGTCGGCGATGCACGCTGCCCAATTGTGGACACTTGGTGGCAAACAGAGACCGGCGCCCATATGATCACTCCGATGCCAGGGGCCACAGCCCTGAAACCGGGATCAGCGACGCTTCCTTTCTTTGGCGTTGAACTGGCCCTGCTGAATGAGGCGGGCACGGAAATCGAGGGCCCGGGCGCAGGACTCCTGGTGATCAAGTCCTCTTGGCCCAGCCAGATCCGCACCGTATACGGCGATCACCAGCGCATGATCGATACGTATTTCAAGCCCTACCCCGGTTACTACTTCACTGGGGACGGAGCCAGTCGCGATGAAGATGGCTACTACCGAATTACCGGCCGCGTGGATGACGTACTCAATGTTTCCGGTCACCGCATGGGAACTGCCGAAGTCGAAAGCGCACTGGTATTGCACGAGCAAATCGCCGAAGCCGCCGTAGTCGGCTTTCCACACGATATCAAAGGCCAGGGCATTTACGCCTTCGTCACACCGATGCAGGGTATCGAGCCCACGGAGCAACTGCGCATTGAACTGGTCGCATTGTGCGCCGCAGAGATCGGGGCGATTGCCAAACCTGACATTATCCAATGGGCACCGGGGCTGCCAAAAACCCGTTCGGGCAAAATCATGCGCCGTATCCTGCGCAAGATTGCCGAGAATGAGTTGGAGAATCTGGGCGACACCAGCACACTCGCCGACCCTTCTGTCGTGGAGCACCTGATAGCCAATCGACCTCCCAAGTGACGCTGCGGCTTTCTGCAAATGCCACTCCTGATCAGGCAGCGTGCTCATTGACGCCGGCAAGCAGCATTCGCTTGAGTTCAGGAATGCAGGAGCCACACTGGGTACCGCAGCGCAATAGCTCTAGCAAAGCTGCCACCCCAGAGGGGGGTGATTAAGCCCATTAGCGACGCAAGATAATTGCCGGTATTCTCCGCCCTTTTTGCAATCAAAGAGGGTCAGATACCAGCCAAAAGGTTATCCATGCGTAAAATTAAAGAAGTCCTGAGAACAAGCCGAGATTTACAAGGCTTGCGCGGGAATTGCGGGATAAATCCCGTGATGAGCAATAAGCTGTGGTATCAAAGCAGGGCGCACATGCACCGAATTGGTGACGCTGTGCTCAGGGTGAGGTTGGTTCAACAGGATTTGCGCGCAAAAAAGGGATGCGCCAGACGACGCATCCCTTTGGAAAGCCATAATTTAGGTGGTGGCGTTTACTCTACAGCTGCCTGTGCCGGAGCTTGCTCAGCCGCGGCTTCTTCTTCGAGCAATTCCTTGATGGAAAGCTTGATACGGCCACGCTGATCCACGTCCAATACTTTTACACGCACTATCTGGCCTTCTTTTAAGTGGTCCGAAACATTCTCCACTCGTTCATTGGCAATCTGGGAGATATGCACCAAACCATCCTTGCCTGGCAGGATATTCACGAAGGCGCCGAAGTCCACGATACGTGCAACGGTGCCCGTATACACGGCGCCAACCTCTGCTTCCGCCGTGATTTCCTGGACCAGCGCCACTGCCGCATCCCGTGAAGCCTGATCCTGGCCAAAGATTCGTACTGTGCCATCGTCATCGATATCAACTGTTGCGCCGGACTGCTCAGTGATAGAGCGGATAGTCACGCCGCCTTTCCCAATAATATCCCTGATTTTATCGGAATCGACCTTCAGCGTGATCATGCTGGGAGCGTTCGCAGAGGTGACTTTGCGGGGCTCCGGCATCACCTGGTTCATCTGCCCAAGAATGTGCAGGCGAGCCACCTGTGCCTGTTCGAGCGCCACTTCCATGATCTGTTCATCGATACCTTCAATCTTGATATCCATCTGCAACGCGGTTACACCTTCGGCAGTACCGGCCACCTTGAAGTCCATATCACCCAGGTGATCTTCGTCTCCCAAAATGTCGGTGAGAACGGCAAACTGGTTGCCCTCCTTTACAAGGCCCATGGCAATACCCGCAACAGGTGCCTTAAGAGGCACACCAGCCGCCATCAATGCCAGTGAACCCACGCAAACAGACGCCATGGAACTCGAACCGTTGGACTCGGTAATCTCAGATACCACCCGAATGGTGTAAGGGAACTCATCCACACCGGGTAGTACTGCCGCCAAGCTGCGGCGCGCTAAACGCCCGTGACCTACTTCGCGACGACCCGTAAAGCCTACTCGACCCGCCTCTCCTACAGAGTAGGGAGGAAAATTGTAGTGCAGCATGAACGGATCGCGACGTTCTCCCTCCAGTGCGTCAATGATCTGCGCGTCTCGCGTGGAACCCAAGGTAACAGCGCCAATTGCCTGTGTTTCTCCACGGGTGAACAATGCACTGCCGTGAACCTTGGCCAGCACATCCACTTCACAGGCGATAGGTCGTACGGTGCGATTATCACGGCCGTCAATACGCGACTCCCCGGATAGGATACGCTTGCGCACCAGAGTCTTTTCAATTTTCTTGAAAATGTCCTTCACCTCGTCGGCAGAGGGGCCGCCTTCCAGAGCCAATGCCGCGACCGCGGAGTCGCGGATTGCACCGACACGCTCGTAGCGGGCTGCCTTTTCGATGATGCGATATGCCTCACCCAGTTCAGCCTTGACTTTGCCTTCTACCGCAGCCAGAAGTTCTGCATCTACGGCGGGAACGATCCACTCCCAGCGGGGTTTACCGGCCTCGGTCACCAATTCGTTAATTGCCTGAATGACTGTTTGCATTTCCTGGTGAGCATATAGTACCGCGCCCAGCATCTGGTCCTCGGTCAGCTCCTTGGCCTCAGATTCCACCATCAACACTGCATCTTTAGTGCCTGCGACGACCATGTCCAGTTTGCTGTCTACCCGTTGCTCATAGGTAGGATTCAGGAAATAACCGCGGGCTTCGCTGAAGCCAACGCGGGCAGCACCGATAGGGCCATTGAAAGGGCAGCCGGAAATTGCCAGTGCCGCTGACGTGCCGATCATTGCGGGAATATCGGGGTCAATGTGCTTATCTGCAGACATGACAGTACAAATGACCTGTACTTCGTTCATAAAGCCCTTGGGGAACAAGGGGCGGATAGGTCGGTCGATTAGGCGCGAGGTCAGGGTTTCCTTCTCACTGGGACGACCTTCGCGCTTAAAAAAACCACCGGGGATCTTGCCGACGGCGTATGTTTTTTCCTGGTAATGAACTGCCAGGGGGAAGAAATCCCGACCTGGTTTCGCGGTTTTTTCCGCGACAACAGTGCACAGGACAGAGGTGTTCTCGATAGTCACCATGACAGCGCCGCTCGCCTGGCGGGCGATGCGGCCAGTTTCCATAGTGACAATTTGGCCACCGAACTGGAATGATTTTGTTACTGGATTCACAATTATTCTCCTATTCTCAAAATGAGACCGGGGTGTTCCCGTGAACACCCCGGCAGGGATACCACTTATCTTCGCAGGCCGAGTCGCTTGATCAGATTATTGTAGCGCTGTGCATCCTTGCGCTTCAGATAATCCAGCAACTTACGTCGCTGATTAACCATGCGGATTAGGCCACGACGTGAATGATGGTCGTGAGCGTGCGATTGGAAGTGCCCCTGCAACTGCTCAATATTCGCTGTCAGCAGTGCTACCTGCACTTCCGGGGAACCGGTGTCGCCAGCGCCCATCTGATACTCTTTTACAATTTCAGCTTTCCTTTCAGCATTTAATGCCATTACATATTCCTCTTGATTAATCTGCCTCAGGCGGCTTGCCGCCTTTCATTAATAAAAGAGCCTGTCCGTGCAGATTTACAGACAGGTTCGTGTCACCTCCCGGTGACAATCAGTCGACGCGGCGCTACCCGCCCGTCGTCTAATATTTCTCCAACGCCCAAAAACTCGCCGGTTTCCAGCGCGACGCGTACTACACCACCGCGAGGTGCATTTGGCACCCTTACGGGTTGCCCCTGGCGCATGTAAAAGCCACCGGATTCACTCAGGCGAACCAGTGGCAGAGCGCCCAAGGCAGCGTCCGCGGGCAACAAACAATCATCTATCACTTGCAAATCACTGGTGTCCTTAAGTACCTCCAATGTGTCCAGTGCCAGGCTATCTCCAATGCTAAAGGGACCGGCTCTGGTTCGACGCAGTGCGCTGACAAATGCACCACAACCCAAGGTACGTCCGAGGTCATTTGCAAGCGACCTTACATAGGTACCCTTGCTGCACTCCAGATAAATATCCGCTTCAGGCTGTTTACCACCACGGAAAGCACGCAGCTCCAGCTTACTTATGACCACTTGCCGTGGATTGCGTTCAACCTCCAGACCCTGTCGCGCCAGCTTGTAGAGGGGCTGTCCGTCCTTCTTGATGGCAGAAAACATCGAAGGAATCTGTTCAATCTCGCCCTCAAACTGCTTCAGTGCCGCAACAACATCTACCTCTGTAAGATCGCTAGCGTCCCTAATCTCGATTATGCGACCCTCGGCGTCATCAGTATCGGTTGTAGTGCCCAGTACAAACGTACTCTCGTAGGCTTTGTCCGCATCCAGCAAATACTGGGAAAACTTGGTAGCCTCGCCGAAACACAGGGGCAGGACTCCAGTAGCCAAGGGGTCAAGACTACCCGTGTGGCCGGCTTTGGCCGCGCAGTACAGGCGTTTAACAATCTGCAACACCTGATTGGAGCTAAATCCTATGGGCTTATCCAACACCAGGATGCCATCCACCGCTCGTCCGCGGCGACGCCTTATCACCAGCTAATCCTCTGCACCATCATCGCGCAATCCCAGTTCACTATCTGCAACAGCGGCACGCCTGATCAAATCCTCCAAATCGCGGCCATGCCCGATACTGGCATCAAAATAAAATCGTAGTTGCGGCACGCTACGCATATTACTGCCCCGGGACAGTTGGCTGCGCAGGAAGCCTGCTGCCTTGTTGAGGGCCTCAGTTGACTCCCTTGCCTCCTCACTAGAATCCCTACCCATTACCGTGTAAAAGACTTTGGCATGACCGAGATCGCGACTCACCTCCACGCCGGTAACACTGACCATCCCCACCCTCGGATCGCGCACCTCGTGCTGGATGAGTGCGGCCAACTCCCGCTGCAGATAATCCGCAACACGCTGGGTTCTGGCATACTCTTTAGCCATTGGTTCCGCTCTACAAGATGCCGCTCATAGTGAGCGGGCAATTTCCTTGACTTCGTATACCTCAATGAGGTCGCCCACTTTCACATCCGTGTAGTTCTTCACACCAATTCCGCACTCCATACCATTACGTACTTCGCTGGCATCATCCTTAAAGCGACGCAATGATTCCAGTTCACCCTGAAAGATAACTACACTATCGCGCAAAACGCGGATAGGCTTGGATCGATAAACGGTTCCCTCGATTACCATGCAACCGGCAATCTGCCCATATTTGGGCGAACGGAAAACATCTCGAACCTCGGCAATGCCGACTATATCTTCTCGAAGTTCAGGTGCCAGCATGCCTGTTAGGGCCAATTTGACATCGTTTATCAGATCGTAAATAACATTGTAGTAACGCAGGTCAACGCCTTCGGTCTCCACCAGTTTGCGCGCCGCATTGTCGGCCCGTACATTGAAGCCAAATATGACAGCGCTCGACGTTACAGCCAGATTAACGTCTGTCTCAGTGATACCCCCGACACCGCCGGTTACGATATTCACCTGAACCTCTTCGTTCCCGATGTCCAGCAAAGCCGACTGAATTGCCTCCAGCGAACCGCGTACATCTGCCTTCACCACGACATTGAGCATTTTCTTACTGCCCGTCGTCATGCTTTCAAACATGTTATCCAGCTTGGCTGCCTGTTGGCGTTGAATTTTATTATCGCGAGTCTTTTCCTGGCGGAAGTCGGCGACTTCTCGAGCGCGTTTTTCACTCTCGACAACAGCAAACACATCGCCTGCCGCAGGTGTAGCGTCCAAACCCAGTATTTCCACGGGTATGCTGGGGCCCGCTTCATCGATAGCCTGACCGTTTTCATCCAACATGGCACGTACGCGACCAAACTGCAGCCCGGCAAGAACGATATCGCCTTTGCGTAGGGTGCCACTCTGGATCAATAGAGAGGCGACCGGTCCGCGCCCTCTGTCCAGTCGAGACTCGATAACAATACCTTGCGCGGGAACATCGCGAGCAGCGGTCAACTCCAGCACTTCCGCCTGCAATAGGATCGCGTCGAGAAGTTCATTGACGCCTGCACCGGTTTGAGCGGAGACATTAATAAACTGCGTATCGCCTCCCCACTCTTCAGGAATGACATCTTTGGCGGCAAGCTCACTCTTGATCCGCTCGATGTCTATTCCCACTTTGTCGACTTTATTTATTGCAACAATAATGGGTACTTTAGCGGCCTTGGCGTGCTTCACAGCTTCTTCAGTCTGCGGCATAACGCCATCATCGGCGGCTACCACCAGAATCACGATGTCCGTGCTCTTAGCCCCTCGAGCGCGCATCGCAGTAAACGCCGCATGCCCGGGAGTATCAAGGAATGAGATCATGCCACGCTCGGTTTCCACATGGTATGCTCCAATGTGTTGCGTGATGCCGCCTGCCTCACCAGAAGCCACCTTGCTTTTACGGATGTAGTCAAGCAAGGAAGTCTTACCGTGATCGACATGTCCCATCACAGTCACCACCGGCGCCCGTGGCTCCTCGGTACCCTCGTGCTGCGACAGGGTTTCTTCCAGACTTTCCTCCAGCGCATCAGCACTGATTAAATTAATTGTATGACCAAACTCTTCCACCACCAGCGTCGCGGTATCGCGATCGATCATCTGGTTGATAGTTGCCATTACACCCAGCTTCATTAATTCCTTGATCACTTCTCCGGATTTTACGGACATCTGTTGTGCCAGATCCGCTACGGAAATCATATTCAGCAGCTCAACTTCGTGGATTTTCTTCTCCGTAGGCATTTCAAAACCATGTTTGGAATGTTCCGCATGTGCCGCCCTGATTTTCTTACGACCACTGCGACGACGGCCTACTCCTGATTCTGACTCAAGATCAGCGAGTGACAGGTTATGATTGCGTTGCTTACCACGACCTGCAGGTGCATTTCGGACCAATCTGCTCTTTGGTTTACGACTGTCGTCGTCCTGAACCTGAGCAGAGGAGGGAACCTCATGCAGACGCTTGGGTTTTTTAACATTAGTTTCCTTGTCTTTCTCCTGGGTTTTGGCCTTGGATTCAGCCTTAGTCTGCTCTTCTGCAGACTTGCGCGCGTCAGCTGCTGCCTGTCGCAGGGCAGCTTCATCAGCTTCCTTCAGCTTGCGACGCGCGGCCGCTCGTTGGCGCAGTACTTCCGGGTCCAGCGTGTTTGGATCTTCATCAGCACTGCCCTCGAGCTCCGATACCGCTGCGGCAAGTTGCTCGCGTTCTGCGGCGGCCGCTGCTTTCGCTTCTACCGCTTGCTTGGCGGCAGCTTCATCGTCATGTTCCGGATCTCGCGTTAATGATTCATCCTCAAGCGCCCCCCCCTCCTCTAGCTGTTCTGCATCTCTTTTCACATAGGTGCGCTTCTTACGCACTTCCACATTGACGGTTTTCCGACCCTGCGATCCGGAAGTACGTAACGTGCTGAGTGTCTTGCGTTTTAATGTAATGCGCTTGGGCGCATCCACGGACTCCCCGTGACTTCGCTTCAGGTAATTAAGCAGTGTCTGCTTATCTTCATCAGACACAGCCTCTTCCGCTTCGGAGTGCGGTAATCCTGCTTCTTTCATCTGCGTCAGCAGACGTTCCGAGGATGCTCCTACCACTTCCGCGAGCTGCTGTACTGTTACCTGACCCATTCAATACTCTCCTTGGTACCCTGTCGTAGTGCGATTATCCTTGCCTCACCAGATTACTCTTCGGCCTCGGCAAACCAGGGCGCCCTTGCGGTCATGATTAACTCACCGGCACGAATTTCAGTCATACCCGGAATATCCATGAGATCATCCACGCCCTGCTCTGCGAGGTCTTCCATGGTAATTATTGCGCGACTCGCCAGAATGTAGGCTAGATGGCGATCCATTCCCTCCATCGTAAGTAAATCCTCTGCCGGCTCCCTAGAACCCAGCTGCTCCTCAGTCGCAATCGCTTGTGTTAATAAAGCGTCCTTGGCTCGTGCACGCAACTCCTCGGCAATCTCCTCATCAAAGCCTTCGATTGCGGTCAATTCTTCGAGGGGCACGTAGGCTACCTCTTCAAGAGTGGTAAAACCCTCTTCTACCAGGATTTCCGCTACGTCTTCATCGATATCAAGGTTTTCGACGAAAATCTTTATTACCTGACCCGACTCTGCCTCATGCTTCTCTGCAGCATCCTCAAGGCTCATGACATTGATAGTCCACTTGGTAAGCTGCGATGCCAAGCGTACATTCTGACCAGAACGACCGATAGCCTGCGCCAAATTTTCCTGCGAAACCGCAACATCCATGGTGCCGCTGTCCTCGTCCATCACGATGGACTCGACTTCCGCCGGCGCCATTGCGTTAATCACCAATTGTGCAGGGTTATCGTCCCACAGCACGATATCAACCCGCTCGTTATCTAGTTCGTTTGACACCGCTTGCACGCGCGAGCCACGCATACCGACACAGGCCCCCACGGGGTCGATGCGCTGATCATTGGTCTTCACAGCGATCTTGGCGCGCGAACCCGGATCACGGGCTGCGGCACGGATCTGGATTACCTCCTCAGCGATCTCAGGCACTTCTATTTTGAATAGCTCTATCAACATTTCTGTGCATGAACGACTGAGTACTAATTGGGGACCACGAGCCTCAGTGCTGATTTCCTTGAGAATGGCACGTACCCGATCATTCACCCGAAAGGTTTCCCGCCCTACCAATTGATCCCGCGGCAACAAACCTTCCGCGTTATTGCCAAGATCCACGATTACGTTGTCTCGAGTTACTTTCTTGACGATACCCGCCACCAGTTCACCAACACGGTTCAAGTATTGCGCGACGACCTGTGCACGCTCAGCATCACGAACTCGCTGCACAATCACCTGCTTGGCTGTCTGCGCGGCGATACGCCCAAACTCGACGTTCTCAACCTGTTCTTCGTAAATATCGCCGGGTTTAAGGTCTGGATTCTGCTCTATCGCCTCCTCGGTGGTGAACTGTGTACCCAACAACGCCATTTCATTGTCGGGTACTACTAGCCAACGGCGCACGGAAACATAGTCTCCGGTTTTACGGTCAATTGTGACGTGAATGTCAGCGTCTTCGTCGTAACGCTTTTTGGTTGCCGTCGCCAATGCCAGCTCTATCGCTTCGAAGATAATGTCCTCGGACACTCCCTTCTCATTGGAGACGGCCTCAGCCACCAACAGAATTTCTTTTGTCATCTCAAGCCTCGCCAGGTCACTTGCCGCGTTCAAACGCGGGGTTGTACACGCGCCTTTTCAATCGCGCCATAGGGCAATAGAAACTCATGATCATCTACTTCAATCACAACGTCTTCGCCCTCAATTCCTTTCAAAATACCTTTAAACCTGCGCCGCCCATCAAAGGCGCTGCGCAAGCGCACTTCGACGGTTTCACCCACATAGCCGAAATACTGCCTCAACTTGAACAAAAGGCGATCCAAGCCAGGAGACGAAACCTCCAATGTGTATTCACCCGCAAGCGGATCTTCAACGTCCAGAACGCTACTCACCTGCTCGCTGACAGCTGCACAATCTTCAACTGTAATCCCAGCGGTGCTATCGATGTAAACACGAACCACGCTGTGCTTGCCTTGCATCAAATGCTCCACACCCCACAACTCGTAGCCGAGTGCAGCCACGGTGGATTGCAGCATGTCCGAAATCTGTTGAGCTTTGCTCGCCACGGGCGATTTTTTTCTCCATGTACGAAAAAGCCCCTAAAAAGGGGCTTTTTCATCTTCACACTGTCGGTTTAGGAGCTGACAATGCTAATTGGTAGCGGGGGCCGGATTTGAACCGACGACCTTCGGGTTATGAGCCCGACGAGCTACCAGGCTGCTCCACCCCGCATCAAAACTTCCTCGACTGTGACAAGCCCCTCGGCACGCCACTCGGGACCACACTCGTCAAAGTGGCCCAATTTCGAGGCTGTGCATTATAGGTAGGCCTCCTATCCCGGTCAACCTCGTCTGGGCTGAAAAACCGACTAAATTTATGTAGGTCTGAAAGCCCGAAATCGATGGCCCAACACAACCAACGGGATTATGAAACTCGTAATATAATTCCGCCTAAATCTTATTGACAATCATTCTCATTATATTTAGGATAACGAGCTTGACCATTTAATTCGGCCTCAGTATGTACGTCTGCCTCTGCAAAGGAATCACCGACACCCAAATTCGAGCTGCGATCCAAGATGGGGCAAGTTCGCTTAAGGATGTGCGTAATACTCTGGGGGTCGCCAGCCAGTGTGGTAAGTGCGGCATTCTGACTCGCGAAATCCTGCGCGAAGCCTTACACGACAGCAGCAATGAGCAAGAATTGTTCTACGCCCTCAGTTAGTAGCTTTTTCGCGCCATAATTCACCCCCGTGAACTACAGAATCTGCGATTCTAAATCTTTAGTATTCCTATTACTTTTCACTTAGTAATCAATGGCTTATGGTTGACGACTGGGATTTTCAGGCCATAATGACATTTTAATCCTCGGGAGGAAGAGGCGCATGAAAGGCGATGCAAAAGTCATTAAATATCTCAACAAAGTATTAGGCAACGAACTCATCGCGATAAATCAGTATTTTCTGCATTCGCGTATGTATAAAAATTGGGGCCTGAAAGAACTGGCAGAGCACGAGTACAAAGAATCCATAGGTGAAATGAATCATGCGGATAAACTCACCGAACGCATTCTCTTTCTCGAAGGCATACCTAACTTTCAGGATCTCGGCAAATTGCTTATCGGGGAAAACACGCAGGAGGTACTCAAGTGTGACCTGCAACTGGAAATGAAAGCAATTCCTGAGCTGAAAGACGCGATCGCGCATTGTGAGTCAGTTCGAGATTATGTTTCCCGGGAACTGTTCGAAGAAATACTCGAGTCCGAGGAGGAACACGTAGACTGGCTGGAAACTCAGTTAGGCCTGATCGAGAAACTCGGTATCCAGAACTACCTACAAAGCGCTGCCGAAGATATCTCCTGAAGATCCGACATTTGTTACGTCCCTTTCAGGGGTTATCACATACATTCTGGCTAAAAAAGCCAGTGTCCATGCTGAGGTAGCGTACAGGCTGGTATTTAAAATTACCGGTGGTTGCCAGTGTACCAGTACCGCTTGCATTCTCAGGATCTCCAATATTATAGCGGACCGCAGTGAATGGCTCGCTAAATCGAAGCCATACACCTCGCTTCTCCATGCAGCACTTTATAGCTGAGCATTCAGTTGATGACGCGCCAACGCCATGGCGGGCAACGCGGACAGTCACTTGGCAATTTATCCTAGGTTAATATAACCTGTGGGTTGAGATTAATAAGCAGCAACACGATGAGGTTGTTAGCGGTGGCTATGATCAAGCAAATGTCGCTTTACTTGGATAACCTGGTAAACAGGGATAAGTATTTGTCGGGGATGAGCAGAAGAATCGACTATTTTAAAGACAGGCGATCTTCAATCACCAAGCGGGTGATCGACGATCTGGATGAATGTGCGCCTGAGGAGCATTTTTTTGTGCCTGAAGTGGACGCATCAGTGCTCGATATCGAGATCTTAAAGCGATCAATCAGGGAGAGGGGATGTTTAATCGTCCGCAATTTTTTTACCGCAGATGAAGTAGCTGAGATGAAGGCCTATGTTGATCATTCTTTTAGGGTTAACAGTAATTCTGACAATTTCATTAATAAGTACTTAACCAAGCAAGTCGACTTGAACGAGGTTTTGGATAAAACCAAAGAAGATATTGCCAACAAAAGGAAGGAAAATCCCACCTATACGGATACCGGATGGATCGGCAGAAAGTTAGCTCAGCCATTAGGTAAGAATAAATCGTTCCTGACTGCGCAGACTCCGATTTTGACCGAAAAACTCTTGCACTTATTCGATAGAAAACACCTGAAGGATTTACTTTCAAAATATTTTGAGAATGATCCGTGCGTTTCTGTCTACAAATGGGTTTTGCGAAAATCCGATCCACCTGAGAACCCTATCGATTTCCATCAGGACGGGGCATTTATTGGTGATGAGATAGCAAGCTTAAATTGCTGGGTACCGATTTCCGACTGTGGCGCGGGATATGATGTTCATGGCATGGATATTGTCCCGATACGGTTTAAAAACGCGTTTGCCAAGGGTACAGGTGTATTGGACTGGACCATAGCACACCAGGCAGTCGTTGATCATTACGGTGAGTCAGCGATTGTTACGCCAACATTCAGGAAAGGCGATCTCTTCTTTTTTGATCATTTGCTGGTGCATAGGACCCAATGCGTGCCGAATTTTGCGGAAAAAAGATACGCGATTGAGACTTGGTTCTTTGACTCGGTAAACTTTCCAAAAAATCAGATACCGATGCAATGGTGACTCACTGACCAACCAAGAGTTGGTCATTCGACCTGAAGTGTGGCATTGCCCATCTCGTCCGGATAGTACTCCCAAGGCGCTGGGGTCTGTCCGATGTCCAAGCAACCGCCAAGCAGTATCTCGTGCCTGCCGCGCATTTGTTAATCGTTTGCGGGCCACTGTGGGAAACTCGCTGCTGGGAAATTCCAATAAAGTTGCCCAGCTTTTGCGCAGACCGCAAGGGCATTTCTTGAACGCTATCGGACGTAAGTATTGAAAATACCCGAGCAATTTAAGGCTTTTTTTGAATCTTATAGGACGCCCTAAAATATTAAAATGGTGCCGAAGGCGGGACTCGAACCCGCACAAGCATAGCTCACTACCCCCTCAAGATAGCGTGTCTACCAATTCCACCACTTCGGCAATTTTTCATGGTTACATCAATCCAGGTTGGGCAGGTCATCCTTCGCGGGCGCTGCAGCCGCCGGTGGGGTGTTGTCCAGTACCGGTAACTCCTCATCCGCCGCGACTTTTTTCTCAACCGCCGGAGGGATCGCCAGATCCAGCCCATCCACGACGACCGACCTCTTGTTGACCAGCAAAGCCAGACTAAAACTGCTGGCAAAAAATAGCAGCACCAGCCAGGCAGTTGCTTTAGTCAACACGTTGCCACTGCCATCGCTGCCGAACAGGGTTTGGGAAGCACCGGCGCCGAATGAAGCGCCCATATCTGCGCCTTTTCCCTGTTGCAACATAATCAGGCCGATGATAGCCAATGCGATAAGCAGGTGTGCTACTAAAATTATCTGTTCCATAGTTGTCCGGTCCCTCCAGGGGACAGTTTCCAAAGTCTTGTCACGTCACTGTTGCGTTGATAATTGCTAAAAAATCCGCTGCGATCAGCGCAGCTCCACCAACCAACGCACCGTCGATATCAGGCTGGGCAAATAGCTGCGCAGCATTGTTCGACTTTACACTTCCACCATACACTATCCGTGTTACTACAGGATCTACTCCGGCGATGGTGCCGATATAGTCACGAATAAAAGCATGCATGTCCTGTGCCTGCTCTGGAGTGGCAGTAAGTCCTGTACCAATTGCCTATACCGGCTCATAGGCTATGACCAGCGTGTGCAGGTTAGTCTGGCCCAGTAGCGCGCCTTCCAACTGTGCACTTACCACTGATTCGACTGCGCCCGCATCGCGCTGCTCGCGCGTTTCGCCAACACAAACGATGGGGCGCAAGCCCGCCTCTATCGCCGCAGTTAACTTCGCGGCAACCAACGCATCCGATTCAGCATGATACTGGCGTCGTTCCGAATGTCCCAGAATCACCCAGCGACAGCCCATGTCAGACAACATCTCCGGGGCGATCTCGCCGGTATAAGCACCCGATTGCATATGACTACAGTCCTGCGCGCCTACCGAAATGGGGGAGGCGGCACACAATTCGAGCGCTTGCGCAAGGTGCACATACGCGGGACACACGGCCACTTCAGCCCCAATCACCGCAGTAGCGTTAACCAGATCACCGAGCAATGTCTCGACGCTGGCCCGGGAGCCATTCATCTTCCAGTTACCTACAACCAGAAGCTGGCGCATCTGGGCCTCCCAGCGAAAAAAGCGGCGGCAATCTTAACCAAGATAGTACCCGGTGACAAGGATGATCCCTGAAAGCTGGCAGATGTCGATACACAAAGCCATGCACTCTCAGGCGAGTATTCGCCCAACTTCCCCCGCCAGCTCTGCGCACAGTTGCCGCACTTCGTCGCAGTTTTTGCCCTCAACCATGACCCGGACCTTAGGCTCGGTGCCGGAAGGGCGTAACAGCACTCTGCCCTCCTCACCCAGTCGCTGTTCCACAGACGCCACCGCAGCGCTTATCTCCGGGTAATCCTCCAGCCTGATCTTGCCGCCAACTGTGACATTGATCATGGTCTGGGGGTACATGGTGATACCCGCTCGCAGCCCCGCAAGATTCCCCATCGCTGCCTGCACGGCCATCAACACCTGCAATGCGGCGATGATCCCATCACCCGTCGTCGTGACATTGGAACATATGATGTGTCCGGAAGATTCTCCGCCCAACATCCAACCGTTCGCTTCCATCTGGGCTTTGACATAACGGTCGCCCACTTGAGCCCGCACGAACTGCAACCCCGCCTCCTTCAGGGCTAATTCAAGACCCAAATTCGACATTTGTGTGCCCACTACACCGGCATCGCTAACGCCTGTGGCCAGACGGTGCATGGCGATGATATACACCAGTTCATCGCCATCGATAGTCTCGCCCTTCTCATCCGTCATCAGAACTCGATCACCATCACCGTCAAAGGCAATGCCGATATCCGCACCGTGCTGCCTGACCAGCTCCGAAAGCGCGACCATATCGGTGGAACCCACACCTTCGTTGATATTAAAGCCGTCCGGCTGCACGCCCATGGTGATGACCTCCGCCCCCAATTCGCTTAGGACACTCGGAGCAATGTGATAAGTCGCGCCATGCGCACAGTCCACTGCGATGCGCAGGCCGCGTAAGCTGAAACCCTCGGGAACTGTCGACTTGCAAAATTCAATATAGCGTCCTGCCGCATCATCGACCCGCAACACCTTGCCAATATTCCGCGACTGCACTGTAGTGAGTTCGAGCTCCAATTCCGCCTCTATGGCGTGCTCAATCTCGTCAGACAGTTTGGATCCATCGGCACCAAAAAATTTGATGCCGTTGTCGTAAAAGGGGTTGTGTGACGCGCTGATGACTATGCCGGCCTCGGCATTCTGTTTACGTGTCATGAGCGCTACAGCGGGAGTTGGCATAGGCCCCAGAAGTTTCACATTCACTCCGGCCGCTACCAAACCTGCCTCGAGTGCAGACTCGAACATGTATCCGGAGACGCGCGTGTCCTTGCCGATGATGACCAGACACCCCCCCTCCCGGTTAAATTCCCTGGCGAACACACGGCCACTGGCCCAACCGAGTTTGAGCATAAAATCCGGAGTAATGGGAAACTCACCCACCTTGCCGCGAATACCATCGGTACCAAAATAGCGTTTAGTCATGTAGCTGCCCACTCCTCCATTGCTACCCACATCGCCACTGCATCTGCGGTAGCGGCGACATCGTGCGTCCGTATCACTGCGGCGCCGCGCTCTGCCGCCAGTACTGCAAGCGCCAAACTGGCCGGGAGGCGCTGCTGCACATCCCGCCCCAACAGTTTGCCGATTATCGATTTGCGTGACAGCCCCACCACCAGCGGCAACCCCATCGCCGCCAACCGTGGCAAGCCCTGCAGAAGCTGCATATTATGGGCGACTGATTTGCCGAATCCAAAACCCGGATCCAGCAGTAAGCGTTCTCGCGCTATGCCGTGTCGCTCACAGGTGGTTACCCTCTCTTGCAGGTATGCGGCAACTTCGGTCACTACATCTGCATAGTGCGGTGCTACCTGCATGCTGGCCGGTTCGCCTTGCATGTGCATCAGGCAAACGGG
>JANPDE010000097.1:0-3625 GCA_031431315.1 Haliea sp.
GAAGCCCAGATGTGCTGTCTCTTGTACTGAGTACATGCCCGCGCCAAGATTGTGTGGTTGCCAGCGTCCGGATTTGTCCTTGATAAATAGCGAAACACCCATGCCGGCGGCGCCGTACATACAGCTGCTGCTCAGGCTTACGATGACCTCGGGGTACTGGTCCGCATTCAAATCAGCGGTGGTGACTTGAATATCCCCGCCTTCGACGAGCAGCGCTGGGCACTGCTCTGCGTCAGAGAACACCAGGGACTGGTTATCTGCCCCCACATTGAAGTTGAATTGCGCGTAGATCAACTGCCGATCCGTGGCAGTGATCCGGTCGGCGTTCTGCGCATTCATAAACAGCAGTTGATATCCCGCAGGAGCGGCTCTCGAAGGAGCGGCTCCCGGAGCAGCGGCTCCCGGAG
Source organism: Haliea sp. (assembly GCA_031431315.1). Taxonomy (GTDB): domain Bacteria; phylum Pseudomonadota; class Gammaproteobacteria; order Pseudomonadales; family Halieaceae; genus Marimicrobium. Next base: position 408 of record JANPDE010000097.1, read on the forward strand.
CAGCGGCCCCCGCAGGTGTGGCGACTGCCATCCCGGCTACGAAGTGCATTGCCATAGTGGATACGAAAGCGATTGTAGAATGAAGTGCAGACTTGTTCATGCAAAGTCTCCTGTCGAAGTAGGGGCGTGGTGAACAAAGTGTAATGCGTTCGCGGGTATTGGCAAGGGGAAGACCACCACCCCGCTGTATGTCGGCCCCGCGAGATTGAATTCATAGCGGACACAAACACGATGGCCACCTAATAAACATTCGACAACAAAAGTATACTCTATCCAAAGAATTTCGGAGGGATAAGATGAGCGTTAGCGATACAGAGCAACTTCGAATCGAAGGCACAGTGGCGCCTGGATTCGAGTCAGTGAGATTGCTGTATGAACATAACATGCGGACGCTGGCTGAACGCAGCACGCAGCTTTGCGTCTACTATGGTAGCGACAAGGTGGTTGACCTGTGGGCTTCTGTGCCGGGTCAGGGAGATTTTTCTGCGGATTCCCTCGTCAATGTTTTCAGCAGCGGTAAGAGCCTTGAAGCTATCGCCATCGCGTCACTGTACGGAAAAGGGCTGATCGACTATAGCGCCAGAATCGCGGATTACTGGCCCGAATTTGCGGCGAACGACAAAGGTGAGCTCACTGTGGCCGATCTTATGCGCCACGAGGCAGGACTGGCCGCCTTTAACATCAGTCTCGCGCCACAGGACCTGCTCCCGGAGAATATAAAGCTGAACAAAGTCGGCCAGATAATCGAGGGCCACGTACAAAGATACCGCGAGGGCGATGGGCGCAGAAGGGAATATCACTCGGTCACCAGAGGCTGGATTGTGAACGAGCTATTCCGTCGGGTAGACCCTGCGGGGCGAACCATTGGTGAGTTCCTCCGGGAGGACATCAGCCTCCCCCTGGGAGTGGATGCCTTCATCGGAGTCAGGCAAGAAGAGTTGAAGAGAGTGAGTAAAGTAGTGCCGCTGGGATTTCGCTTTCAGTTACTGGAAAGTTTCAAGCCCAAATTTCTTAAAAGAAGAATGGAATACAATATCTTTCAACTCCTCGGTCGGTTGCTCCGACTGATTCCGGTAGTACGCAGCACAACTCTCTGGGGCGCTCCGCCGCCATTTACAGGTATGAAGAAAGTAGCATTTTTCAATGAGCCGTCCATCGCCATGGGTGAAACGCCGTCTGCAAACGCGAACTGCTCCGCGCGCGGGTTGGCAAAAATGGCCGCCATGCTGGCAGCCGGCGGAAGGTGGGCGGGAACAGAATACTTGAGTGAGGAGGCGTGGAGGGCGATGCATGATGCGCCGCTGAAGGCCGATATGGGATTTGTCCCCACCACGTTTACCCAGGGCGGTGTTGCCTTTTTTTCTGAGACAAACTCGCAATGCAGCATGTTTGAGAAGGCGCTGAACGCGGGCAGGGAAGGCTTTTATGGCTGGCTGGGACTTGGTGGATCAATTTTCCAGTGGCATCCGCAATACAAAATCGGGTTCGGCTATGTTCCTACGTCACTAAACGTATTGGATCTGGTGAATGAGAGGGGAAAAGCCTACCAGGCCGAGGTACTGCGCTGCATAGAAAAAATGCATTAGCGCTACGCCAAGAGCATTTGGACAACCCAGTACACGACCAGGACAAACTGCACCAGGAAAAACGCAAAGCGTGTCAAAATCATTGTCGAGCTGGTTGACACAAGGTGGACAACGCTTTGTGCGATGCGCGCGCCCAACAACCAGTATGCTGTCGGATGGGTAATCGCCGTGTGGCCTGTGACCATGGCAAATAACAGTACGCCGATATAGAGCGGAACATTTTCCTGGCAATTTGCAATCGCGCGGGTCAGGCGTCGCCCATATCCCTGCAGATCAATGCCATTGGGGTCGAATGCCATGCTGCCGGTTTTTCGGCTTGCCAGAAGCCTGACCAGCGGCAGCTGGGCCATAAGCAATGCCCACCACACCACCAGCCATAAAATTGTGAATTCAGTTGCATGCATTTATTATTACTCCTGTCGCATCCAAACCAATTGCCTGAACGCGCTGAAGCTTATGGTCTGGCCAGTGTTGTGCCTGACCACGGGATTGTCAATCCTTTGGTCCGGTAGTTCGCCGGGGGTACGCGTTACGCAGTAATTCGGCAAAGGTCGTCGCAAACGTGTGCGTATCGCCGGGCCAGCGCGCCGACCCGCTTGTCGGCCGGGGTTTCGCGATTGGCGCGCTAGTGCAGTCGTGCAGTTTACCGAGAAGTCGGATAGTTTCAGAACTGGAATCTCGATGCGCGATGCGTGACAGAGTGTGTTGATTAATTTTCAGTAGTGTTGTGAACTACGTAAATACGGCTGTGAAATTTGTTGCTTCACGTTCTGTCACTTAATCGATAGTCTACAATACACGGGTCCGTCACCGGATCAATAAAGCTACCAGCACAGTGGCGAGCACGCAGCTTCAACTAATCTTTAGTTTAGGGAACTTCCATGCGGAACATCTTCTTTACCTTGGTCCTGCTCATGCTGGCTGCCTGTAGCCAAGAGCAGTCCAGTGAATCATACCTCGCCCGTGCGAAGGAGCTTCTCAGCGCATCTGATGTTCCGGGGGCGAGCATCGAATTACAGAACGCACTTAGACTGGATGGCGACTCAGCAGAATCCCGTTGGCTGCTGGGCAAAATCCACCTTGATGCCGGTGAGATACTGGCCGCCGAAAAGGAGATTCAGCGCGCGCAGGAGCTGGGCTGGAAGGCCGATGACATTCGCCCGGCGCTCGCCAAAACGCTGTTGGGTCAGGGTAAGTTCGCTGAGGTTCTGGCGCTGGAGTCTGAGGGCCTCAGCCCCTCATCGGCAGCCCAGGTGCTGACCAGGCAGGCGCTGGCCGCGTTGTCAAACAACCAGGCGGACAAGGCCCGTGATTTGGTGGCGCAAGCATTGAGTAAGGACCCACAATTGCTGGAGGCGAAACTTGCCGAGGCAACGATGGCCGTTTACGAGGGCGACCCGACCGATGCCCTGAGCCGTGTAGAGCCTATCCTGGCGGGCGCTCCGGAGACAGGCGAGGCATGGTGGCTCAAGGGGCAGGCCCTGGTACAGCAGGGGAAACTGGAAGATGCCAGAGGAGCCTTCGACCAATCCATTGCCCACTCAAGTATTGGCTTTGCTGATCGTGTCGCGCGGGCCCTGGTCAGTGTGCAACTGGAAGATTATGAAGCTGCCCGGAGCGATGCCACGGAAC
>JANPDE010000098.1:0-3610 GCA_031431315.1 Haliea sp.
CGTTCAGCAGATGTATCGAGAGCTTACTGTCTTGAGATACGAACCCCGACATCATTATCTTTATGTAGGAATCGAGTTTATATTCGGCTTCGCGCTGCAACTCAAATGGACCCTCCATGGTCCCTTCGCGCGTGGCGAAGTACCACTTCCCGTCAGTTTTGACAAATCGGCTGGGGCGAAATTTGCTATACGCTTGTGTATCAGCTTTGCGTCGAGCCTGTATCAACAGGCCGTCAGTTGCAGGTAATTGAGAAGTTACCCCTTCGTAGTTGGTCATGTAAAAGCCCCCGGTAAATTACAAAAAACTAAAAGAAAATACGCAGGTAGGAAGTCCTCGTCCAGCAGAAAGTATGCGAATTAATGTGGGAAACTCGTTATGATATGGGCAGCATCATGTCCTCCACCCCACACAGGATTATGCAACCATGAGCGAATTAATCTACCAGTGCTCCAAGCCGGTGTTTGTGCACAACCTCAAAAATCTTTCGAGTATTCTGAAGTTGGCAGCCGATGATGCCAAGGCCAGAGGTATCGAGCCGACAGTGATCCTGAATGCACGGCTCTCACCGGACATGCATCCATTGACACGGCAGGTCCAAATAGCCACTGACCAGGCCAAGGGATGTTGTTCACGCCTGGCCGGTGTCGAGAACCCTGTGTTTGTGGATGATGAGACTACGTTCGCTGAGCTGCAGACCCGCCTGAAACGCACGCTAGGTTTCCTGGATGGCTTGAAAGCATCGCAGTTCGCCGGCAGCGAGACCCGAAAGATTGTGATCCAGATGCCCATGGGCAGTTTAAGCTTCAGTGGAATCGACTACCTGAACGGCTGGGCGCTACCGAACTTCTATTTTCACTATTCGACTGCCTATAACATACTGCGCCACAATGGGGTCGGGATTGGCAAGCGGGACTTTCTGGGCGCGGCGCCAGGATTACAAATGAAGGGGAAAATTGCAAAAATAATGGGCGCCAAATCCACGGCTAAGGTGAAGCAAAAGAAGAAGAAGCAAAAGAAGAAGCAATAGCCTGAGTAAGGTAATCAATCAAAGATTGCAGATTTACCAACGGCAGCTACAATTGTGTACCGATGGAATTTCGCTGAGAATAATAAATTATGAGACATTTCTTTCGTACCCATCTTCAATCCAGAGTTTTTACCCTGACTGCAACCCTGTTTCTGGCGGGGTGCTCTAATGGCAATGACAACGACCCGGTACGCCCGCCAGGTCCCGGCCCGGCACCACTTGCGCCGGAACTGATCATGGACCAAACGACACCTGCACCGGGATTTCCAATGTCGTTCCCCGATGGTGTTGTGGTATTTCCGGGAGCCAACGGGGAGGAATTATTCTTTAATGAGGGTAATCGACAGCGGCGTGTAGAGCTCGCCTCTATCGATAAACCGCCGCTGCTGCACGACGTTGTGATGCAGGGCGCGGCCGGAGGGGACAAGGATTCCAACGGACAGATTTGTGAAGACTCGGAAGGAAATCGGTACTGGGGCGAAGATTCGGGTCAGTCTGACAGCCCGCCAACGTATGCCGGTTGGGGTGTGTTTGATAAGTCCTATCAGCAAGTTGGTAAGTTGACGCCAACACATGTCAGTAGCACCGACCAGTCCGAACCGTTCGGATGCGCGTTCTCCAGGGACGGCAGTGGGCGACTGTTTACGACCGAAGTGGGTAGCCAGGCAGTTGGCGCCAGCAGTGGTCAGCTCATCATCTGGTTTCCGGATGCCGTACAGGGTTTCAAGGTCTGGCCTGGTAATGTGCCAGCCGCCCAGTATCCCAATTCCAACTTTAGTAATAACTACTGCAAGCTGGCAATTGATCTTAGCACCGCGTCGTCGGTGGCCGTTGACGCCGATAACAATGTTTATGTCGCCAATGCCGGCAACGGAACAGTCGTGGTGTTTCATCCGCCCTTTCCCACGGGACCCGACTTCGCAGGTGGCTGCAGCGGCACTGACAAGACCGGCGCTCCCCTGGTCGATCCTACGCTTGGCGACCCCCTCGACAGGGAAGTCTTTATTGCGGCAGGCGAGCTATTCAGCCCATCTGGCATAGTGCAGTCGCCAACCACAGGCAATTGGTATGTCTCCGGGGTATTTGATGGCAAAATTCTGGAGTTCAGTCCTGACGGTAAGACCGTCTACCAGACGATTCTGGATCCGGCTAATAACGTACCCCCTGAAAGCCCATTCTCTGCTGGTGGATTACCATTGTCATCGGGTCATCCGTATGGCCTGGCGCTGGACGCGAAAGGCACGCTGTATTTTACGGATATGCAATTGAGTGGCACCTTGCCCAACGTGGGACCAGCGTCCCGCAAGGGTAAGTTGTGGCGCATCCGCTTTGAGGACAATTAATCGGGCATGAAAATAACGGCGCTTATTTTCATATTTTTGCAGGGGTTTATGGGCAAGCATGCAGTGGCGGCAGAGTTGTGTCGTGTTCTGGTAGTGGTCGGCATGGAAGATGAGCGGGCAATTGCAGCGGGTGATGGTGTCGATATTGTGGTGGGCACCGCCAATGCAGGCGTATTGCGTAAGCGATTGGAAAAAATAGATCCTGCGAATGTCAACGCGGTTTACAGCTTTGGCGTCGCCGGTAGTCTGGATCCGGCATTGAAGCCTGGCGATTTGCTGGTGTCGACCGAGGTTGTTGCACAAATCACCGATGCCCGTCCATACGGTAGTGCAGAATCGTGGGTGGCTGATCAAGGCTTATTGATGGCAATTCTGGCGCAATCCGCAACAGACGAGAGCGTAAAAGTTCACAAGGCGGTGTTTCTCGGCACGGATTTTGAAGCGCGCGACAACCCCGAGACCAATAATCAAAATCTGCGCAAAATAAGCGGTGCCCATATTATCGACAACGAATCCCATATCGCCGCGAAATTTGCAGCCGAGCACAACTTGCCCTTTATGTCGGTGCGTGCAGTAAGCGATTCTGTCAGCAATGGGCTGCCACCCGCGGCGTTAATTGCCCTAAATGAAGATGGCAGCCCGAATGGTATCGCTATTGCCAAAAGTTTATTGAAAAACCCGTGGCAAATTCCCGCATTAATCCGCACGGCACGGGAGTACCAGAAAGCTTTGAACTCGCTCACGCTCTTTCGTCGTGACATCGGGTTTCTGCAACCGGCAGGTTGTTTAGACGGCTGACCTGTTCTGGGCTTTTTGTTCGATAATTTTCGATACCCGTTTACTGCGCCTGGCTTTGGCCGGGCCACGCCAGGCCGGGCCACGTCCCTTGCCGTTGCGGCGAACCTGTGCATCGAGCGCAGCAATTGACGGCATTCATCGCCGTGCCCATCTGTGGACCCTTCCTTGCTGTACTGCTTCAGGAAATCGAGGTAGCCCCGCACGATCTGCTTGGTTGCCGCCACCGATGCATCCGAGATGATTTTGCGCAGCCCGGGTTTCCTAGTACAAAAGGGAGACTCCCGGCTTTGCCGGGGAGGCACTCAGGGTTTGACGATTTCGGAAGTCCCCTGCTCCCGCGCGTGAGCGGTGAACTGTTTGATTCACAGCCGATGTCTATTGGTAGTGGCACGCACGAACGAACCGTCCCTCCGGGGATAAGGCCTGAACGAAGAAGGCTGG
>JANPDE010000099.1:0-9548 GCA_031431315.1 Haliea sp.
GAGAGCGGTTCTTTATTCGCTCTGTCCTGGCCTATCGGGACCAGATCAGTGATCCAAAATTGCTCAGCGAGATCAAGGATTTTTGTGCCCAGGAGGCGCAGCATACACTGGTGCATGAAGCGCTGAACGAGCTCGCCACCCGTCACGGGTACCCCGTGGCGAAGCTGGAATCCTGGCTGCGTCGGGATCTGCGCCGCTTCACTAATGGCGGCAAGAAGCATGCGGGGATACGCCGCGCGGCACTGGCGATGACCGTGTGCATGGAACATTTCACCGCGATCCTGGCCTACCAGGTGCTCACCAACGCCGCAGCTACCCACCAGGGCCTTGATCCAGCCGTTGAGGCACTCCTGACGTGGCACGCATTGGAAGAAACCGAGCACAAGGGTGTGGCGTTTGACGTGTACCAGGCCACCAACGGCAGCCCGGTGGTACTGCGCATCGCCATGCTGGTGGCAACCACCTTGTTTATGCTGCGCCTGTGCGTTTATGTGACGGTTCTTTTGGTAAAAGACGGCAGCATCCGCAAATGGTCGACCTGGAAAACGGGAGTACAGTTTGTGTTTGGCCCCAGGCAGGGATTTCTGGTGCGACCGTGGCGCGACTGGCTGGCCTTTTTCAAGCCGGGTTTTCACCCCTGGAAGCAGCACGGGGAACTGGACATACGGTGTGCCGTCGCGGAAGTTGAAGCCTACCTTGTATAATCGCTCGTCGTAGCTTTGCTGCCAGCGCTTGGGCATAATGCCTGCAGATTAAATCGCACAGGCTACTGGCTCGCGACTGCATGTATTATCAATATTTCGGGCTAACTGAAGCGCCATTTTCCATAGCGGTAAACCCCCGCTACCTGTTTATGAGTCCGCGGCATCGGGATGCATTGGCACACCTTCTCTACGGGGTGGGTGCCGGCGGTGGTTTTATTCTGTTGACCGGTGAAGTAGGTACGGGCAAGACCACCATAAACCGCTGCCTGCTGGAGCAGCTGCCCCCGGACACCGATGTCGCCATCATTCTCAATCCAGCCCTGAATGCCATCGAATTGCTGGCCAGCGCCTGCGATGAATTGGACATACAGTACGACCCGCAACAACACACGCTCAAGACACTCACTGACAAACTGCAGAACTTCCTGCTTGAGAACCACGCCAGGGGGCGCAGGACCGTATTGCTGATCGACGAAGCCCAGCATCTGGACTTCGACGTGCTGGAACAGATCAGACTGCTGACCAATCTGGAAACCAACAGCGAGAAACTGCTGCAGATCATATTGATTGGACAGCCGGAACTGGCGCAAAAGCTGGCGCAACCGGAGCTGCGCCAACTGAACCAGCGCATTACCGCACGCTACAATCTGGACCCGCTGAATCTCGATGAGACCGGGTCGTATATCCAGCACCGCCTGCAGGTTGCGGGCATGAGTCCGGAGCGGGTGATTTTTCCCGATTCCGTGGTGCGGGGCATTTACAAGGCTACCCGGGGCATTCCACGGGTCATCAATGTGCTGTGTGATCGCATGCTGCTGGGAGCCTACGGTCGTAATAAATCGCGCGCGGACCATGCCATGCTGCAACTGGCGGTTCGGGAAGTATTGGGTGAGCAGGTCGCCGCCGCGCCGCTATGGCGCTGGGTAGCTGCAGGGGTCGCAGTTTTGCTGCTGGTGTGGGCCGTTGGCTGGGTGCTGGGACAATACAACGCCACTCGACTGGTGGAGAGTGCTGCCCCGCAGAGTAGCAGCGCGCCGCCGGCGCCAGTACCCGCTGCAGTGCCGCAAGCGGAAGTCGTACAGACTGCTCCCGTCACAACCCCCGTGTCCGTGGAGGCAGCTCCGCCGGCGGATCCTGCGGCGGCTAATACAGACTCGCCCGTGGCAACACCGGACATTGCCGGTGCGATGCTGGCGCCCGTCGATGCGTTTACACAATTGTGGATGCTGAATTCAGAGGAGCCGGTTCCGGACGTTCCGTGTGCGCAGGACACCCACTTGGCCTGTGTTGCAGGCGAGGTCTGGACCTGGAATGAACTGGCCGTATTCGACAGGCCCCTGTTGTTGGAGACGATCAATCCGCAGCGTTTTTCCGCCGAGGTTCTGCTGCTGGGGGTCACGGAGACTACCGCCTGGTTGTGGACAGGGTCTGGCGCCGTAGAAGTGGGCCTGGCAGAGCTGGCGCCTTTCTGGACGGGGCGCTACCGCTTTCTCTGGCACCCTCCGGCCGGTTTCGAGAAGCCCTTATCGCTGGGGGATGACAGTGAGGTGGTCGCCGAGATCGCACAGCTATTCGCGCGGCTGGACTCCCAACCCAAGCCAATGGCGGACCAGCGTTTCAATGAAGCGCTGCAACAGCGAGTGCGTATGTTCCAGCGCAAGAATGGACTGGCAGATGACGGTGTGGTCGGGGCCCAGACACTGCTCAAGTTGAATGAACAACTGGGTATAGATGCGACAGCGGCGCAAGCCAGGGAGCGACTGCAGAGCGCTGCAACGGAATCGGTGAAACAATGAAAAAAGGCATTTTTAAACTGACAGCAGCAGCGGTGAACAGGTGTCGCTGATCCTGGACGCACTGCACCGCTCCCGTCAGGAGACAAGTCCGTTGCCCGGTCTGGCCACGCATCATCCGGTGGCGCAAATGCCCGTGGAGCGCCGTCAGTTGCTGGTCTGGGTGATCCTCGCGGTGGCACTGGTAGTGATTGCATGGCTGGTCATGGAGCGCTTCAGTGCGCCACCACCGACTGAGGATATCGGAGCCCCGGTGGCAGGGCTGACAAGTAACATCGGCAGCGCGGTCACCTCCATGACGACCGCGCTGAAAGCGCGTTCCGAAGCCCCTGCACCCGCGCCAGTTCCTGCACCATCGCAGACAGCTGCTGCACCAGCACAGACAGCTCCTGCACCAGCACAGACAGCTCCTGCACCAGCACAGACAGCTCCTGCACCATCGCAGGCAACTGCTGCACCGATGGGGCCGGAAGCCGCACGTGATGTGGCTCCCTTGGATGTGGTGACACCGGAGTCCGCGCCGGCCGCGAACGGTCCACCCGCGGTACCACCGCAGCCTGCCCCTAGTCTGTCTCAGGACGCTGCAGCGCAGGCAGCTGCGACTCCGGTTTTGTCTGCACAGGAAAATGACGCCGTGGCACAGCTGTACCAGAATCGGGAATTGCAGAAGGACCCGGTCATGCCCAAGCCTGCGGCGCGGACGAAGTCGCCGCCTGCGCGGGACAATGCACAGGACAATGCGCAGGACACAAGACCCGTGGCTGGCGCCACACGGGATGCCGATCTGGACCAGATACTGGAGCAGGCGCGAGAAGAGCTTGAAAACGCCAGTCTGGATGACCACCCTGCGCCATTCCTGTCCAGGTTGTCGCAGCAAATCAAGGACGACATTCCCACGCTGTATTACCAGCGCCATGACTATTCAAGCGACCCCAATTTGTCCTCGGTCGTATTGAACGGCACCACGGTCAAAGCGGGAGGAAGTCCGTTGCCGGGGATGAAGGTGGAAGAAATCCTGCCCGATTCGGTAGTGTTAAACTATCGTGGCGCGCAATTCAGGCTGCGTGCTCTGAACAGTTGGATCAACCTGTAGTGGCAACCTTAAAGTGGCAACCTGGAGTTAAGCTGCCTGCGATGTTAGCCATTCAAAGACCAAGGTAGTCTCGGGTAATTGCAAAAATCTGCGGTTGTTGTATGAAGGGCGGTATCCGCCCCAGGCTCTCGTCATTGCCGAACAGCGGCACCGCCGCTCCCGTGTGTTCCTCCTGTTTGAAATTATTGGTAGCGTAGTTGACTGCCAGATGACCGCCTTCGGGCGTGATTATCCTGGCCAGCTTACCGGGCGTGAAAATGGGTATGGGAAAGGCCGCATACAGGCTCTCATCGGGAATCAGCTGTGCTGCCTGGGCGTGATCAGCCGTTACCAGGATCAGGGTGTGCGGGTGTGCCTGCGCAAACGCCAGGGCGCTGGCCAGGGCCTCTTCGAGTTGCGCCACCTCGCCGATCGAGCCACAGGGCTTGCGTTCGTGAGATTGTTTATCGATGGAAGCCGATTCGATCATCAGGAAGAAACCGGTATCGTTGTCGTGGCTGAGGTGGCGCAGCGCTGCATCCGTCATTTGTTGCAACGTCGGCACTTCGCTAAAGTGTGGATTGGGTTCACAGACCATGGGTGCAGGCAGCGTTACGCTGCCCAGGTAGGGATGCAGTCGATTGAGCCAACTCGGCCTGGGAGCTTCCGCTACTCGACCGCCTTCCCCCTGTAATCGTACGGGCAGGGTCCCTGGGGCAAACAAGCCCAGCAACCGCTGGTCCGGCGCTGCCGCTGCGAGCTCCGCCGTGTTGCTGACCAACCCAAATCCGTTGCGTATGGCCACATCCGCCACTGACACGGTCTCGCCCTCGGCGGTCGGGGAAAAGTGTGCGCTGCCGCCGCCGAGTACGACATGAAGGGAAGAGGCCGCTAATTGCTCGGCAATCGAGCCCTTGCCACCGCGCGCTTTCAGGTCGCCGGAGCAGTCCCCCATGGGAATATCTGTGAAGCCGACGTGATAGCTGACGTTGACCATGCTGTCCGGGCTTTCGCACAGGCGATAATTGACGTGCGCGGCAAAGGCCGCCGGCGTGGCATCGGTGACACTCGCAGTCGTCACGATGCCCGTGCGCAGTCCAGCAGCCGCTGCCAGTTCTACAATGCTGGTTAAATCCTGGTCGGTGCCGGCACTGGTGCCGATACGTCCGATACTGGTAATTGCTCCTGTGGCCATGGTGGTCGCGGTATTGGCCGAGTCGGCGACATACACCGGCGTGCCGTCAGGACTCTCCTCGGTGGTGAGAATCTGCACGGCCGAGCGCAGCGGCAGCTGGTCGACGAGGAGCCGTCCGGCGGCACCCTGTAGATAGTTGCGAGCGATAGTAATCTGCTGCTCATCCATGCCATCCCCGATAATCAGGATCACCTGGCGGGGTTGCGCGGTTGGGGCGGAGTCAGCTTGCGGCGCATCGTGCTGAGCTAAACTCACGGACGTAGCGAACAGGAGGCTGCCCAGCAGGCAGTGTGTCGTGGGGTTATGCATCGGGCAATTCCATTGTGCAGCGGCGAAAATCGCGTATAGATACCATGTCGCCCCGGTTGATGCACGATAAAATCGGGTTAACCTTTGCACCACATTGTGGCAGGATGCGGGTTCCGCATCGTCCTGTGACGGCGGAGATAGCGCCCCGCATACACGAAAAACATACCAATGGGGCAACGTAACAGTGAGGAAACAACATGAAAATGATGACTGCAATCATCAAGCCGTTCAAGCTTGATGACGTTCGCGAAGCGTTGCAACAAATAGGTATCAACGGCATGACCGTCGAAGAGGTGAAGGGCTATGGCCGCCAGAAGGGTCACACCGAATTGTATCGTGGCGCCGAGTACACAGTGGAATTCCAGCCCAAAGTCAAAATTCAGATTGGTATCAGTGATCACCAGGTCGATGCCGCCATCGAGGCGGTGTGCGCCGCTGCGAGTACCGGAAAGATTGGTGATGGCAAGATATTCATCGCGCCGCTGGAACAGAGTATCCGCATCCGCACCGGCGAGACCGGTGAGGAGGCACTGTAACCATGCGTGCATCGAGAGTGACACTGCGAGGAAAGGCGTGCTGGTTGCTGGCCCTGACGGCGGCTTCAGCTGGCGCCAGTGCCAATGAAATCAACGGAGCGGATACGGCGTGGGTGCTGACCTCCACGGCCCTGGTGTTGTTTATGACCATCCCCGGCCTGTCGCTGTTCTACGCCGGCCTGGTGCGGGTCAAAAATGTATTGTCGGTGCTCATGCAATGCTTTGCCCTGACCTGCCTGATGTCGGTGGTGTGGTTTGCAGTGGGCTACACCATTGCGTTTGGCAGCGATGGGGTCCAACAGGGACGGTATATTGGCGATTTTGGCAACATATTTTTCGGCGCCATGACCAGGGATACGATGAAGGGCACTATCCCGGCCAGTTTGTTTGCCATTTTCCAGATGACCTTCGCCATCATTACGCCCGCCCTGATTGCCGGTGCATTCGCCGAGCGCATGCGTTTTTCGGCCATGCTGTTGTTCAGCACTCTTTGGGTGATCGTGGTGTATTCACCTGTATGCCACTGGGTCTGGGGTGGTGGCTGGCTGGGTGCGATGGGCCTGCAGGACTTTGCCGGCGGTACCGTGGTGCATATTACGGCGGGTGTTGCGGCGGTGGTGGTGGCCCTGTTCATGGGGCCGCGCAAAGGCTTCGGCACCGTGGCCATGCCGCCGCACAATTTGACCATCACTGTCGCCGGCGCCGGTATGCTGTGGGTCGGCTGGTTCGGCTTTAACGCCGGGTCCGCGCTGGCCGCCAATAACACCGCCGCGATGGCCATGCTGGTCACCCACCTGTCTGCCGCGTGTGGCGCGCTGGCGTGGATGACCATGGAATGGGTGCGCCATGGCAAGCCGTCGGTACTGGGTATTGTGACCGGTATGGTAGCGGGGCTGGGTACCATTACGCCGGCCTCCGGTTCGGTTGGCCCCGCCGCCGCGGTCGTTATTGGCTTGAGCGCTGGTGTCATCTGTTACTTCGCCACCACCTTCCTGAAAAACGCCATGAAGGTTGATGACAGCCTGGATGTCTTTCCGGTGCACGGTGTCGGCGGTATCCTCGGCACACTGCTGGCGGGCATTTTTGCCTCCACCCAGCTCGGGATTTTCAGCGGCCACGGCTTCTCGGTGGGAATCGACAGCATAGGCGGCCAGTTGGCCGTGCAGGCCACCGGCGTGGTGGCAACCTTTGTCTATTCCGGCATCATGACGGTCATTATTCTCAAAGTGGTGGACATGATGGTGGGCTTGCGGGTCGACGGTGACGCTGAAACCCAGGGCCTGGACCTGGTGCTGCACGACGAACGCGGTTACAACCTGTAAATTTTTATCTATCAGAGCACAGGCCACCGCTGGTGGCCTTTTTTCGTTAGGAGACAGGTATTTTGAACTGGCAGCATCACCACGCCACCATCAACGGTATCCATATGCACTATGTGGAGCAGGGCGAGGGACTGCCGGTGGTGTTGTGCCACGGGTTTCCCCACCTGTGGTTCAGTTGGCACCGGCAGATCAGCGCGCTGGCCGCCGCGGGCTATCGCGTGATCGCGCCGGATATGCGTGGTATGGGCCAGACCGAGGCACCTACTGATCCCGCGGCCTATGACATAGACCACATCACAGGCGATCTGCTCGGCCTGCTCGATCACGCCGGTGTGGAGCGCGCGGTGTTCGCCGGTCTGGATTTTGGCGCCTTCGCGATTTACGACCTGGCCCTGCGCCATCCCGAGAGGGTGATCGCGGTGATCGGACTGGAAAATCCCGCCGCGCCGCACAATCCCGATGAGCCGCCGCTCACCGAGTACCGGCGCATGGCGCAGGAACATTTCCTGCACATCGAGTATTTCCGTGTGCCGCCGCGCGCGGATGAGGAACTCGCCGCCCAGCCGCGCCGTTTCCTGCACAAGGTGTTTCACACACTGAGTGGCGCCGGCAATTACTTCGACTGCTTCAAGCATCCGCCGGGAACATCCTACATTGACGCCATGGCGGAGCCGCCGCCACTGCCCTGGCGGTGGCTGTCCGAACTGGAACTGGAATTTTTTGTCAGCGAGTACAGCCGCAGCGGCTTTACCGGCGGCCTCAATTGGTATCGCTCCTTTGATCTGAAATGGGCGCAGCGCAAACTATTCGAAGGCGTGCAGAGCGTCGTGCCTGCCTATTTCCTGGGCAGTGAACACGATGTGGACCTGGAGGGCTTTCACGGCGACGATCCCATTAGCCTGATGCGGGCGATATTCCCTGATCTGCGCGCGGTGCGCATGATTCCCGGCGCGGGGCATATGGTACAACTGGAGGCCTCGCAGGAAGTGAATACCATTCTGCTGGACTATTTGCGGGACATTCAGCAGCGCAGACTCAGCTGATCGATAGGTTCAGGCCCACCTTGCCCAGTACCGCCTTCTCGTTTTCAAGCTCCCGCGCGGTGAGCGGATGCGCCCGGAGCCAGCCGTTGGGAAAATCCAGCGCGAGCGATTTTTCCCTGGCAACGATGGAAAAGTCGGGCAACTGCTCCAGCTTCTCGACGTACTTGAAGCAGCTTGCCAGGCGGATAATTGCCAACAGATACACAATCCTCGACAGGTCGGCATCCACCGTGGCGGCAAAAAAATCCGCGCCCAGCTTACCCCTGTGCCCCAGGGCGAGTATGGACAGCAATTCCTGCTCATCATGGGAAAATCCCGGCAAATCCGCGTTGCGCAACAGGTAGGCGGAGTGACGATTGAAATGCTTGTGAGCAATCGCCATGCCGATTTCATGGGTACGGGCAAGCCAGTGCAGCAGCTCCCAGTCGTCGCCCGTCAGCTTCCAGGCAAGGTGAGCGGCCTTAAAAAATGTGCGGGCGCGACGTTCCACGATGCCCGCCGTGTCCGCATCCACCGCATAGCGCTGCATCAGCGCATTGACCGTGCGCTCGCGTACGTCCTCATGGCTGAGGCGTCCCATCAAGTCATAGATCACCCCTTCGCGCAGGGCGCCCTTGGAGGTACGCATGTAGTCAATGTCCAGTACATCGAACAAGGCGCTGGCAATGGCCACACCGGGTAGAATCACGCTGCGTCGCTGGGCGGCCAGGCCTTCCAGCTGAATCTCGTCCATCAGCCTGAACTTGAGCAGGGACTTTTCCAGCGTGGCCAGTCCCTGGCGACTGATGCCGCCTTGCCCCCAGCCATTTTGCAGGAGAATGGTTTCGATGGCCTGCACGGTGCCGGATGAGCCCACACACTCTGCCCACTTTGAGTGAAAGCGGTGGCGAATGGGGAAGACCTCGGCCCGCGCCTGGTCGTAGGCGTTGCAGAAGTTCTCCCGGCTGATCTTGCCCTTGGGGAAGAAGGACTTCCCGAACGAGACGCAGCCCATCTGCAGACTCACCATAAACTGCGGCTCAAAGCGTTGGCCGATAATAAACTCGGTGCTGCCGCCCCCGATGTCTATGACCAAGCGTGACTGTGCATCATCGGCCAGCGTGTGGGCTACACCGAGGTACACCAGGCGCGCTTCCTCGAGGCCGTACACCACGTCGACCCGTGCACCGAGAATGCGCCTGGCCGGTGTGGTGAACGCTTTGCGGTTTTTCGCCTGCCGCAGGGCGTTGGTCCCCACCACCCGCACACGCCGGATTTCCATGCTCCCCAGCAATTGGGCGAAGCGCGACAGGCAGTCCAGGCCACGTTCAATGGCCTCGTCGGTCAGCAGGCCATCCTCCAGTCCGGCGCCCAGCTGGACCTTTTCCGCCAGCGCCTCCACTGGCCGTAATTCACCGTGCTCGATCTTGGCAATAAGGAGATGGAAGGAGTTACTGCCGAGGTCCACCGCCGCCAGCAAACTGCCATCTGGAAGAGTTTCCTGCGCGCTAGCATCCACGTCTGGAGGGTTCCCTGTGTTGTCGTTATCGGCGTATGGTAAAGGATTGGATGCCCGAGCGCACATGCCTATCTCG
>JANPDE010000100.1:0-5197 GCA_031431315.1 Haliea sp.
ATGTCGAGCACAGCAATGATACGGACAAGGATGTGTCCGGCATGGTCAATATCCCGATTATCCAGGACAAGCTGGCGATCCGCCTGGTGGGCTTTGAAAGCCACGAGGCCGGGTATATCGATAATGTGCTGGTGACCAGCCAGCCCGACAAGTGGGTGGACGCGCGAATTGCCTCGGGTTACCTGCCGGTAGGCGAACCGTTTGACAATGCCAATAATGTCGATGATGACGTCAACTCTGCCAAGACGGTCGGCGGGCGCGCCGCCGCGCGCTGGCTGGTCAATGATGACTGGACGGCGGATATCTCAGGCATCGTGCAAAACACTGACGTGGACGGCTTCGGCGATGTCGACGTGGGTCTCGGGGACCTGGAACAGGGGCGCTTTGAAGACGAGGAGCTGAAGGATAACTGGTATCAACTCAGCCTCGGCCTGGAAGGCGATCTGGGCTTCGCGGACACTGTCCTTACCGGCAGCTATTTTAACCGCGACCTGACCTACGAGGCCGACGCCACCAACTACCTGCACGGCCTCGACCAGCAGTTTGACCCGGTCAATTACGCCATCTACGACTTCACTGGCGTACCTCGCGGCTACGTCATCCAGGACCAGGAAGATAAACGCTGGACGCTTGAGGGTCGCATGACCACACCGGACGACAATGACAGCCGCTGGAGTGGCCTGGTAGGATTTTTCTACGGCAAGCTTGATCGCACACAATTCAATACCTCCACCCTACGCGACTTCAGCGATACGGCGTATTACGCCAACCAGGGTTACACCTACCTCAACGACCATGCGAACTCGCCTGATTTCAACCCGAATTACGCCAGCTTCCACAACACCGCTTCAGATAACTTTTTCTTCAGCGCCTACGATCTTCAGATAGAGCAGACGGCACTCTTCGGGGAGGTGACTTTTGCGGCGACCGACCAGCTGAGCTTCACCGGTGGTGCGCGCTGGTTTAACCAGGAGCAGGAACTCGGCATCCAACAGGGCAATCTGTTGCAAGGCAACAAGGTCAATGTCGCCACCGATTACCTGTTCAATAACGACGTTAAGCATTACAGTCAGGACGACTGGGTGCCGAAACTCAATGTGACCTACCAGATCAATGACGAGGTCATGACCTACGCCACCTATTCAGAGGGCTTTCGCGCCGGCGGCACCAATGCCCTGCGTGCCAATTCCGTGCTGCCGGACGACTACGACCCGGACAAGCTAAAAAACTATGAACTGGGCCTGAAGAGCGAGTGGTTTGACCGCAGCCTGCGCTTCAATGCGGTGGCCTACCACATGCAGTGGAACGACATCCAGATTCAGGTATACGATCCCACAGTGTTCTCCACGGGCATCATCAACTTCTCACAGGCCGAGATTGACGGCTTCGAGGTCGATATCACCTGGCTGCCAGCGGCAGGCTGGGACGTCAGCGCCAACATGGGAGTAATCAATGCGCAGATCTCCGAGGACAACATCGTCTACGGTGAGGGCGGGGAACCGGTGGTCGCAGAGGTGGAAAATGGCACCCAACTACCCATAACGCCGAAGGAGAAAGGCAGTATCTCCGTGCAATACACCTTCCAGCAGTCGCTGCTGGACGCAGAACCGTTTGTGCTACTGGAATGGGCCTATGTGGGAGATTCGGTGAATTCACTGAGCGGCACCGAATCCCTCATTTTCACCCAGAACACCACCGACCAGCCCTCCTATGATCTGGGCAATCTGCGCGTGGGCCTGGATGCACAGCAGTGGAGCGCCACAATCTACGTGACCAACATTACCGATGAAGTGGCTGAGGAGTTTTTCAACAATCGCTGGGGCACGCCGCAGCGCGTAACGGTCAACAAACCGCGCACCATTGGGCTCAACGTGCGCTGGAAGTTTTAGTAACGAACAACAGTATTTATCAATGACACTGCACCAAAGCAGGACCTGGCACTCAATCATCCTGTGCTGCGCGTTTATCGCGCTGTGCTGCACACCGAATTGGGTGAGGGGCGACAGCATGGAGCAGCAGTTCAAGTCTCCTCCAGATTCCGCGAAACCAAGGGTGTGGTGGCACTGGATGGATGGCAACGTTACCGAAGAAGGTATAGAGGCTGATCTACGCTGGATGAAGCAGGTGGGCATTGGCGGCCTGCATCAGGTGGATGTCGGCCTGCATACACCTCAGTTAGTGCCAAATCGACTCACTTACATGTCTCCAGCGTGGCAAAAAGCCTTCCGCTTTAGTGTGGACCTGGCAGCGGAGCTGGAGTTGGAGTTCGGCATTTTTTCCTCGCCGGGATGGAGCATTACCGGTGGTCCCTGGGTAAAGCCGAAACAGGCGATGAAAAAGCTGGTGTGGACCGAAACTCGGGTTCAGGGCGGGACGCTTTTTAAGGGTAAGCTCCCGGATTTACCCATCGCGACCGGGCCATTTCAGAATATTTCCGTGCGCGGTGGCAGGGGGTTAATTGCGTGGGACCCAGAGCAGCCGCTTCCTGAGTACAACGAGGACGCTGTGGTCATCGCGTATCGAGAACCGGAACAACATTCGGAGCAACTTATCCCGCGAGTGACATCCAATAGCCACTCGATTGACGCAACAGCGCTGACTGATGACAACAGCGCTACAACGCTTACTCTACCGGCAATGATTAATAGCCAACAGCCATGGATCGGGATGGAATACAGT
Source organism: Haliea sp. (assembly GCA_031431315.1). Taxonomy (GTDB): domain Bacteria; phylum Pseudomonadota; class Gammaproteobacteria; order Pseudomonadales; family Halieaceae; genus Marimicrobium. The sequence goes on from JANPDE010000100.1 coordinate 2,680, forward strand.
AAGCCATTGGAAGTTCGGTCAATAACCCTATCAGTCAGTCCGCCGGGATCTGTTGTAAATCTGGCGGTCAGCGACGATGGCAAGAAGTACATACATCTCAAGACTTTTTACATCGGGAACACTTCCCATGTTACCGCAGCCATTGAACCTGTTACGTCAAAATATTTTCGCTTCACGTTACACAGCCCGAAGCCATCAACTCAACAGTTTTCCTCAACGTCGGCCCCTGGCGCATCGCGGGAGCTGGTGGCAACGTTATTCGATGTGGGTAAAGCGCAGCCACCGCTTGTGGTTCGCGATCTGATCGTACGGCAGGGGGCTCGAGTCAATCATTTCGAGCACAAGGCCGGCTTTGAGATCGCGCTCGATTATTACGCAATAGCGACACCACAGTTACCACGGAACTTAAGTGTTGCCACGAGTGATGTCGTCGACATCACCAATCTCATGCAGGGCGATGGGTCGCTGCAATGGCAGGCACCACCCGGGAATTGGGTGGTGCTGCGCATGGGTTACTCACTCACAGGTAGCATGAACCATGCTGCGCCTCGCGAAGGCACCGGCCTCGAAGTTGACAAACTCAGCCGCCAGCATGTTGAGCAGTACATCAACTCCTACTTGCGGATGTACACGGATATTGTCGGGCCGACCAGCACGGGGGGCCATGGATTAAATGCATTTATGACTGACAGCCTGGAGATTGGCGTACAAAACTGGACAGACGATATGCTCGAGGACTTCGAGCGCTTACGTGGCTATGACCCGCGGCCATGGTTGCCGAGCCTGACTGGAATTGTCATCGATAGCGCGGAACAAAGTGACAAGTTCCTCTGGGATTTCCGCAAGACAATAGCCGACCTTATGCTGGAGAACCATTACAAACTGCTAGCGGACACCGTTCATCGTCAGGGTTTAACCGTTTACGGTGAGGCACTGGAATCCTACCGATTTGCGCTTGGCGATGACATGGACTTTCGACGTTACACGGATGTCCCCACGGCTGCCATGTGGGCGTTCTCCCCGGCAGCGGGACCATCGCCTGGTGCTGTCGCCGATTTGCTCGGCGCCGCATCGGTTGCGCACATTTATGGACAAAATGTGGTGGGTACGGAATCACTGACCACGGCCCTGGCGCCATGGGCAGCTGCACCCCGAGATCTAAAGTCCGTAGTGGACCTTGAATTCGCTTTGGGCATGAATCGGCCCATCATTCATACGTCTGTTCATCAACCATCCGATGAAATGGTGCCCGGATTTTCGCTGTCCATTTTTGGCCAATACTTCAATCGCCATGAAACCTGGGCACAACAAGCGAAAGGCTGGATGGACTATTTGTCGCGCTGCTCATATATGCTGCAACAAGGCCAGTACGTCGCAGACTTTGCCTACTTTTACGGAGAGGAGGCGCCGCTTACCGTCTTGTTTGGAACCAGCTCGCCCACAGGCCAGGGATACGCATTCGATTTCATCAATGCCGATGTAATCCTGAATCAACTATCGATCAGGGATGGTGATCTGGTGACGCCGTCCGGCATGCGCTATCGCTTGCTTCATCTGGGCGGAAGCAGTGCAATGATGACACTCCCGGTGCTACGAAAAATAAGGACGCTGGCGGCGGCGGGCGGCGTCATCGTCGGAGCCAGGCCGCACGGCTCACCCAGCCTTGCGGATGACGCCGCGGAATTTCAGACGATAGCGGATGAAATCTGGGGGCCAGATAACACGCAATCTTCAGAAATGAAAAGCTTCAAGCTGGGCCGCGTTTTCCCCGGGACGGAGATCGGCGCGGCATTGGCCAGCATGAATGTGTCGAAAGACTTTGAGTACGTGAAGACCGACGCAAATACGAACTTGATGTTCCAACATCGGCGCATTCCAGAGGGTCACATTTACTTCATCAGTAACAGGTCAGACCGGAAAGAATCAGTTGAAGCTACTTTTCGCGTAAGTGGTAAACAGGCAGAGTTGTGGCATGCGGATACGGGTGTCACGGAAAAGACTGCATTCCGAATCGAAAATAATCGTACGGTCGTGCCATTAGACCTCGATCCGTATCAATCATTTTTTGTAGTATTTCGTGAAAATACCGGCGAACCAGCGCGGAAAATTGAACAGACGCAGAAGTCGATTGCGGTGACACTAGACGGCACTTGGCAATTGTCACTTCCACCCCAGGGTGATGCACCGGCCGTGATCAAAGCCGTCGAACTGGGTTCGTGGAGTGAACAGCATGATAAAAGCGTCAAGTATTTTTCCGGAACCGGGATCTATGCACGAGAGTACTTCGCACCTGATGACTGGTTTAAAAAGGGGACACGGCTACTGCTGGATTTGGGCGATGTGCGCGAACTGGCGGAGGTCATTGTCAACGGAAAATCGCTAGCAGTACTGTGGAAACCTCCCTATAGAATTGATGTTACGGACGTACTACACCCTGGGCGTAACGAACTCCAGATCAAAGTAACCAATCTTTGGGTTAATCGCCTCATTGGAGATCAGCAATCCGGAGCAATTCCTT
>JANPDE010000101.1:0-4675 GCA_031431315.1 Haliea sp.
CCCAATCGGTTGAAAACCGAAAGCCACGCCCTCTTGGGGGTTCACCGTAGCGGTAACTGCTCAATTCGCACCATTTAGCTAGCACGTATTCGTCCTTGTCCGGGTGGAGTCACCGACGAGGGCGTGGCATTTGGTTTCCAACCGAGCGGTGACTCCACCGGGACAAGGACGGAACGGCAGCCTTTTATCAGCTTATTCGACCTTGGTGACTCTCAGCCCCAGCCGACCGCTAGCCAGTCGTGCCGACACTTCGTCTCCAATCGCAACTATACTGGCATCGCGCAGTACCTCGCCGCTGCTGTCGGTCACGATGGCATAGCCTCGCTGCAAGGTGCCCAGGGGACTTAGCGAGTCCAGCATTTGCGCCAGGTGGGACAGCCGGTTGCCGGCCTGCTGTATGCGCTGGTGCATGGCAGCCTCCAGGCGATTGCGCCATTGTTGCGTGTCGCGTTGCAACCGCTGGACGCGGGGCAGCGGGTTTTGGGCCATAAATCGGCTTTGCAGCAGCGCCAGTGTACTGTGGTGCCGCAACAGCAGGTTCTTCTGCGCCAGTAGCAGGCGCTGCTCGAGATCATCCACACGCTGCGCCTGCTCCCGCAATTGTGCTCCCGGATGCTTGAGACGCTGCCGCAAATGGGACAGATGAGTAGTGGCACTGGCAAATTTGCGCTGGATCAGGCGTGTCAGGCCCTGCTCTGCAGATTGTAGGCGCTGCTGCCAATCGCGCATGTCCGGGCTGAGTAGCTCCGCTGCCGCCGACGGGGTCGGCGCGCGAACATCGGCGACCATGTCGGCGATACTGAAGTCCACTTCGTGGCCGACGGCACTGACGATGGGTAAATCGCTGGCGGCGATGGCGCGCGCTACCACCTCCTCATTGAAGGCCCACAGATCTTCCAGCGAGCCGCCGCCGCGACCTACAATCAGGGCATCCAGTTGAATCTTGCCTTCCCGCTGCCAGCGGTTGGCGCGCACTATGGCGCCGGCGATCTGGCCAGCCGCACCCTCGCCTTGCACCGCCACCGGCAACAGGAAAACGGCGATCGCGGGGCAGCGACGGCGCAGTACTGTCAGTATGTCGTGGATGGCGGCGCCCGTAGGGGAGGTGATCACACCCAGGCACGCGACGGATTCCGGCAGGGGACGTTTGCGCGCGCTGTCGAACAGGCCTTCCGCCAGCAACCTGGCCTTGAGCTTTTCAAAAGTCGCCTGTAGTGCCCCGGCCCCGGCATGTTCCAGGTGTTCGACCAGCAATTGAAATTCCCCCCGGCCTTCATACAGGGAAACCCGGCAACGCAGGCGAATGGTATCGCCGTTCCTGGGTGTGAACTTAAGGCGCTGGTTGCGGGTGCTGAACATGGCGCAGCGCACCTGGGCGTTGCTGTCTTTAAGAGAGAAGTACCAGTGTCCGGAGGAGGGTACGACGAAATTACTGACTTCACCCTCAACCCAGACATAGTCGAAGTGGCTTTCCAGCAGACTCTTTACCTGCCGGTTGAGCTGACTGACGGTAAGCGTAGGGGGTGGGGATGCAAAGCGGTCGTTCACTGGAATTCGGGCCCCGGGCTGTGGAGGTGGTTGGCACAAAGGCAGTGTACGTTATCCCACCTTACCGCGCATTCCACGACTTTCCGGCGATCCGGCGATCCGGCGATCCGGCGATCCGGCGGTCCGGCAATTGTGCCGCAGGGCACTTGGATTTATACTCGCGCGTTTAATTCACCCTCGCCATCTGGAGAACAGCCCCTATGCTACGTATAGCCCAGGAAGCCCGCACCTTTGACGATGTTCTGTTGACTCCAGGCTATTCCGAGGTGGTTGCCAGCGATGTGTCGCTGCGCACGCGGCTCACTCGCGACATTGACCTGAATATTCCCCTGGTCTCCGCCGCCATGGATACCGTCACCGAGTTCCGCCTGGCGATTGCCATGGCCCAGGAGGGCGGCATCGGCATTATCCATAAAAGCATGACCATTGCCGAGCAGGCCGAACAGGTGCGCAAGGTCAAGAAATTCGAGAGCGGGGTGGTCAAGGATCCCATTACGATCCAGCAAGGAGCGACCATCGCCGAGCTGATCGAACTCACCAGCGCGCACGGCATTTCCGGTGTTCCGGTGCTCGATGGCAAGGACCTGGTGGGTATTGTTACCCGTCGTGACGTACGTTTTGAATCCAATCCGGCAAAACTCGTCTCCGCCATCATGACGCCGCGCGACAAACTGGTGACCGTCAAGGAAGGTGCTGAACTGGCCCAGGTGCAGGAGCTGCTGCATCGCCATCGCATCGAGAAAATCCTGGTGGTGAACGATGCCTTTGATCTGTGCGGCATGATCACTGTGAAGGATTTTGACAAGGCGGAGAGCTTTCCCTACGCCTGCAAGGATTCCTACGGCCAGTTGCGCGTCGGCGCATCGGTGGGCACTGGCCCGGATACCGATGCCCGCGTGCACGCACTGGTCGCAGCCGGTGTCGATGTACTGGTGGTGGATACCGCGCACGGGCACTCCCGCAATGTGATCGACCGGGTCAAACTGATCAAGCGCTCTTATCCCTCGATACAGGTCATTGGTGGCAATATCGCCACTGCTGCTGCGGCCGTGGCGCTGGCCGAGGCCGGTGTGGACGGGGTCAAGGTGGGTATCGGCCCCGGCTCTATCTGCACCACCCGAATTGTCACCGGCACCGGGGTGCCGCAGATTACCGCCATCGCCAATGTCAGCGAAGCCTTGCGGGGAACCGATATTCCAATCATCGCCGATGGCGGCATCCGTTTCTCGGGGGACATCGCCAAGGCGATCGTGGCCGGCGCGCATTCGGTCATGGTGGGCAGTATGTTCGCCGGTACGGAGGAAGCGCCGGGTGAGGTTGAGTTGTACCAGGGACGTACCTACAAGGCGTATCGCGGCATGGGTTCATTGGGCGCCATGGCGCAGACGCAGGGCTCCTCGGACCGCTATTTCCAGGACACCAGTCGCGGCACCGAAAAGCTTGTGCCCGAGGGCATTGAAGGTCGTGTACCCTACAAGGGCCCCGTCTCCGCCATTGTCCAACAGCTGATGGGTGGCGTGCGCTCAGCCATGGGCTATACGGGCAGTGCCAACATGGAAACCATGCGCACGCGCCCCGAGTTTGTGCGCGTGACCAGCGCTGGTATGGCCGAGAGCCACGTACACGATGTGTCCATTACCAAGGAAGCGCCGAATTATCCGGTGCGCTAGGGCCCGCCTGATATGAGTGCAGATATCCACGCCCAAAAAATCCTGATCCTGGATTTTGGCTCCCAGTACACCCAGTTGATTGCCCGCCGTGTGCGCGAAGTCGGTGTGTACAGTGAAGTGCGCGCCTTTGACCTGAGCGATGATGAGGTCCGGGCCTTTAATCCCAACGGTATTATCCTGTCCGGCGGACCCGAGTCGGTCGCCGCCGCAGCATCGCCCAGGGCGCCAGCGACTGTGTTTGAGCTGGGCGTGCCAGTGCTCGGCATCTGCTACGGCATGCAGACCATGGCCGAGCAGTTTGGCGGCAAGGTGGCCGGTTCCCACGTGAGTGAATTCGGCTACGCCCAGATCACGCAGGTCGGTAACGGCGGCCTGCTGCATGACATTCGCGACCACATCGACGAGCAGGGCAGGGGCCTGCTGGACGTGTGGATGAGCCACGGCGACAAGGTGGTGGAGCTGCCGCCGGATTTTGAAGTAATCGCCGAGACACCGAGCTGCCCAATTGCCGGTATGGCGCACCTGCACAAACCCTTTTACGGCATCCAGTTTCATCCGGAGGTGACACACACCCTGCAGGGCGTGCGCATCTTTGAACACTTCGTGCTGGAGCTATGTCGCTGCGAGGCGCTGTGGACCCCGGCGCATATTGTGGAAGACGCCATTGCGCGCGTGCGGGCCCTGGTGGGTTCTGACAAGGTGCTGCTGGGCCTGTCCGGCGGCGTGGACTCATCAGTCGTGGCGGCCCTGCTGCACCGCGCCATCGGCGAGCAACTGACCTGCGTGTTCGTGGATAACGGTTTACTGCGCCTGCACGAAGGCGACCACGTGATGGAGATGTTCGCTCGCAACATGGGGGTGAAGGTGCTGCGTCGGGATTGCGAGGCCATGTTCCTGGCCAAGCTGCACGGCGTGTCGGACCCCGAGGCCAAGCGCAAGGTGATCGGCAATACCTTCATCGAGGTGTTCGACGAGGAGGCCGGCAAACTCACCGGCGTGAAGTGGCTGGCGCAGGGCACCATCTATCCCGATGTGATCGAATCGGCTGGCGGCAAAACCGGCAAGGCGCACAACATCAAGTCCCACCACAACGTGGGTGGCCTACCCGATGACATGAGCTTCGAACTGGTGGAGCCGCTGCGTGAACTGTTCAAGGATGAGGTGCGCAGGATAGGCCTGGAACTGGGCCTTCCCTATGACATGGTCTATCGCCATCCCTTCCCCGGCCCTGGCCTCGGTGTACGCATTCTCGGCGAGGTGAAGAAAGAGTACGCCGACCTGCTGCGCCTGGCCGATGCCATCTTCATCGAGGAGCTGCGCCGCGACGACTTCTACCACAAGACCAGCCAGGCTTTTGCGGTGTTCCTGCCGGTCAAGTCGGTGGGTGTGGTGGGAGACGCTCGCCGATATGAATACGTGATCGCGCTGCGCGCTGTAGAGACGATCGATTTCATGAC
>JANPDE010000102.1:0-23295 GCA_031431315.1 Haliea sp.
TTCCTCAGTTACTGCGTTCTAATCCCAGTTCAGGGCGCCGCCTGTCTGGTATTCGATCACTCGTGTCTCGAAGAAATTTTTCTCTTTGCGCAAATCCATAATTTCCGACATCCAGGGGAAAGGGTTCTGCGCACCGGCATACTGCTCGGGCAGGCCCAATTGCGACAGGCGTCGGTTGGCGATGAAGTGTAGGTATTCCTCCATCATCGCCGCGTTCATGCCCAGCACGCCGCGCGGCATGGTGTCGCGCGCGTATTCGATTTCCAACTGGGTGCCTTCCATGATCATCTGGATGGCTTCCTGTTGAAATGCCGTGGTCCACAGGTGCGGGTTCTCCAGTTTGATCTGGTTGATCACGTCGATGCCGAAGTTCAGGTGCATGGACTCATCGCGCAGGATGTACTGAAACTGTTCGGCCACGCCCGTCATCTTGTTACGGCGGCCCATGGAGAGGATCTGGGTAAAACCGCAGTAGAAGAAAATGCCTTCGGTCACGGCGTAGAAGCCGATCAGATTGCGCAGCAGGGTCTGGTCTGTCTCAACGGTGCCGGTTGTAAACGTGGGGTCGCTCAGCGCGTGCGTGTGGCTGATACTCCACGCGGCTTTTTTAGCCACCGAGGGCACTTCCCGATACATGTTGAACACTTCACCTTCATCCATCCCCAGTGACTCGATGCAGTACTGGTAGGCGTGGGTGTGAATCGCTTCCTCGAAGGCCTGGCGCAGGATGTATTGGCGGCACTCGGGGTTGGTGATCAGCCGGTAAATCGCCAGCACCAGGTTATTGGCCACCAGGGAATCCGCGGTGGAGAAGTAACCCAGGTTGCGTTGTACGATGCGGCGTTCATCGCTGGTCAGGCCTTCCGGATCTTTCCAGGTCGCCACATCGGCGGTCATGTTGATTTCCTGGGGCATCCAGTGATTGGCACAACCGTCGATGTATTTCTGCCAGGCCCAGTCGTACTTGAAGGGCACCAGCTGGTTGAGATCAGCGCGGCAGTTGATCATGGCTTTCTCGTCCACTGACACGCGGGCGGCACCCATTTCCAGATCTTCCAGGCCAGGCGCAACGACATGCTCCTCGGCTTTGGTGACAGCCTGAAGCGCTTCCGGCTGGGCATTCGACTCGGGCATCGATTCGAGCACCGATTCGAGCATCGCTTCGGACATGGCCCGAGTCGCGTGCGCCATGTTCACGGCTGCCGCCGCAGTGGCAGGCGCCGCCTCTTCCTTGTGGTAATCATCCCAATTTAACATCTCGTTCATATCCTGGATTCTTGGTGTGGTCATTGTTACTGACAGGCCTCGCACTCCGGATCGTCCAGCGAGCAGGCCAGCGGCACTGGTGCTGGTCCTCCTACTACTCCTTTGGAAACCGCGTTCAGGGTGCCGGTGTCGATGGTGGATTTCTCCGTACCGGTGGCCGCCAGTGAGCGCAGGTAATAGGTGGTTTTCAGGCCGCTGAACCACGCCATGCGGTACGTGATATCCAGCTTCTTGCCATTGGCGTTGTTGATGTACAGGTTCAGCGATTGCGCCTGGTCTATCCACTTCTGGCGACGGCTGGCGGCTTCCACCAGCCAGCGCGGCTCCACCTCAAAGGCGGTGGAGTAAATGGCCTTCAGGTCCGCCGGAATACGGTCGATGGCCTGCACGCTGCCGTCGTAGTATTTCAGGTCGTTCACCATCACTTTGTCCCACAGGCCACGCGCCTTCAGGTCGCTCACCAGATAGGGATTGACGACCGTGAACTCGCCGGAGAGATTCGATTTGACGTACAGGTTCTGGTAGGTCGGCTCGATGGATTGCGACACGCCGGTAATGTTGGCGATGGTCGCGGTGGGGGCAATCGCCATCACGTTGGAATTGCGCATACCCTGCGTCTTGACCATCGCGCGCAGGGAGGTCCAGTTGAGGCTCTGGCTCTTGTCGACATGGATATACTTCTCACCGCGCTCGGCTATCAGCCGGTCCAGCTAATCGAGCGGGAAGATACCCTGGCTCCACAGCGAGCCCTGATAACTGGAGTAGGCGCCGCGCTCCGCGGCCAGCTCGCTGGACGCCTGGATCGCATAGTAGCTGATGGCCTCCATGGAGTGATCGGCGAATTCCACCGCTGCATCCGAGCCGTAGGCCAGATGCTTTTTGTACAGTGCGTCCTGAAAGCCCATCAGGCCCAGGCCGACCGGACGGTGGCGCATATTGGAGGCCTCGGCCTGCGGCACCGAGTAGTAGTTGATGTCGATGACGTTATCCAGCATGCGTACCGCGGTGCGCACCGTCTGCTGCAATTTTTCCAGGTTGAGGCCATTCTCATCAACGTGCTGCGGCAGGTTGACCGAGCCCAGGTTGCAGACGGCAATTTCATCCTTGTTGGTGTTGAGGGTGATTTCGGTGCACAGGTTGGAGGAGTGCACGACGCCCACATGTTGCTGCGGCGAGCGCAGGTTGCAAGGGTCCTTGAACGCCATCCAGGGGTGGCCGGTCTCGAACAGCATGCCCAGCATCTTGCGCCACAGGTTTTCTGCTTTGAGCGTTTTGAACAACTTGAGTTTGCCGCTGCGGGCCAGCTCCTCGTACTGCTTGTAGCGCTCTTCGAAGGCTTTGCCGTACAGGTCGTGCAGGTCCGGCACATCGTTGGGTGAGAACAGAGTCCAATCGCCGCCATCGAACACGCGCTTCATGAACAGGTCGGGTATCCAGTTGGCGGTATTCATGTCGTGGGTGCGACGGCGGTCATCGCCGGTGTTTTTGCGCAGTTCAACAAACTCCTCGATATCCAGGTGCCAGGTCTCCAGATAGGCGCACACGGCACCTTTGCGCTTGCCGCCCTGGTTCACCGCTACTGCGGTGTCATTGACCACCTTGAGGAAGGGCACCACGCCCTGCGATTTGCCGTTGGTACCCTTGATGTAGGCGCCCAGTGCGCGCACCGGTGTCCAGTCATTGCCCAGCCCGCCGGCAAATTTGGACAGCATGGCATTGTCTCGAATCGCGCCGTAAATGCCGTACAGGTTGTCCGGTACCGTGGTGAGGTAGCAGGAGGACAATTGGGGGCGCAGGGTGCCCGCGTTGAACAGAGTCGGCGTGGAGCTCATGTAATCGAAAGACGACAGCAGTTGATAGAACTCGATCGCCCTGGCATTCCGGTCGTCTTCCTCCGCGGCCAGTCCCATGGCCACACGCATGAAAAATATCTGTGGCAACTCGATGCGCGTGTTGTTGCTGTGGATGAAGTAGCGGTCGTACAGGGTCTGCAGGCCGAGGTAGGTGAATTGCAGGTCGCGCTCGGGCAACAGCGCCTGGCCCAGTCGCTCCAGGTCGAACTCTTGCAACTTGGGCGCCAGCAATTCAAGTTGGACCCCTTTTGCCACATAGGCCGGCAGCGCTTTGGCGTACAGGGTGCCCATGTCGTGCTGGGTGGCGCTGTCGGCCACGCCCAGAAAGCCCAGGGCTTCGGCACGCAAATTGTCGCAGAGCAGGCGCGCGGCGACGAAGGTGTAGTTGGGCTCCTGTTCGATCATGGTGCGAGCAGTGATCACCAGGGAAGTGCTCAACTCATCCTGGCTGACACCGTCGTAGAGATTCTTCAGGGCCTCGTCCAGGATTTCCGTTTCGCTAACATCGGACAGGCTGAAGCAGGCCTCGTTGACAATGGTGTGCAGGCGGTCGAGATCCAGTGGTGCACGGCTGCCATCGGCTTGTACAACAGTGATATTACCTGCAGCAGCCTGGGTGGCGGGGGACAGGGCCTGTTTGGCGGCGCGCTTGCGCGCCTGCTGTTCCCGGTAGATCACATAATCCCGGGCGATTTTGTGCTCCCCGGAGCGCATCAGGGCCAATTCCACCTGATCCTGTATGTCCTCGATGTGGATGGTTCCGCCGGAGGGCATGCGGCGCTGGAATGTAATGGTGACCAATTCGGTCAGTTTGGCCACGGTTTCATGGATGCGGCTGGACGCTGCCGCTGTACCGCCCTCCACGGCGAGAAATGCCTTGGTGATGGCAACCGCTATCTTGCTGACTTCGAAGGGAACTACCGTGCCGTTGCGCTTGATAACCCGCAATTGTCCCGGTGCGGTGGCGGCGATGGCACCGCTGACAGCGGATGACCGCGATTTTAGGGCAATAGCTTCGGCGGAAGTACCGCCCTGGGTGATCTCTGTCTGCATGTTTGCTCCGACGTGCCGGCTTTTGGCTTTATTGGGTGACCGCTTCGCAAAGCTTCTATACCCGCAGTACGCCGCCATGCAACGGGATGGTATCCCTGTGGCGGTTGTCGGGAGGAAAATCCCTGCTTCGGCGGCTAATTCGCTAAATTTTTTTGTTCGTTTATTAGCCGCAATACCCAATATGTAGGGGTATATGCTTCACTCAGGTACAAGATAATGCGCCTCCAGGTGCAATGCAAGGGAATTAGCCTGGGTTTAATTTGTGGATAAGATGTTGATAGCTCGATCGGTCTGCACCTACTAACCGTACAGGCCTTGATCTGCTTGTGGGGAGCTCATTGGGGTGGGCTTCAGGCCCGATAAAGTGGGTATATCGATTTAATTCTTATTAAAAATTTACACTTTAATCCCAATAATTATTTGGCGCGATTGGCCAGTAGCAGGCATTCGATCAGGGCCTTTTGGGCATGCAGGCGATTCTCCGCCTCGTCCCAGATGACCGTGTCAGGCGCATCCATCAGTTGTGCGCTGATTTCCTCGCCACGGTGGGCGGGGAGGCAGTGCATGTAGAGGGCATCACTGGCTGCCAGGCTCATCAGCTCGTGATTGACCTGATACGGGGCGAACAGCTGGGCTCGTTCCAACTGCTCGCTTTCCTGGCCCATGGAGGCCCAGACATCAGTCACCAAGAGATGCGCATCGCGCGCGGCACTGGCCGGATCATGCACAATTCTCACCCGGTCGCTGTTTACCCGCAGCAACTCGCTATCCGGCTCAAACCCCGGCGGGCAGGCGATGCGTAATTCAAAATCAAACTGGCGGGCGGCGTTAATGTAGGACTGGCACATATTGTTGCCATCTCCGACCCAGCACACACTCTTGCCAGCAATGCTGCCGCGATGTTCAACCCAGGTTTGCATATCCGCCAGCAGTTGGCAGGGGTGGAAGTCGTCGGTCAAGGCATTGATGACCGGTACACAGGAGTGCGCTGCAAAGCGCTGCACAATGTCGTGGCCGAAGGTGCGGATCACTACAATGTCCACCATGGAGGAGATTACCCGGGCAGTGTCTTCCACGGGTTCGCCGCGGCCCAGTTGGGTGTCCTGGGGCGACAGGAACATGGCGTGTCCGCCGAGCTGCGCCATGCCGGCTTCAAAGGAGACCCGGGTGCGGGTCGACGATTTGGCGAAGATCATAGCCAGCACGGCGCCCGGGAAGGCGCGCTGGTCGGTGCCGGCGCGGTGTTCGGCCTTCATTTGGATGGACCGCTGTATGAGCTGCTGCAGCTCCGCCGGGCTAAAATCCAGAAGCGTCAAAAAGTGCCGAGTATCCGACATGGCCAGTCCTGTCCTGATGCGCGCTAGGGAGTGATCAGTTGAACTTGCGGATCAGCGCGGCGACACCGCCGGCTAATTCGCGAGCTTCCTGAGCGTTGATTACCAAGGGTGGAAGCAGGCGTATGGTATTGCCTGCTGTCACGTTGATCAGCAGGCCTGCATCCAGTGCGCTCTGCACGAGTTCGCCACAGTCCCGCTGCAATTCGATTCCCAACATCAACCCCTTGCCGCGAATCTCAACGACTCGCTCGGCGACGGCGCTATCCGCAAGCAGGTGTTCGGTAATCAACTGTCCCATGGCAATCGCGTTGGCGCACAGATGGTCCTGCACAACGGTATTGACCACGGCCAGCCCAGCAGCGCACGCCAGGGGATTGCCACCAAAAGTGGAGCCATGCTGGCCAGCACCCAATACCCGTGCTGCCGCGCCACGCGCCAGGCAAGCTCCAATAGGCACGCCGTTACCGAGGCCTTTGGCGGTGGTGACCACGTCGGGCATCAGTTCAAGGCCCTGGTAAGCAAAATAGTTGCCAGTACGTCCGTTCCCGGTCTGTACTTCATCGAGCATGAACAGCCACTTCTGCTCAGTACAAATTTGTCGTGCGGCGCGCAAGTACGCTGGCTCGAGCACAGTGACGCCATTTTCGCCCTGGATGGGTTCGGCGAGGAAGGCCACCACGTCAGGATTGTTGGCAGCGATCTGACGTAAGGCTTCCACATCGTTGCGCGGCGCCCGGACGAAGCCGGTCACCAGCGGTTCGAAGCCAGCCTGTATTTTGCGGTTGCCAGTGGCACTGAGCGTGGCAAGTGTACGGCCATGGAAAGCACCCTCTAGCACAATGATGGCCGGTTTCTTGATGCCGCGGCCGTGCCCGTACAGGCGCGCCAGTTTGATGGCCGCTTCATTGGCCTCCGCGCCTGAATTGCCAAAGAAACAATTTTCCATGCTCGCGACTGTCGTCAGGACGGCGGCAAGTTGCTCCTGTGCCTCGATGCGATAGAGATTGGAGCTGTGTACCAGCTTGTCGGCTTGTTCCCGTATGGCTGCAGTGACCGCAGGGTGGGCGTGGCCCAGTCCGTTCACAGCGATGCCGGAAATGCCATCCAGGTAGCGCCGCCCTTCTGTATCGTAGAGGTACACACCTTCGCCATGACTGAAGGTCACGGGCAATCTGGCGTAAGTCTGCATCAACGCCGACATGGTTCTGGTACTCCCAAAAACGCAAAAAGGCAGCGGGAGCTGCCTCGAAACGAGCAACTATAGCGGCATAGGGAGGGAATGGCAATCCGCGTTGCTAGTGCGAGCAATTTGCGGCGGGTTTGGGTTAAACTGAGTGTCTGGAATAACAGCCCAGTGGGCTACCATACGACAGGACTACAGATGGACATTATCGAGACAATCAAAGAGCAGCTCGCGAACAACCGGATTATGTTGTACATGAAAGGGTCTCCGAATCAGCCACAGTGCGGCTTTTCGGCGCGCACCGTGGAAGCCTTGATGGCCTGTGGTGAACGCTTCGCGTATGTGGATATCCTTAGCAACCCAGAAATTCGTGCCACACTGCCGCAATACGCGAACTGGCCTACCTTCCCGCAATTGTGGGTGGACGGTGAATTGATCGGTGGTTGCGACATCGTTACCGAAATGTATGAGAGTGGGGAATTACAGACACTTATCAAGTCAGCGGTAGCTACCCAGACTGCCGGGTAGGCTCTCCACAACCATAGTGATTGGCTATTAAAATCGTAAGTACATTTAAATAGGCCATATCAAATCGACGAACTGATTCGCCTGGTCGAGGCACTGCAGTTTACTGACCAGCACGGTGAAGTGTGTCCGGCGGGTTGGAACAAGGGTGACAAGGGCATGAATGCGTCCCCCGCTGGTGTTGCGAAATACCTGTCAGAGCACGCTGCCGCGCTTTAAGTCCCGCCGAGCAACTCGCGCAATCGAAATTCCACCAACGGCAAACGATCGTTGCCGAAGTACATGTCGTCACTGTTGATAAAAATCGTCGGCGAACCGTAGCCGCCGCGCGCGATGAGCTCGTCGGTATTCTCGCGCAGCAAATCCTTGTAGCGCTGGCTGCGAATGGCGCTGAAAAAGCCCTGTGTATCCAGGCCGACGTGAGCGCAAATCGTCGCGAGCACGGCATCGTTGGCGATATCCGGGGAGGCGCTGGCCCAGTAGGCCTCAAAAACTGCCTGGGAGTAAGACACCAGCAAATCTTTTTCCTGTGCGTAAAAAGCGCCGCGCATCGCTTTGACACTGCTGATGGGATGTCCGGCAGGCATGTCAGCGCGCACGCCGCAGAGTCGCGCCCAGTCCTGCATATCCTTCACATAGTATTTCAGGCGCGGGTTGTCGATATCATTGAACAGCGCTTCGCGGGCGGAGTAGAGCGCCTGGTTGACCGCATTAAATACCCCGCCCACCAAAATGGGACGCCAGCGAATGGGCAGCTCAAGCTGTTCCATGATGGGCTGGATGCGTGTGAAAGCGAAGTAAGTCCAGGGGCTGGAACAGTCGTAAAAGAACTCCAGTTCGGGGCGCGCTACCATGTCCAGTCCTGTGAGAATTTCAGGCCTGAGCTTAGCACATCGCCCGGAGCGATCAGGTATAATCGCCGCTTTGCATTAGTCGCAGTTGGATTGCAATGAACGTTGAGCAATACATGGTCGAGTTGGGTATTGCCGCGCGCGCAGCGTCGCGCATCGTGGCGGCCGCGCCGACTGCGGTGCGCAATCACGCGTTGCTGGCGATCCACGACGCTCTCGACGGCGCGCGATCCCGCCTGGCGGAGGCCAACGAGCAAGATCTGGAGCAGGGCCGTGCCAGAGCGCTGGAGGCACCGCTGATGGATCGCCTGAAGCTAACACCAGCGCATGTCGACACAATGCTCGAAGGCCTGCGACAGGTCGCGGCACTGCCGGACCCGGTGGGAAGTATCTCCGAACTACGAAGCATGCCCAGTGGTATCCAGGTGGGCCGCATGCGGGTGCCGCTGGGTGTGATCGGTATCATTTATGAATCGCGACCCAATGTGACTGTGGAGGCGGCCAGCCTGTGCCTCAAATCCGGCAATGCCACAATCTTGCGCGGTGGTTCGGAGGCGCTTGCCTCCAATTGCGCGATTGCCGAGTGCCTGCTGCAGGGAGTGCAGGCCGCCGGATTACCCGCGGCTGCGGTGCAGGTGGTGGCGACGGCGGATCGAGCGGCCGTGGGACACCTGATCACCATGCCACAGTACGTGGATGTGATCGTTCCGCGCGGCGGCAAGAGCCTGATCGAGCGCATTAGCAGGGACGCCAGGGTACCCGTTATCAAGCACCTGGACGGCGTATGCCACGTGTACATTGATGATGGAGCCGACGACGAAATGGCGATTGTCATTGCCGTCAATGCCAAAACGCAGCGCTACGGCACCTGTAATACCATGGAGACGTTGCTGGTGGCGGCATCAAAAGCGCAGCAGGTGTTACCGCGCCTTGCCCAGACGTATGCCGCGGCGGGAGTGGAGCTGCGCGGCTGCCCGCGAACGTTAGCGATTTTACCTAACGCTAACGCTGCCAGTGAAGATGATTGGCGCGAGGAATACCTGGCTCCGGTGCTGGCGGTGCGCGTGGTGGACGGCTTGCAGCAGGCCATCGAACATATCAACACCTACAGTTCCCAACACACGGACAGCATCGTCACACGGGATCACGGCCGGGCCATGCGTTTTCTGCGCGAGGTGGATTCCAGTTCGGTCATGGTCAACGCCTCCACCCGTTTAGCCGATGGTTTCGAATATGGACTGGGTGCCGAGATCGGTATTTCCACCGACAAGTTACACGCCCGGGGTCCGGTGGGACTGGAAGGACTCACGTCGCAGAAGTTTGTGGTGCTCGGCGAGGGGCAGATTCGCACTTGAGTGCGCCGCTCCCGTCTCACGCCCCCCTGGTGGGGGTTTTCGGTGGCACCTTCAATCCTGTGCACTACGGCCACTTGCGCTCGGCACTGGAGCTGGTGGAGAAGCTGCAGTTGGAGCAATTGCGACTGATGCCTTGTGCGCAGCCACCCCACCGGGACGCACCGCAATGCAGTGGCGTGCACCGCGCCGCCATGATTGAACTGGCCATCGCCGGTGAACCTCGTCTGGCGTGTGATGCCCGGGAACTGCAGCGGCCGGGCAAGTCCTTTACTATAGACAGCCTGATCGAATTGCGCGGTGAACTGGAAGCGGCGACCGGGTTGTGCATGGTACTGGGCTGTGATGCCCTGCTGGACATCAGCGCATGGCACCGCTGGCAGGAACTGTTGGACTGGTCGCACATTATCGTTATTGCGCGTCCCGGGTGGCAGTTGCCGAAAGTGGGCACTGTCGCACAGTGGCTGAACACACATCGCCTGGACGATCTACACGCGCTGCGAGAGCGTCCCACAGGAGGCATCGTGATTCAGGAGTTGCGCCCGCTGGCCATATCATCGACCGAGATACGGGAGTTGCTGGCTGCGGGACGGTCAGCTCGCTACCTTATACCGCAGTCGGTATTGGACTATATTCAACTACACAATCTTTATCGGTGATCGCAGCTATGAATACCAAAGTACACCAACACCATGGAATCTGAACAGTTCAGGCGGTTTATTGTCGCTGCTCTGGATGATCTCAAGGCAGTAAATACCGTGACGCTGGATGTCAGCGACCTGACGGACATGATGGATTACCTGGTCATCACCAGCGGCACCTCCAATCGGCATGTGAAATCGCTGGCCAACCATGTTGCCGTGGAAGCCAAGCAGCAGGGTGTGCGCCCCCTGGGAGTAGAGGGCGAGGACGCTGGTGAGTGGGTACTGGTGGATTTCGGCGACGTGGTGGTGCATGTCATGTTGCCAGCGACGCGGGATTTCTACGACCTGGAACGCCTGTGGGCCAAGCCTGACACCGGCACCTGATGCGCATCAGTGCTATTGCCGTGGGCACCCGGATGCCGGTCTGGGTCAGCCAGGGCATTGCAGAATACAGCAAGCGCCTGCCGCGGGAATGGCAGCTAGTCTGGCGTGAGATTCCTCTGGCCAAGCGCGGCAAGGACAGCGCCGCACAGCAATCATGCGCGGTGGAGGGAGAGCGGATTCTCAAGGCCATCGCGCCCGGGGAGCGGGTGATCGCCCTGGATGTGGCAGGCAAATCACTATCCACCGAACAGCTGGCGCGACAGCTTCAGAGCTGGCAAATGTCGGGGGACAACTTCAGCTTTCTGATCGGTGGGCCTGACGGCTTGTCCCCTGCCTGCCTGGCGCGCGCCGACCAGCGCTGGTCGCTCAGTGATTTGACCCTGCCGCACCCGCTGGTACGGGTATTGTTGGCGGAGCAGTTGTATCGGGCTTGGACAATTACCGTCAACCACCCGTATCATCGCGCCTAATGATTCTTGCCTCCAATGCCGCGCTGGTTCGGCCACCCGTCTATTAGATGCTGCCGCAATTCGATTTAAAGGATCTCCAGCTCGAATCCCGTATTTACGGCACTCGCACTATCCTTGCGATCCTGCTGGTGGTGGTACTGCTGGGCGCTATCCTGACGCGCTATTACACGCTGCAGATCACTGAGTATGAGATATACAAAACCCAGTCCGAGCGCAACCGGGTAACGTTGCAGCCCCTGCCTCCACGGCGCGGACTTATCTATGATCGCAATGGTGTAGTGCTGGCGGAAAACCGTCCCAGTTACATCCTTTCTGTGGTGCGCGAGCGTGTGGACGATTTGGATACTGCTCTGGCGGAGCTGCAGGAATTGGTCTCGATTTCGGCGAGCGACCTGGAAACTTTCCACAAGAAACTCAAACGCAGTCGCCCTTATGAGGCGGTGCCACTGCGCTTTCGCCTGAACGAAGAGGAACGCGCCCGGCTGGCAGTCAACCGCTTCCGGCTGCCGGGTGTGGTCGTGGAAGCGCAATTGCTGCGCTACTACCCGCACGGCGAGCTGTTCTCGCATGCACTGGGCTATGTTGGCCGAATCAACGAGCAGGAAGCGCAGGAGCTGGATGAGACGGATTATCGCGGCACCTTCCACGTGGGCAAAGTGGGTGTGGAGAAGTACTACGAGGATATGCTGCACGGGCATGTGGGGTACCAGAACGTGGAGAGCAATGCCCACGGGCGGGTGCTGCGTGTGCTCGAGCGTTTCGCGCCAGCGCCAGGCAAAGACCTCACCCTGTTTCTGGACTACCGTTTACAGCGCGCGGCGTTCGACGCCCTGGGCGGTCGGCGTGGGGCGGTGGTTGCAATCGATCCGCGCACGGGTGGGATACTGGCTCTGGTGTCGACACCGGGGTTTGACACTAATCTGTTTGTCAACGGCATCAGCTCCAGCGATTATGCCGCCTTGCGGGACTCGCTGGATGTGCCGTTGTTCAATCGCGCCATCCAGGGCTCCTACCCCCCCGGCTCTACCATCAAGCCGTTTATGGCGATGGCTGGATTACAGTCCGGACTGGTGACCCCCGATTCGACCGTGGCCGATCCCGGCTGGTACAAACTGCCCGGAGACTCCCGTAAATATCGCGACTGGATCCTGCGCGTGCGCGGCACCGGTCACGCCGCCCGGGTAAATATGAAAATGGCTATCGCCGAGTCCTGCGATGTCTACTTCTATGACCTGGCCCGGCGCCTGACCATTGATCGTACGGCGGAATACCTGAGTCCATTTGGATTTGGGAGTCGCACCGACATTGATACGACCAATGAGCGCGCCGGCGTATTGCCGTCAACGCGCTGGAAGCGCGAGGCCCTGGGCCAGGCCTGGTACCCGGGCGAGACCATCAGCGCCGGTATCGGCCAGGGCTATGTGTTGGCCTCGCCCCTGCAATTGGCGGTTGCCACCAGTGTGATGGCCAGCAGGGGGCAGCGCAGGGTGCCGCGTTTGGTCATGGCGGTAAATGGCGAACCGGCGCCAGCGCCAACATTGGAACCGCTGCTGGCACCGGCTGCCTACTGGGATGCTGTGTATGTTGGTATGCGCGAAGTGGTGCACGGCCGCAATGGCACGGCAAAAGCGCTGGCCAAGGGCATTACCTATGAAATGGGCGGCAAGACGGGGACCTCCCAGGTCATCGGCATCGCCCAGAATTCCGTGTACAACGAGTCGCAGGTGGCGGAACGGCATCGCCACCACGGCTTGTTTATCGCATTTGCGCCTATTGAAGATCCGAAAATCGCGGTGGCTATCATCGTGGAGAATGGCGGTGGCAGCTCCGCCGCCTCGCCGATAGCACGTGCGGTGATCGATACCTGGCTGGCCGAGGAGGCGCCCGGCTGATGAGCGACTACGTTCGGCAGCTGCCGCACCACGGTTCCAGGGACATGGCCAAGCGCCCCAGCGCCCTCATGCGTTTCCATATCGACGTACCACTGTTGTTACTGTTGATGGGCCTGACAGGTTATGGCTTGCTGGTGCTGTACAGTGCATCCGGACAGAGCATCGACGCCGTTATCCGCCAGGGACGTTACATCGCGCTGGCCTACACGATCATGATTGTGGGGGCACAGATCAGCCTGCAGACCTACATGCGCTGGGCGCCGTGGGTCTATATCGGTGGCGTGGCGACGCTGGTGGCGGTGATGCTGGTGGGGGTGGGAGCCAAAGGCGCCCAGCGCTGGTTGGAAATTGGCGGCTTTCGCTTCCAGCCCGCGGAGATCATGAAACTGGCGGTGCCCATGGTCATCGCCTGGTTTCTGGCCGGAAGGGTGTTACCTCCGCGCTTTGTCGCGGTGATGGGTGCGCTGCTGTTGCTTGGCTTGCCGGCCGCCCTGATCGTGATTCAACCTGACCTGGGGACCGCCCTGCTCATCGCTGCCAGTGGTTTGTTTGTGTTGTTCATGGCTGGGATTGGCTGGCGTTACATCGTTGGTGCGGCGGTTCTGGCGGCAGGGGCTTCCTGGCCGGTCTGGATGTATGGCCTGAAGGAGTATCAGCAGCAGCGCATCCTCACCATGTTCAACCCTGAGAGCGACAAGCTCGGTGCGGGCTGGAATATTATCCAGTCCAAGACGGCGATCGGCTCCGGCGGCTGGGCGGGTAAGGGGTGGATGCAGAGTACCCAGTCACGCCTGGATTTCCTGCCGGAGAGCCACACGGATTTCATCATTGCGGTATTGGCCGAGGAGCACGGCTTACAGGGTATCATCCTGTTGATGAGCATTTATTTCCTGATCCTGTTGCGGGGCTTCTGGATCGGGGTACATGCACAATCCAGTTTCGGTCGTATGATGGCGGGCAGCCTGACACTGACGTTTTTCGTGTACATCTTTGTTAATATGGGCATGGTAGCTGGTTTGTTACCCGTAGTGGGTGTGCCACTGCCACTGGTGAGCGCAGGCGGTACCGCCGTGGTGACCCTGTTCGCGGGCTTTGGCATTCTCATGGCAATCAGTACCGAAAAACGCGGGACGGTCACATGAAAATCGTACGATCTCACCGCCCTGGAATGACCCAAGACTTATAAGGAACGAATCCTGACCTATGCGGTTACACGTGAAAATTTTGCTGGTGGTGGCCTGTCTGTGGCCGGCCTTGTCCTGCGCAGCTGACAACTACGGGGTCAGCCCTGCCGCTCGCGTGGTGGTTGATGAACTGGTGGTGGAAGAGGGCTTCAATCGAGAGGCATTGATGCGGGTACTTGCCCAGGCCCAGCGCAAGGACAGCATTCTGGAAGCGATAGCCCGCCCGGCAGAGAAAACCAAGCCCTGGTATGAGTACCGGGCAATCTTTCTCAACGAGGCGCGCGAAAATCAGGGCGTGGCATTTTTTGCCAAACATCGCGCCACTCTGGCCCGGGCGGAGCGCGAGTTCGGCGTGCCGGCAGAAATCATCGTCGCCATTATCGGGGTAGAAACCTACTACGGGCGCTCCATGGGGAGCTACCGAGTGCTCGACGCCCTGTCTACACTGGCGTTCGACTACCCACCGCGTTCGCCATTTTTCACCCGCGAACTCAAGCACTTTTTGATTCTCACCCGCGATCAGGGCATGGACCCTAGGGACCTGAAGGGGTCGTACGCCGGAGCCATGGGGTTTGGCCAGTTCATGCCCAGCAGCTACCGCAGCTACGCCATCGATTTTGACCAGGATGGTGTGATCGATATCTGGAAAAACCCCGTGGATGCGATCGGCAGTGTCGCCAATTATTTCAAGCAACACGGGTGGCGGCAGGGCGAGACGGTTGTGGCTGCGGCCGACATCGCTGCCGACACGCCAGGCACCATTTTCGTCAAATCCCGGGATGACCTGACACTACAGCGCACGGTGGCGCAATTTGCGGCTGATGGCGTGGTGCCAAGGGTAGCACTGGATCCCAACGCGCTGGCCATAGCCATGAAGTTCGAACTGAAAAGTGGTTACGAGTACTGGCTCGGGCTGCATAATTTCTATGTCATCACCCGTTACAACCAGAGCGCCATGTACGCGATGAGTGTCTATCAGCTCAGTCAACGTCTGGCCGCCCGGGTGGCGCAGTGAGCGCTCAGCGGCGCTCTGCGATACTCGTCGCGCTACTGGTATTGTTCGCGGGTTGCGCGACACAGCCCCCGGATGCACGCAAGACCGCAGGAAAGGACAGCAAGACTGCCGCGCCGCCATCGCGTTATGCCGTGGCGCATGATTTTGCACCCTTGAGGCCCATCAGCCCCGATGAAGTCTTCGATGCGGTGCCGCAGGCCGATCCGCTGCTGGCAGTGGGTAACATGAGCCCGTATGTGGTCGACGGTGTGAGCTACGAAGTGCTGGACAATTACCGCGGCTATCGTGAGCAGGGCATTGCATCCTGGTATGGCGCCAAGTTCTCCGGGCATGAAACTTCCAACGGCGAACTCTATGACGTGTACCTGCCCAGCGCCGCCCACAAATCCTTGCCGATTCCGAGTTACGTCCGCGTCACCAACCTGGATAATGGCCAGAGCCTCGTGGTGCGCGTCAATGACCGCGGTCCCTTCCACTCCGATCGCCTGATCGATCTGTCCTATGCCGCTGCCGTCAAGCTGGGGTATATGGAAAAGGGCACCGCGCGGGTGGAAGTTGCAGTGATAGATGTGATCGGTGTGGATGATCGTCGCGATGACGCCTATGGAATGTATCGTTATTTGCAATTGGGTGCCTTTGGTAAGGAAGCGACGGCCCGGACCCTGATGCAGGAATTGCAGGCGTTACTGTCAGCACCGGTGTTTATCAGCCAGGTGGATGCGGGCGGTACATTGCTGTACAGGGTGCGGGTGGGTCCGGTGGATGACACGAATCAGCTGCTGGCGCTGCAACAGCAACTACAGGACAGTGGGTACGACGCAGGGCAGCCGCTGCCCTAGGGATTCTTTCGCTCCAGCCGTCCATGCGGTACCATCCGCGGTTGTCAAACTCACCCCACGGTTTTCTGACGTCATGACTCGATTAGCACTGGTATTACTCCTGGCAGTCTCCGCATTCGGTGTGCAGGCAGAGAATGCGGTGCCCGCGCCACCCCAGCTGGCCGCCAAAGCGTATCTATTGATCGATGCCACCAGCGGCGCGGTGCTGGTGGAGCACAATGCCGATGAACGCCTGCCACCGGCCAGCCTCACCAAGATGATGACCGCCTATGTGTTGGCAGAGGAAATAAACGCTGGTCGCGTCAACGAGACCGACATGGTGAAGATTACTGAGAACTCCTATTCCCAGAACCCGTTATTCGCTGGCTCCTCGCTGCTTTATATAGAGCCGGGTGTGGATGTCTCTATTGCGGATTTACAACGCGGCATCATCATTTCCTCCGGCAACGATTCTTCCGTGGCAGTGGCGGAGCATATCGCCGGCACCGAAGCCGTGTTTGCCGAGATGATGAACACCAATGCCAAGCGCTTGGGTATGACCAATACCCACTTCGTGAATTCCCACGGCTTGCCGGATCCGACGCATTTGACCACCGCGCGTGATTTGGCCACCTTGGCCAGGGCGATGATCAACGATCACCCCAAGCAGTACGCGATCTACAAGGAGCTCGAGTTTACGTTTCACAATATTCGGCAATACAACCGCAATACGCTGCTGCGCGAGGACCCTACCGTGGATGGCCTGAAGACCGGTCACACGGCAGAGGCCGGTTATTGCCTGGTGGCGTCGTCACTGCGTGGCGGCATGCGCCTGATTGCGGTAGTGCTGGGTACCGAGAGCACCAAAGCGCGCAAAAATGACGCCGCCAGCCTGTTCAACTACGGTTTTAATTTCTACCAGACCAAGACGCTGTTCGAACCCATGACGGAACTGGCGAAGCCGCGTATCTGGAAGGGTCAGCAGGATTACGTTCCCGTGGGCTTGCTGGATAAAACCGTACTGACGCTGCAGCGCGGCAAGCATGACGACCTGGTGACCAGTGTGGCAATAAACGAAAAACTCGTAGCGCCCCTCGCCGTCGGCGACCCGGTGGGTACCGTGACTGTCAATCTACAGGACAAGATCGTACTGCAAGAGCCAGTGGTGGCGCTGGTGGCGGTGGAGCCGGCCGGCTTTTTCGCGCGCCTGTGGGATAGCATTTTGATGTTTTTCGCCAGCCTGTTCGGATCCTGATCCCGGTCACGCGGGCCGGCGCAGGAGTGTGGTGTCGTGGCAGAGCCTGAAGCCCCCAAGATAGAGTTTCCCTGCGCGTATCCGATCAAGGTGCTGGGCCGCAGCAGCGATGACTTTGAGTCGATTGTCCTGGCAGTGTTCGAGCGTCACGCACCGGGTTTTGACCAGCAGACAATGGCCGCCAGAGCCAGCCGCAAAGGCACGTTCACTGCCCTCACCATTACCATCACTGCTACCGGCCCCGACCAGTTGGACGCACTGCACCAGGGCCTGCTGGCCACCGGGCATGTCAAGATGGTGCTGTAACCGGTGCCCGCGCCGGAACTGGTGTTGCGCGAGTTGGGGCTGGTTGACTACCAGCCCACGCTGGCCGCCATGCGCCAACTCACCGATTCACGCACTGCTGACTCACCCGATGAGCTGTGGTTGTTGCAGCATCCGCCAGTGTTCACCCAGGGGCAGGCGGGCAAGGCTGAGCATGTGCTGGCTCCCGGCGCTATCCCGGTTATTCAGGTCGATCGGGGCGGGCAGGTCACGTACCACGGGCCGGGGCAATGGGTACTCTATCTCATGGTGGATCTGCGCCGTCGGCAATTGGGCGTGCGCGACCTCGTCGACCTGATCGAGCGCAGTGTGGTGCAACTTCTGCGGGAGTACGCGATCGACGCTGCCGCACGACGGGATGCGCCGGGCGTTTATGTCGCGGGTGAAAAAATCGCTGCGCTGGGCCTGCGGGTTCGCCGGGGCTGCAGTTACCACGGCCTGGCCCTGAATGTGGAGTTGGACCTGGAGCCCTTCGGGCGTATCAATCCCTGCGGTTACGAGGGTTTGCGCGTGACTTCCATGGCCAGGCTGCTGCCGGATGCCCACCTCGACATGCAGGTTATCGGCCGACGACTGCAGGCTATCCTGGCGCACGAACTGCACGCGTAATCTGTGGCCGCTGGCCGCTTTACTGGAAAAGACAGAATTCTATGGGGATGTCGTGATCCGTTCAGGCCGCGTGCGCGTATATTTAGCCGAATGAGTATAGAGCGGGGTATGCCCCCAAGGTTATCTCTCCTCGCTAGTACCCATCCAGGTCCATCGCCCGCGGAGCAATCCGCGGGCTTTTTTTATCCCGGCGCCTATCGCCCGGCGCCTCACTACGGTGGAGGAAGCGCTGTAATGAACAGTACCAGCACCATGAACCTGACTGTAGACACCGACGCGGAGCGCGCGGCCGATGAAGGTGCCGCCATGCTAAAACGTGTGCAAGCGCTGCAAATAGTGCTGCGGGCCAACGCGGACAGGGCGCACAGTGAGCGGCGGGTGCCGGTGGAAAACATCCAGGCTCTGCAGAAAGCAGGCTTTTTTCTGGCGCTGCAACCGGCCCATTGGGGTGGATACGAACTCGATCCGCAAGCTTTCTTTCGCATGCAGATGGCAATTGCCGAATGTTGCATGTCCACGGCCTGGGCCAGCGGTATCGTGGCCGTGCACGCTTTCCAGGTCGCGTTGATGGACTGCCGCGCGCAACAGGATGTGTGGTCAGACGATATCCACACCCGTGTATCGTCCTCGTACGCCCCCATGGGCAAGGTTGAACCGGTTGCCGGCGGGTTTCGTTTCAGCGGTCGCTGGGGCTGGAGTAGCGGGTGCGATCACTGCACGTGGGCGCTGCTCGGTGGCATCCTGCCGGACGGCACCTACCGGACATTCCTGGTCCCGCAGAGCGACTATCGGATCGAGGACACCTGGTATTCCATGGGACTCCAGGGCACAGGATCCAATGACATCGTGGTTGAGGACGCGTTCGTGCCTGACTACCGCACGCACAAACAATCCGACGGCTTTGAGGGCACCAACCCCGGGGTCGATCAGTCCAGTGCGCCGCTCTACCACCTGCCGTGGGCCCAGTTGTTCATCCGCGTGGTGTCCACGCCCGCGATCGGCGCTGCCAGGGACGCGCTGTCGCTGTACACCGCGCTGGTCAAGGGCAAGGCGAGCGGCGATGCCACCAAGCTGGCGCAGGACACTGCCACCCAGATGCGGATTGCCGCGGCCAGGAACAGCCTCGAGGAAATGACCACCGTGCTGCTGGCCAACTTCGATGCCATGATGGCGGCGGTGCGCGCAGGCGAGCGCATAGCGCTGGCAGATCGCATCCTCTATCGCTACCAGGCCTCGTTGGTCATCGAAAAATCCATCGAAGTGGTCGACTCGCTGTTCTCCTCCGCCGGCGGCTCTTCAGTGTTCCAGGGCAGCCCCATCCAGCAACGATTCCTCGACATTCACACCGCCCGCGCGCACGTAGCGAACAATCCGACCGTGTTCGCGCGCAACCTCGGGGCGGTCGCATTGGGCGCTGCCAATACGGATTTCTTTGTTTGATATCCCGGGCTAGATCCATGACCGCTAAGTTCGCCCGCTTTGAGCAAAGCGTATTCCGCGCGCTCAACGCCGTGGTTGAGCCTGCGGTGCGCGCGGGCATCGGATCTCCAGCGCTGGCACCCGCCTGCCTGATCGTGCTGGAGACGGTCGGGTTCAAAAGCGGCGAGCAGCGCCGCACGCCGCTGTGGAGTGTGCGATTCGGCCGCTACCGGATTGTGAGTACCGCCCGTGGCAGGCGGTCGTTCTGGTTGAAGAACCTGTTGCAAGAACCCCGGGCCGGCTACTATGTCGGAGGCCGACGCCGTGAGTCGGACGCGATTGTTATCGCCGATGGTGTGATCGACCCGCACTGGGCCACCCGCACGCTCGCAGTGCGCAGACTTGCAACTGTGTTAGCCAAATGCGCAGGGAATAGCTGGGCTTTTGCGGTCCTGGTGCCGATAAAACGCCTGTAGGTACCAGCGGCGGCTCATCGGGGCCGCCCAATGGACGCTCAGGCCGTTATCAAAAGGAGATCAGGATTTATGGTTGCCACGCTGAAAGGTCCCTGGGACAAAGCCCGAATCGATGCCTTCCTGCAGGATAGCACCTTCCCGCTGCGCCTGGCGTGCGTGGGCGAGGACGGCTTTCCGCGTGTCGTCTCGGTGTGGTATGGCTATGACGGACAGTACTTACGCTGTGTGTCGCACCGCTCCTCGCAGTTGGTGAGCCTGCTGCGGCGCTGCGACCGCGTTGGCTTTGAGCTGGCACCGAATGAGCCCCCTTATCACGGCGTGAGGGGGCAGGGCATTGCGACACTGGATGCTGATACTGACGGCGCGGTTCTGGGTGAGATGCTGCAGCGTTACCTCGGCGGTAGGGATTCCAAGCTGGGCAACTGGCTGCTGTCGCGAGCCGAGGATGAAGTCCTGATCACGATAGAGCCGCTGCGCCTGTTTAGCTGGGATTACCGGGAGCGCATGGGGGAGGGCTGACACCCTCTCGCTGCAGCCCGGCGAGTCGCATGAGCAGTGGGCTGGCCGGGTATTGGAGCCTGACCTGCGCGAGGTCATCGGCGCGGGTGACGCCCGGGTTGATGATGGCAATGGGCTTCCCCAACTGGTGCGCCCGGCGGCAGAAGCGGTATCCCGAGAAGACCATCAGCGAACTGCCGACGACCAGCAGTGCGTCCGACCGTTCCAGGGAATCGTGGCAGGCCTGCACTGTCGCCGGCGGCACTGTGCCGCCGAAGAACACTACGTCGGGCCTTAAATCACCGGCGCAGTGCGAACACCGTGGCAATTGCAGCCCTGACAACAGTGCATCCGGAACGTCCATGTCGCCGTCGGGACGCGTCGCCTGTTGTGGCCGGGGTGGCCAGACATTTTCCCTCTCCAGCAGGCGTTGCACATCGTCCCTGCTATGCACCGCGGCGCAGGCGAGGCAGCGCACGCGATCAACCCGGCCGTGCAGGTCCACCACATTGTGGCTCCCGGCCCGCTGGTGCAGTCTGTCCACGTTCTGGGTGATCAGCAGGTCGATGTGGCCCCGCCGTTCCAGCTGCGCCAGCGCGACATGTGCGCCGTTGGGCTGTGCGTCGCGCACCACCGGCCAGCCGTACCAGGATCGGGCCCAGTAGCGGCGGCGGGTGTGTGCGTCGCGCAGGAATGCCTGTTCCTGAATCGGCGTCGAGTGCAGCCAGTTACCGTACTGGTTGCGGTATGTCGGGATGCCGGAGTCCAGGCTGATACCTGCGCCGGTCAACACCAACAAGCGGGGATTATCAGCGAGGAAATTCGCCAGCGCGTTGCTATCCTGATGGAGTGTGCTCATACCGGCAGTATACGGCGTGCAGTTGCTACTGGATGCAATGCTGCCAATATGATCCAGTGTGCAGAAGTGGCGTACATACAGTAGGTGAGGAGAGTGAAAGCGCTATGCGAGTTTTACTGACAGGCGGCACCGGATTTATCGGCTCAGCGCTTATTGCTGCCCTGCGTGCGCGCGGCGACGAGGTGACGACCCTGAGCCGGCAGGCGCGGGACAGTCAACCCGGCCGTCGATTCGTTCGCTCCCTCGACGAGATTTCGGCGGACCAGGAGATTGATGTGATCGTCAACCTGGCCGGCGCTTCCCTGGCTGCCCGTCGCTGGAGCGCTGCCTATAAGCGAGAAATCGTGGCGAGTCGCCTGGAAACCACGGGCCGGGTGCTTGACCTGATCAGGCGGTTGTCCGGCCCGCCGCAAACACTGCTGAGCGCCAGCGCCATCGGCTACTACGGACATCATGGCGATGAGCCCCTGACGGAGACCTCTGCGGCAACGCCGGGCTTCGCCCAGCAATTGTGCGCCGATTGGGAGTCACTGGCGCTGCAGGCGCAGCAGCAGGGCGTGCGGGTTGGTGTGTTGCGGCTCGGCGTGGTGCTGGACCACGGCGGAGGCGCCCTGCAGGAGATGACCCAATCGTTTCGCCTGGGTGTCGCCAGTTGGTTGGGCTGTGGCCACCAGTGGCTGAGTTGGGTGCACCGGCAGGATGTCATACGCGCAATACTGTTCCTGCTGGGAAGGGATGACGTGCAGGGACCCTTCAATATCACCGCTCCGGAGCCGGTCACCGGACGCGACTTCGCCACAGCGCTGCAGGCACATCATCGTACGTTTATTCGAGCGGGCGTGCCGGCGTCGGTAATGCACTTGCTGATTGGTGAGATGGCGGAGGAACTGCTGCTCAATGGACAGCGTGTGTTACCTGATCGTCTGCAGGCAGCGGGTTTTGCTTTTACCTACCCCAACCTCGAATCAGCGTTGGCGGCGATTTACACCACAAATCTCGGTCGACGACAGCGAAGATAGGTAACCGCTTTTCTCCATAGCGGACATTTGTATGTCTGGAGATGGAAATCCAGCTTTCGTGTATGGACTCCTCCTCTTTTGCAAGCATTTTGTCCGATGCGTCAAGGTACGACTGCCTACGTGTATCCGGTCTCATTGATGATGCCGTTTCTATAGGCATCGGACCCTGATGGGCTATTCGCACGCCGGTTCCCAAACGCCTAAACGAGCTCTTATGCTCCGCGAAAGCGGGGGGTTTTACCGACGTCGGTTCAACCTGTTCGCCATCAAACAATATGCTCTGCAACCTTGGTGAAGTGTCCTTCTCAAAAATCCAACTTCAGTTATAAGCTCAAACCACCTGACCGCCACAAATAAGCGACGGATCATACGCGGCATCGTTTCGCACTACCGACCATGCCACCCGTGCCGTTTTGTTTGCCAATGCAACAGCCACAACATTCGCATGTTTGCGCGCCGACAGTGCTTGCAACCATTCACTAAGCCCGTCATCTCGACCTTTGGCGTGGCGTATCACCGCCCGTACTGTGCTGGCGCGGCGTGAGTCCGATAGAGGCTGCAAAATCACGTCCTTTGGAGAAGGCCCTGCCATCACCCAGGGCTGCGGCTAGAGCACTGGCGGTGAGAGGTCCAACTCCGCGTATTTCCAACAATCGCCGAGCCACTGGATCCGTCTTTACACATGCCGCGATCCGTTCATCAAGATCCGTTATCCGATTGTCCAGGTAGCGCAGGTCATCCGCGAGACCAGCCAGCAAGGCCCGGAAATCATCAGTCAATCCATTCTCCCCATCCTCCAGCCACAGCGGTAAAGCACGTCGCAGTTGATGGATCCCGATCGGCGCGACGATGCCGTATTCACCGACGAGCCCCCGTATCTGGTTCGACTTTGCCGTGCGTTGCCTGACCAGTTCTTCCCGGATTCGATGAGCCGCCTGGATATCTTGTTGCTCTACGCTCTTCACTGAGACAAATCGCATCCCTGGCCGACTCATCGCTTCACAGATCG
>JANPDE010000103.1:0-4106 GCA_031431315.1 Haliea sp.
GCTCCGCGCGCTATTGTGCCGAGCAGGTCCGCGACCAGTTCGGCGCGACCGGCGTTAACAGCATCATCATGCACGGCGTTACGCCGGCGCAACTTGCGCCGGTGGTGGAGGAGTATCGCGCGCTGCGTTCCCCGTCCATGCCGAGCCTACCGGCAAACCCGGGCTGGATGCCTGCAGCAATGAACAAGCGCGCGATGGATGTAGGTACACTGTGAGCGCACAGGTTAAACCCGTCGCACTGGTCGAGGAGCTGACGCCTTCCTGGCTGTCTGCCGCGCTTGGTCTTACCGTGACCACCGTTCACTCCAGTCCGGTCGGAACCGGACAGATGGGTGCCTGTTACCGGCTGTGGTTAACCGGCGACGCCGCGCTCCCTGACACGGTACTGGCGAAGCTGCCGACACCTGACGCCGGGACGCGGGAATTCCTCGCCGGCTCCTACGGCAACGAAGTCAGGTTCTATCGCGATATCGCCGCAACGGTCGCGGTGGGCGTTCCGCAGTGCTACTACGCAGGTCTAGGTGACAAAGGCGTGTTCACGCTGCTGCTGGAGGACCTCGCTCCCGCGCAACAGGGCGATCAGATCATCGGCTGCACACCGGACCAGGCGAAAGACGCGGCCGTCAACCTCGCCGGACTGCACGGCCCGCGCTGGTGTGATCCGACACTGCTGGCCGTCGAGGGCATGAACCTGCCCACCGCGGCCGACGGCGACCTGATCGATGAAACCTTCACTGGCGCTGTGGAAACCACCCTGCAACTCCTCGGCGATCGGGTGCCACCCGCGGATGCGCAGACGCTGCGCACGGTGGCGCCCCTGATAGGCCGCTGGGTCTACTCCCGCCCCGACCCGTATGCATTCGTACACGGCGACTACCGACTCGACAATCTCCTGTTCCCACTCGAGGGACCAGGTGTGCGGGCCGTGGACTGGCAGGTGATCTCCCTGGGCCTGCCCGCGCGCGATGTCGCCTTCCTGCTGGGCACCGGACTGACCGTGGCAGACCGTCGCGTGCATGAGAAAGACATTATTGCCGCCTACCACGCCGCGCTCATCCGCTACGGCGTGACGGACTACTCGTTCGAGCAGTGCTGGGACGACTACCGCTACGCGATGCTGCAGGCGCCACTGATAACCTGCTACGGCTGCGCCTATGCGGCGAGTCGCACCGAGCGTGGCGACCGCATGTTCGCGGCGATGAACGAGCGGGGCTGCGCGGCCATCCGCGACCTGGACACCCTCGCTACACTTGCGGTGTAGTAGTCCGGCGGCGTCCGTGTCCGACGCTCACATTGACGGAGGTACTCGCATGACAACACTTGAAGCACGCTCGGTGCGCACACTAACGCTGCTGCGACATGCCAAGTCGTCCTGGAAGAATCAAGCGCTTGCTGACATTGAGCGGCCTCTCAACAACCGCGGTCGTCGCGCCGCGGATGCCATGGCGGCCCGTCTCGTTGCACACGGCGTCACGTTTACCCATATTCTGGCCAGCCCCGCGCGCCGCAGCCGTGAAACAATCATGCGTATGCTTCTGGCGTTGCCTGCACGCAATGCCACGATCACCTTCGATCACGCATTCTATATCTTCGAAGCGCAGGGCTTGATCGATGCGTTGAGGCGGCTCGACGACAATATGCTGGATGTCCTGATTGTCGGCCACAATCCCGCGCTGGAAGACGCCATTAACTTCCTGACAGGGAAGCGGATACAGGGCTTCCCAACCGCGGCATGCGCGCAACTCGCCATTGCACTGCCAAACTGGGCGACCCTGCATGAAGCCTGCGCCGAGCTGGTGTGGTTATTGCGCCCGGAGTGATCGAACGAGGTGTCGCATTACTAATAAAATTTGGCAATCAGACCCATTGCACCAATTTAGTGACTATTCTTGTACCTTGATCATCCATTAGCAGCGCATCCCCGTCTAACCGTGAGGAGTAGAAAACGATGTTGAATCCAATCAAACCCCTGATTGCCGCCCTTGCAATGACGGTGGCATCCGCGACCTTCGCAGGTCCCGCCAGTGCCATGGGCGCACCCCACTCGAACCAGTTTTGGTGGCCGGAACAGCTGGACCTCAGCCCGCTGCGCCAGCACAGCATCGCATCCAATCCGATGGGCGGTAACTTCGACTACGCCGCAGAGTTCGCGACCCTGGATCTCGCCACCGTGAAAAAGGATATTGCCGACACCTTGATCGCGTCCAAGGACTGGTGGCCGGCGGACTGGGGTCACTACGGGCCGTTGATGATCCGCATGGCCTGGCACAGTGCCGGTACCTACCGCGTCGCTGACGGGCGCGGTGGTGCGGGCGGCGGGCAGCAGCGCTTCGACCCGCTCAACAGCTGGCCGGACAATGCCAACCTGGACAAGGCGCGGCGCCTGATGTGGCCGGTCAAGCAGAAATACGGCAGCAAGCTGTCCTGGGCAGACCTGATGGTGCTGGCCGGGAACGTCTCGCTGGAATCCATGGGCTTCAAGACTTTCGGTTTTGCCGGCGGCCGGGAAGATGACTGGGAGGCCGATCTGGTCTACTGGGGCCCGGAGACGCAGTGGCTCGCGGACCAGCGTTACAAGGGCGACCGACAGTTGGAAAAGCCGCTGGCAGCCGTACAGATGGGCCTGATCTACGTGAATCCGGAAGGACCGAACGGCAACCCGGACCCGCTGCTCGCCGCGAAAGACATTCGTGAGACGTTCGGCCGCATGGCGATGAACGACGAGGAAACTGTTGCGCTGATCGCCGGCGGACACACCTTCGGTAAAGTGCATGGCGCCCATAAGCCGAGCGAGTGCGTGGGACCAGAACCGGCCGCGGCGGGCCTGGAACAGCAGGGCCTCGGCTGGAAGAACAAGTGCGGCAAGGGCAACGCCGAGGACACTGTGACCAGCGGCCTGGAGGGCGCCTGGACGGTGACCCCGACCCAGTGGAGCATGAACTACCTGCAGAACCTGTTCACCTTCGAGTGGGTGAAAACCAAGAGTCCCGCGGGCGCGACCCAGTGGATTCCCAAGGATGCGTCCGCAGCCAACCTGGTGCCGGACGCGCACGTCGAGGGCAAGCGCAACGCGCCGATCATGCTGACCACGGACCTGGCGCTGAAGGAAGATCCGGCCTACCGGGAGATCGCCAAGCGCTTCCTGGACAACCCGGAAGAGTTCGAGCAAGCCTTCGCCAGGGCCTGGTTCAAGCTGACCCACCGCGACATGGGTCCGCGCGCCCGCTACGTTGGCACCGAGATTCCGGCTGAGGTGCTGCTGTGGCAGGACCCGGTTCCGGCGGTGGATTACACGTTGATTGACGCCGCTGATGTGACGCGCCTGAAGTCCGCAATTCTCGACGCGGGTCTCTCCAACACAGAACTCGTCCGAACCGCCTGGGCATCGGCGGCCAGCTTCCGCGGCACCGATATGCGCGGCGGGGCCAACGGTGCGCGTATTCGCCTCGAACCGCAGAAGAACTGGTCAGTTAACGATCCCAAGTCGCTGGGCAATGCGTTGCAGCGACTGGAGAAAGTGCAGCAGGACTTCAATGGCAAGCTGTCCGGCGGCAAGCAGGTATCTCTGGCCGATGTGATCGTGCTGGGCGGTGCCGCGGCCATTGAACAGGCCGCACAGCAGGCTGGCACCAGGGTGCAGGTACCCTTTACCCCGGGGCGTGCGGATGCCTCGCAGGCGCAAACCGACATTGCGTCCTTCGCGGTGTTGGAGCCGAAGGCGGACGGTTTCCGCAACTATTACGGTGAAGGCAACTGGGGCTCGCCGACGCAGATGCTGGTCGACCGTGCCAACCTGCTGACCCTCACGGTGCCGGAAATGACCGCGCTCATCGGCGGCATGCGGGTGCTGGATGCGAACTCCGGCGGCGCCGATCACGGCGTGTTCACCGAGCGCCCCGGTACGCTGAGCAACGACTACTTCATGAACCTGCTGGACAATTCCACAGTATGGACGAAGTCGGAGAAGTCCGAGGGCATTTACGAGGGACATGACCGCGCCAGCGGCAAGCTGAAGTGGACCGGCACCCCGGTGGACCTGATCTTCGGTTCACACGCCGAGCTGCGGGCGATCGCGGAAGTCTACGCGTCCACTGACGGAAACGCGA
>JANPDE010000104.1:0-16226 GCA_031431315.1 Haliea sp.
CCGAAATCTTCGTCCTCGGTCGCATAACCGACATCCTGTGTCGATTCGGCGTACTCGGCCATCACGCCAAAGGGACCGTAGTAGGCATAGGCCTGCGGCGTGAAGCGCGTATGGTCGCCGTCGGCAACAGCGCCGGTGTTGTATTGGAATATCGTATTCTGCGCGGGGCTGCGGTAGCGCGGCAGGAAGGCCTGCGCGTTACTGGTCGACGCCGTGCGTGTGTCGTTCTCGCTGATCTTCTCGCCGTGCGTGCCGGCTATGCCAAAGCCAATGCCGGGAAGCGGCTCGAAGAATAGGCGTGCGTTAGCCTCAGGCTCGCCGTCAAAATCGGTGTTGGTGGCGTCGCGGCCGTCCGCCGTACCGTTCGTTACAGCCACTTCCAGGGCCAGGCGTTTATCGAACTGGTAGGTATAAAGCCCCAGGCCGCGGTCGCGGTTGGGTAACAGCTCGGTCGGGAAAGCGCGCTCGAGGAACACGATCGCGCTGCCGGACTGCAAGCGTTCAAGGCCGACTGGCGCCTTGAACTGGCCAGCCCGAAATAGCAGGTTCTGTGGCTGCACCGGGAAGTTCCAGTCGACATAGCCGTCCACCAGGTCAGCATCGTCGTTGGCGAGTTCCGGTGTGATACGCCAGGCGAAGTCGCCAATCTTGCCTTCGATGGTCGGACGCAGGCGGCGGAACAGGAAGGTATCATTGTCCTTGTCGTCATCGACACCGAATCGGCCATCGAACTGCATCAGGCCGCGAAACTTGATCTCAGCCGTCTTGTCGGCACTGACCAGCGCGAAGCCGTCCGGGCCTGCCTTCACAGTGCCGGCGGTGGCGATCTTGGCCTTGTCGGCGACGTAGGCTTCTTCGGACACTTCCTGCTTGCGGCTCAAAAATTTTACCATCTGTTCCAACTCCTCAATGCGTTGCTCGAGTTCGGCCGTCGTGGCGGCGTAGGCGTTGCCGTTTAGTAACAGTGTTCCGGCGATCACGCCGGCGGTGATTTTGCGTAACTTGCGCATGACTGTTGGTCCCTTGCATTAGATTTCGTGTCCTCCGGTTGACCGGTCAGTCAGCTTGTGTGTTGGTGTGGTCCGACAGGTCAGGCCTGTCGTGCTTGTCGAGACGCATCTTCTCCCGCCGCTCGATTTGTACGATGCGGCCGTGATGTACCGTAACCACCACGGACCCGAACTCGAGCCCCGTCAATGCCGCCTTCACATCGTGGGCGGTGACGTCGGCAACTGTCGGGCTGCCATCAGGTGATTTGCTCATGTTGATTCCCGTGGTGTTAATGCTCGCTAGCCTGTAACGCAATGCCCGTGCCAGCCCAGGAATAATTTTTAAGTCGTTGATATAAAACGTGAAATAATTTTCTGCCAAAAACGCACTGATTTTTTCTATTAAATATAACGATTAAATACGTTATATTTAGCGACTAGTCGTTATATTTGGAGAATCATCGTGTCTGCTATCAAGGAATCCTTGCTACTGCCGCTGTGGACTGAGGTCGGCCGTCACGCCCATCTGCATGAGTCCCTGCCGGTCATCGTGCTCAGGCTGCTCGATGTGTTGCCACTTACGGGCATTCGCTTCGACGAGGTGCTGGCCGTGGAGGGTGAATTGCAGGTGTTGGCGGAATGGACCGCCCACGGGGGCCTCGACCGGGGCCACCGGACCAGCGGCTATAACAATGTGGAAGTGCAGGACCTGTTGCGCTGGGCGCGGTCCACGACCCCGGAGATATTCGAGCCGGGGGACACATGGCCGACGCTGGTGCCACAGTTGGCGGACCTGCCAATCGACGCAGCTTTTTTGCTGGCACCGGTCATGTACAACCAGGAACCGATTGGCCTGATTCGTATCGTATTCCCCAGTGGAGCAACATTCGGCGCACCGGGGCGCAGCCTGCTGGAAGATATCCTGGTACCGCTGACCTCACTGTTCGAGAATGATTACCGGCTGCGCGAGATGGAGCGCCTGCGTGCCAGCGCCGAGGCTGACCGGCATACACTACTGGCTCGCCTCGGCAGGGAGACCCTGAGTGAAACCATCGTCGGTGCGGATTCCGGCTTGCGCGGCGTAATGGAGCGGGTCACACAGGCGGCTCCCACCGATGCCAGCGTCCTGATCCTCGGTGAAACCGGTTCCGGCAAGGAGGTGATTGCCCGCGCCATTCACGAGCGCTCCCTGCGTCACACGGGGCCATTCATCCGGGTCAACTGTGGCGCCCTGCCCCCGGAGTTAATCGATTCGGAACTGTTCGGGCATGAGAAAGGCAGTTTTACCGGCGCGCTGGCCATCAGGCGGGGCTGGTTCGAACGTGCTGACCGGGGCACATTATTCCTGGATGAGGTGGGTGAATTGCCACTGGCGGCCCAGGTCAGGTTGCTGCGGGTCCTGCAGGACGGGGTCCTGCAACGGATTGGCAGCGAGGAAGACATCCACGTCGACGTACGGGTTATTGCCGCTACCCACCGTGACTTGCCGCTCATGGTCCAGGAAGGGGGATTTCGGGAAGACCTGTGGTACCGCATCGCGGTATTTCCTATCATCCTGCCGCCACTGCATGAACGCCTGGAAGATATAGAGCCACTGGCCCGGCATTTTATCCGGCGCGCGGCACAGCAGCTCGGGGTACAGGAGCCACCGCTGCGGCCAGCGCATGTGCAGCGCCTGATGGAGTATCGCTGGCCGGGTAATGTCAGGGAA
Source organism: Haliea sp. (assembly GCA_031431315.1). Taxonomy (GTDB): domain Bacteria; phylum Pseudomonadota; class Gammaproteobacteria; order Pseudomonadales; family Halieaceae; genus Marimicrobium. The sequence goes on from JANPDE010000104.1 coordinate 2,701, forward strand.
TTGGGTTCCGTACTGGAGCGGGCGGTGATCCTGGGGAGTGGACGGGAACTCGATCTCGATACCGCACTGGGCGTGCAATTGGTGGAGCCGCCAAGACCCAATGGCAGTGAAGCCGAGAAAGGGGTCGATCCGGCAGCGCCCCTGTTGGCGCCGCTGAACAAGGTGGTGGCAGCGCACCTGGCGCGAGCACTGGCTGCAACACGCGGCCGGATAGATGGCCCCCAGGGCGCCGCCCGTTTGCTGGGCCTCAATCCCAGTACGCTAAGGGCGAAACTACTCAAACACAATATCGATAGCGCAAACTATCGCGCGCAACAAACCTGAAAGCAGCCCCATCTGGAAACCTGAAATCGGCCCCTCCCGCTCATGTGCACTTAAAAAGTCACGCATTTTTCTATTGCAAAAGCAAGGCGCGAGAACCGCCAGGTTTTAGCCGTAGCGTGAGTCGCTGGATCAACATGAGCGCGAGGAGCTCAAGTGCCTCAGACGTGAGAATTGCTCCTTCAGGTACAGAATGATGAAGGTAGAATCGCCAATCTTGCGACCCTCGTGCTCAATACCCGTCATGCGCAAAAACGCATCGAGCTTCAGGCAAAAGGGGCTGACCGATAGCAGCCCCCAGGCCCCCGGTAAATTATAGGCCGCCAATTTCCCCATGATCTAAGCCCTCACGGTGTACACGGAATCCGACTTCCACACGGTGCTGCGCTATGCTACACATAATATTGGACTGCAATTTAAACTATTAGGCGACTGTCGGGAGCGCCGCGCATGCAGGACACCATTACCGAGATCCTCGACTTCTGGTTCGCAGAGCTGGATGAGAATGGCCTGTGCAAAACAGACCGCAATCCACTGTGGTTTGGCGCTGATGACGCGACCGATGCGACTTGCCGCGCTCGCTTTGGCGCGACGCTCGCACTCGCACTGACGGGAAAATTGGATGCATGGGCACAGACTGATCGCGGCCTGGTCGCACTGGTGGTATTGCTGGATCAGTTCTCGCGCAATATCCACCGCGGCACGGCGCAGGCTTTCGGCGGTGATCCGCTGGCACTGGCGCTGGCGCAGGACAGCATCGCCAGCGAACGCCACCTGCGCCTGCCGCTGATTCACCGCGTGTTCCTGTACCTGCCGCTGGAGCACAGCGAAGACCTGGCCCTGCAGAACCAATGTGTTGCCCTGTACGCGGAGCTGGCCAAACTCAGCGACCATCCACAATTCGCCAGCTTCACGCATTACGCCGGGGAGCACCGCGATGTGATTGCGCAGTTTGGTCGCTTTCCGCACCGCAACGCGGCGCTGGGGCGCCAGTCGACCAAGGATGAACTCGACTACCTGGCGCGGCACGGTGGCTTTTAGGGGACTATATCCTGGCGGCCTGCGCTGCCTACAGATGCGTTGACACTCTCCCGGGCAGTCTATATTTTGACAAGGGTCACTCGCCATTGGAATAGACTGAACGGCCCGACTCGTTCTGCCAGAGGACTCTATCTATGCGCTGCTTCGCAGTTACTAACGATGCAATATCCGCTCAGGCCTCGCCCCTCAGACGGTATAAGCCCAGCACCATGGCGCACCGCTTGACGCACAGGTGCGCAATTCGCGTTGCCAGTACCGTTGCCGCACTGCTGCTGCTCGGGGCCTGTTCGAATTCCAACAACAGCGCATTGGGCCTTACCGTTGGATCGCAGGATCACGCGGTGGGAATGACGTCGGAGACGTTCATCGACGCGTCGCGCTCGACGGCCGCTCACGGCTCTGTACCCCAGGCGCCCACCCGAACGCTCGCCACCACCCTCGTGTACCCGGCGCAGGGCAGCCCCGGAGGTGCTGTCACCGCAGACGCGCCGGTCGATGAGTCGGCCGCGCCCTACCCTCTGATCGTGCTCTCGCACGGGCTTGGAGGCGATGTCGAGTACCTGCTGCCGTTGGCCGAAGTGTGGGCATCGCGGGGGTACGTGGTCGCATTGCCCAGGTTTCCGCTCACCCATAGTGCAACACCCGGTGGTCCCGTCGCCCAGGATGTGCAAAACCAGCCCGCCGATGTGAGCTTCGTCATCGACAGGGTGCTGACCGAGTCCAGTGCGTCGGGGCGGCTGCTGAGCAGTGCCGTCGACGACAACACGATCGCCGCCAGTGGCCACTCCAATGGTGGTATCACCACCTACGGGCTGGTGGCCCACTCCTGTTGTCGTGACCGGCGTATCGACGCCGCCATAGTGCTTTCAGGCGCCGCATCGCCCTACGCGGGAGGCATCTATGACCTGTCGGACACACCGCCGCTGCTCGTCGTGCAGGGCGTCAATGATGTTGCCGTCAATTACAACCAGACCGTGCGCACCTACAACCTGCTCAGCCCCCCGAAGGGCCTGCTCTCTCTGGATGAATCCACTCACGGCTCCTATCTCGACCCTGGCGATAAGGCGTTCGAGGTGTTCACCCAGGCCACGGCAGACTTTCTCGACGGCGAACTGCGCAGCGACAGCGCCGCACTGGCAAGACTGCCCGAACACCAGGTTCCCGGTGTCGCCACCGTGTACTGGGCGCCTGACGATGCGTCAAACGTCGCGGTGCAAGAGCTGCCCGAGCCCGAGACCAACCGCCAGGCGTTTGTCAGCGCCGATACCAACCTGACCGACGGGCAGGTCATCACCGTGACATGGAGCGGATTTCTTCCTGAAAAAGCGGTCAATGTGATGCAGTGCTCCGGTGATGCCACCGGCGGTGCCGCGGCCTGCAACATCTCCGGGGGCAGCCTCTTTTACCCCAGTCCGAATGGCCTGGGCAGTCTCGAATTGGTTATCCGTACCGGCCCCATTGGCAACGGCGTCTGTGATAGCGCTCACCCCTGCGAAGTTATAGTCAACGACTCAAGCCTGACCGATCCGGAGGCGACCATCCGTATCCCGATCACGCTCGCCGACTGACGCAACACTGCTAGTGCCTGCGGGGCGGCCCGAATGCTTGCGACAGTACCCCTACATTTTGATTCGAGCCCGAACGACGCCAGAGTTTAACCGTAGCGTGAATCGGCGACGAAGGGATTGGTTTGGCGCTCCTGCCCGAAGGTAGAGGTCGGGCCGTGGCCCGGAATAAACGTGATGTCATCACCCAGCGGGAATAATTTCTCGCGGATACTCACTATCAGTTCCTCGTAATTACCCCTGGGAAAGTCGGTGCGCCCGATGGAGCCCTGGAAGAGGACATCGCCAACCCAGGCCACTTTCTGCGGCGCGTACAGGAACACGACATGGCCCGGCGTATGTCCCGGGCAGTGAATGACCTGCAGTTCCTGCGCGCCGACCATCACACTATCACCCTGTACCAGCCAGCGGTCGGGAACAAACGCATCCGTCATGGGAAAGCCTGACATCTGGCAGGATTGAGGCAGGCGCTGCAGCCAGAAATCATCCTCGCGATGAGGTCCCTCTATGGGCACCTGCAGTTGCTTGCGCAGAATATCGGCAGCGGCGCAGTGATCCATGTGGGCATGGGTCAGGATGATTTTTTCCACTCTGGCTTGCATCCGTTCGACCGTCTCAAGAATGCGTTCAATATCACCACCGGGATCGACGATCGCAGCCTTGCCAGTCGCCTCACACTTAATAACGGAGCAGTTCTGTTGGTAGGGCGTTACCGGAACGATGGTGCACTGGATGGACATGGCGGCAGGAGCGACTCAATCTGCACAGGGGGTGGCGACATAGGACGTGACCGCCGCATCCGCACAGGCGGTGCACGGTGATGCGAACTCCTTGCGCCCGCCGCCGGCCAGCACGGCGCAGGTCGGCAGAAACTGCATCGTACACACCAGCGGTCGGGGTTCGGTGCAGGCGGTCGTCGCCTCGGGCTGGCTGGCACAGGCAGACAGGGTAAAGATGACGGCAATTGCCCAAACACGCCGCATGGTTTTCTCCGGGATTGTTGCGAATGATTCAGCCAGTGCAAGCGTAACACTACGCTGTGCGCCACGCACCCTGAACAAACCTGTGCCGCCCAAGCGGGCAATGCGCTTACGGGCCCCGACTAGCGGGCACCGAGTTGCATCATCTGCCTGGCGATCGCAATGGAATTTTCATAGCTTTGCACGCCGATGTACTCGTTGGTGCCGTGCACCGAGCGGGCCTGGTTAGTCTCGATCAGCATGCCCTGGAAACGATACTGGTTGTCCGCCAGGTCAATATAATGACGGGTATCGGTGGTTGCTACCAACAGCGACGGCACGACTACCGCTTCGGGATAGACCGCTTTCACCGCGTCGGAAATAACCGCAAAACCGCTGCCTTTGTGATCCGACACGCCGGGCACCTGATCCCACTCATCGTAGCTGATCTTGATTTCGGGGTCGTCCACCAGCGCTGCGATTCGACTTACCACCGTTTCAGGCGTATCGCCGGGCAGCAGGCGAAAGTTGATCTTGGCCTCCGCGCGCTGGGGTACCACATTCTCCTTCACCCCCGCGTTAAACATGGTCAGCGCGGTCGTCGTGCGCACATAGGAGTTGGTCAGTGGATCCTCGCTCATCCTGCCTGCCACCACACCGCCGGTTAACCAGAGATTGCTAAAGATAAATTGCTGAGGTTGCGCCACATACGGGGCCATCGTTTCCAGCATGGCCGCAACCGGCTCTACCAATCGCGTGGGGAAAGGATTCTTCTCGATTCGCTCCAGCGCGGTGGACAGGCGGCCGATGGTACTGACTTTGGGTGGCCGGGACGAGTGCCCTCCCTCTCCGGTCGCTGTCAGCGTCAGCGTCAGGTAGCCTTTTTCCGCGACATTGATGATCGCCACGGTCTTGTCGGGCAACAGGGGATTGTCCGAAATCAACATGCCCCCTTCATCCACCATCCACGCAAAGTGCCAGCCCAGTTCCCGCATGCGCTCGGCGATTTTTCCGGCCCCCTCCTTGCCGCTGATTTCCTCGTCGTGACCAAAGGCGAACACCAGGGTGCGCGGCGGCTCAAACCCCTCAGCCAACAGCGACTCCGCCGCTTCCAGGATACTGAGCAAACCCTGTTTGTCATCCAGCGTTCCACGTCCGTAGATGCGCTCGTCAGCGATCACCCCGGCAAAGGGTGGATGCTGCCAGTCACCCTCTGTGCCAGGCTCAATGGGCACCACATCCATATGGGCGGTAAACAGGATGGGTGACAATCCCGGATCACTGCCAGGCCAGCGTATCAACAGGCTGTAATCGTTAACGGTTTGTACTTCCAGTCGCGCAAATACCAGGGGGTAGTTTGCCCTTAAAAACGCGTGAAAACGTCGAAACTCGTCGAGTTTGATCTGGCTGCGATCCTGGTAACTGATGGTCTGGAATTGAATCGCCTCACCCAGGCGTGCAGCGGGACTGCTCCCCGCGCGGCTGCTCCCCGCGTGGCTGTCTCCCGCAAGGGCTCCCGCAAGACTCATAGCACTGGCGAACAACAGCGCGGGTAGCACGGCGGGAAGTAAGCGCGGCATGTCTGGTCTCCGAAGTAAGAAGGCGTGACAGTAGCGGGTGCCAACGTCACTTCAGCGACTGACCCTACACTCACGCTAGGGCTTTTGCCAGCCATAGTACTGGGCATCCAGTTCTACGCTGACCCCCTGTTGATTACCGAGGCGCCCCCGCATCCACGGGAGAACGCGCTGCAGCAGCTCGGGGCTACGGTACAGTAACGGCACAGTCACCAGTACAGAATCCCCTGTCGCATTCACCGCCACCAGGTGCTCAGGCGTGTGGGGAGTAGCCTGTATTTTTAGTGCGTCCCAGTCGATGGTAACCCCATCCCGTTGCTGCCAGGCAAGTTCGTCAGTCAGGGTCATGACCTCGCGCAGGAACTGTCCACAGATGAGCCGCGAGTTTGCGAGGTTCTTAGTGTTTTCGAAGCGAACCTGAATGCCCTCATGGGAGCAGACGGGTCCCTGCATCGAGAATGTCCAGTTCGGTCTCACCCCGACCATGGCCACGGGTGCCGACTCAGGCTTTGCCTTCCCCGGCGAGGATTGCTCACAGCGATGCGTTGCGCAGAAGTCCGACAGTATTGCCTGCTCGAAGGCACTTTGCCGGTTCAAACGCGGCGGGCTGACAATGACGGTGCGATCAGCCACCGTGATCGCCAGTTCTTGCTCCCCACCAATCACCAATTGCACCGGCAATCCCATCTCGATGTCTGCCAATAGCAGGGGCAGCTGGCGGGCATAATAGTCCACCATGGCCGACCAACCCCTCAGGTTGGCATTGCGGCCACGGGTCCCGGCTTCTGCGCGTGCCAGTCGCGCTTCGGCCATATACGCCTCTGTCAGGTTGGTTAGTGCAATGGCAGCAAAGTCGCCTCGCAGTTCAGGTGAAGCATTTTGCAGGTATTGCACCGTACGCTGGAATCGGCTCTGGCTTTCATCCTGCGCCACCGACATGTGGGACACACCGATCAGACACGGCGTAAGCAAACAATACATCGTGTTTATAAACAATGACTTAAAAAAATTCATGGTAACTGCCCGACACCCTTGGCCCAGCTTCAGCCATTATGCTAGATATCTCACACCATATAAGTGTTCCGCTTCACTAAAGATCGCAATAGTGCTAGCTTAATTACTCGGACAACGACACCGATATAGGTATTTTATGAGTCAAGCGATGACCAGCCAACCGGGCCAAACCCCCCTTGTGGCTAGCCAGTATTTGCTCTCACCGCAACAGATCCATTTCTTTGAGACCTTCGGCTTCCTCAAAATACCTGGCCTTTTCGCTCCCGACATCCACAACATCATCGGTGGATTTGAAGATCTTTTCGGCGACCAGGAACAGCCTGTATGGGAAACCAAGGTGGCCCTGCACGGCGACGAGCGACGCGTCATCATTCCGGGATTCATCGAACAGTCGCCGCGATTGGCCCCGCTGCAGCACGACCCCCGGGTCGTTGGCGTTGTCCAGAGCCTCGTCGGTCGCGAGTACAGTTGGGCGAGCAGCGACGGTAACCTCTTTTACTGCGAGAGCTATTGGCATCCGGATGATTATGCAGCACCCCTGCACCACTACCATGTCAAACTGTCTTTCTATCTGGACGACCTCACCGGGGAGAGCGGCGCAATACGCATTATTCCAGGAAGTCACTTCCACCAGCAAACCTATGCCAAAACCTTGCTGAAGGCGTTTAAAGACCCGGCCAGTGTTCGCGACATATTCGGTATTTCCGGCGGAGAAATTCCATCCGTCACGGTTGAAAGCTCTCCCGGTGACCTTATCATCTGGAACTTTCGCACCATCCATGGCAGCTACAACGGCGGCGAGCGACGCCGACTGTTCTCGATGAATTTTGGTGAAACCGTTGCCGGCACCCACGATGCGAAACAGTTAGTGAACAAACCTGTCGCGGTCAGGAGCGCGCTCAACTGAGCGACAACACTTTTCGCCCTGCGCTGCCGCGCCCCTTCCTTCTACTGATCATCGGATTTCTAAGATTTCCCAGTCCCTATCAGCTCAAGAAGGCTCTGATGTATCCCCGCAAGGTATATATGCGCCACAAGGAGAACCTGGAACCGGGATTCCTGCGCAGTGCCATGGAGCTGCACTACTATCGGCCCACCTTTTACAAATGGCTTGGGGCAATCCACGCCAATAGCCTCTTACTGCACGAAGTGGATATCGACTCTAATAGCATTGTTCTGGATGCTGGAGCATTTACGGGCGAATGGGCGCAGGAAATTATGGACCGGTACAACCCCACCATACACGCCTTTGAACCCGACCCGCGAAACTATAAGCAACTGGAGAAAAGGACGCAGGTCAATTCCCGTCTCATTCCCTATAAATTTGGTCTTGGGGATAAAAATGAAACGGTACGTATGACACTGGAGCACCTGGGGTCATCCATGTTTTCCGACACCACGGGCAAGAAGGGAGTGCCTTGGGCGGAAGTTGAAATCAGGGATATAGCGGACACCTGGCAAGCACTGGCACTGGATCGCGTTCAATTCATGAAAATCAATATCGAGGGTGCCGAATTTCCGCTGCTCGAGCGAATGATAGCGACCAATCTTTTAGCAAAAGTCGATTGCTTCATGATTCAGTTTCACGAATGGCATCCCGGCGCGTATCACAGACGAAGGAAAATCAGAAAAGCGCTGAGCAAATCCCACACTCTGGTGTGGGACTACCATTTCATCTGGGAAAAATGGGTACTGAAATAGTTCCTAATCGCTACGCCTAAAATCGCACCCATTTTTCCCACACAAAATAATATTCCCATTCCAATCGGTGCGTTTTCGACAGCTCTTCACGAATACGCCGGCGCTTTGCATATGCGTCTGGATGCCATTCGTGAAACTGAATCATGAAGCAATTCACCTTGTTCAAGAGATCAGTTCTGATCATTTTATCCAGGAGAGGAAATTCGGCTCCCTCAATATTGATCTTCATGAGATCGACCTGCCCGAGCTTCAGGTCCTTCCAGACTCTGTCGATTGCAGCGATATCAACCTTTATTCTCGGGACATCCAGGTTACTCCTACGATCATCACACATGGATGAGCCGAGCCCATTCAACGTAAAATCCACGGTGATATCCTCGTCACCCAAGCCATAGGGCATGGGTTGAAGCTTGGGGTTGTTGAGAGCTTTGCGTTGCAATGCTTCAAACGACTGAGGGTTGGGTTCGAATGCATAAATGAGGGGATCGTAGCGCTCTACCATATGCTGCGCCCAACTCCCGTTAAACGCTCCAACGTCGACAACCACGCTGTCGGAATCGATGTCCACGTCGTGCAGTATGTGTTTGTTGTAAATAGTCGCGCCAATAAATTCCAGAATGGCGGGACTGTAGTAGTGAAGCTCCAGCATGGCCTTCATGGGCTCACTACTTTTCCTGTACTGCCAGCGCATCATTAGGGTAAGTGGCCACAACAACACTTTCTTTAATTCGTAATTACTGGGAAGAATGCTCATATTATTTTTCAGAGAGTGTGACAAACGTTATCGTTGCCTTCGCACGCAATGGTAGTATACCGAATTACCCCCGTCGAACAGAGAGAAAAAATGCCATCGATTCGGTCATCGATCCTTGGTGATAAGTATTCGAAAGCACTGTTGCTGCTGGCAATGCTATTTTTTTCGTGGCTACTCAGCTTGAAAACGTCCATCATGGAATGGACCCGTCCCGCCGAGGATACGCGATCTTCAACAACACCAAATATACTTTTTATTGTTGTCGACGACCTCGGCTACGATGACACATCAGCGATCAACGCAGGCGGTCTGCCAACACCGAATATCGAGCAATTAGCGCAGCAGGGGGTAACCTTTCGCCGACACTACGCAGACTCTACCTGTACACCAAGCCGAGTAGCCATGCTGACGGGGCGCTACCCTGAGCGCTCTGGCTTCCGGCCGGTTGGATCGGAGATCCCCGCAGAATTTGCAACGATTGCAGAACAGCTCCGAGAGGCAGGTTACGCAACTTACCTCACCGGTAAATGGCATGCTGGCGAAGAACGCCGGCAGGCCTGGCCACAGAACAAGGGTTTCGACCATTGGTTCGGGTTTCTTAATAAATGTGAGCTGGCCGTTTAGACCACGGAAGCAAATAAAGGACTCAGAAGGCCTACTTACCACAACCCGATGCTGCGAGAAGACGGCGGTGAACTGAAACGCTATGAGGGCCATCTTACCGACATCCTGACAGACCATACTATTCAAAAACTGGAGCAACTGCAGGCGTCCAACAAGCCATGGTTTCTATACCATGCCTTTCTGGCACCACATCAGCCGATACAACCCGCCGAGCGTTATGCGAAGAAGTTTCCGGATACGCCGGAAGGCCAATACTCAGCACTGGTTTCCCAACTCGACGATGCGATTGGGCAACTACTGCAGGCCGTCGACCGAAACAATACGCTGGTGGTGTTCGTCAGTGATAACGGCGGGACGAACATCGAAAGAAACAACAATTTTCCGTATTTTGGTAAAAAGGGTGAGATGTACGAAGGCGCGTTTCGCACACCATTGATAATCAGTTGGCCAGGGTCCATCCCTCAGGGGAAAGCCATTGATGACGTGGTTATGAACGTGGATATCTACCCCACCCTACTCGCTGCCGCTCACAAGGAAGCGCCAAGTGATCTGGATGGGGAAAACCTGTGGCCGCTGTTGTTAAATGATCACGCAGGCGTGATGCGCAGCAGGAGTTGGGAAGTCTATAGTGAAAACGTCAATGCGCTGAGTTTCAGCTTTTTGTCAGAATCGGGTGACTGGCGACTGTCCAGTGTGCAAGGCCACGCTCCAGGTTTATTCAAGTTATCGGACAATCCCGCCGGCGATGCGGACGTAGGGGGTCAATACCCGGGGCCCGTCGCCACCTTCACCTCCGAGTTTTGGCGGGATCACTGGAACAAGAGCCTCATTGCGGTTAGCAAGCGACCCGGCAGCGCCAAGTCCCAAACGCTTTACGAAGGATTTGATGCCATGCGCACGCCCCAGCGCTACGGCTTTGCGATTGGCCTTGAAATCGGTCCACTCCCGGTTGATTTGGCCCACGCGTCGGACGACGCCGATTATGTGTTGGCGGGACAGAAACATGTGTGGGAACTGCGTTACAAGCCCGGTGAGGGTGTGGAGTGGCGCATGGGCGATGTGATTCTCCGCGATTCCAGCTTCGACCCCTCCCGCTGCAACGCGATTATCCTGACGGGCTATTTCCAACCGATAGGCCATATCGTAAAACGCGACCCGAGGTCGCAAATCAAGTTTTACTCGTCAGGTTTTTTGCGCGATATTAACAGTGGAATGTCGTATCGCCCGGCGACTGACGCGGAGCTGCACACCCCCACCTTTGTGAATTTTCAGGGCAAAGCCACGTTTTCCAATATGATGCTCAGCTCTTTCGCAGATCACTACTCACCCCGGCTGTTGCCCCGGTATATGGATACATATACCACGTTATACCGCGACAAAACGCTGTCGCTGGCGGACGTCAAAATGATGGATGCTGAACTCTGCAATTGAGCCGCGATTGACAGGTCTGCCGCGACAATGTCCTTAAAGTCCCTGCGGATAGACGCAACAGGCCACTCTCGTTGTTGACGTCAATTAGTGGCCCAGTTGATCGAAAACCGAAGAAACAGCAGTAATTTGCCAGGAATCTCGCATTTATGTGCGCAGTTCTTGACAGTTTGGAGGCTTAGGTGCCATCATTTTTTTAATAACTGCGCAGTGAGAGCAACATGTTCCTGACCATAGACATCGAGATCACCAATCGATGTAACGCGACCTGCCATTTTTGCCCACGCGATGCTACGCCACACCAGGGCATTATGACGGTCGATACGTTTGACAAAGCCCTCGCTCGCGCTGTCGAGTACCGAGCGGTGGTGAAAGATGTATCTGGTCTGGAAGTAACGGTCAGTCTCTGTGGTTTGGGCGAACCGCTTATCAATCGACATACCGTTTCTTTCGTCGAGAAGGTCAAACGCGAAGGTTTCAGGTGTTCCATGTCTTCGAATGGCGCCTTGCTGACAGAAGACAAAGCCAACGCGCTGCTTGACGCGGGACTCGATGAAATCTACCTCAATATCTCCGACATCGACGAGGAGTATGAGCGCATTTATAACCTGCCTTTCGGTCCCACTCGCGACAATGTCACCCGATTTGCCGCATTGGCCAAAGGCCGATGTACGCCAGTCATCATCCTCGTCGATCATCGCAATGACAGAACGCACCTCGATGCCATGGAAGCTTTCTGGCGCGAGCGTGGACTGCGGAATTTCCACGACTACAGCGTGATCAACCGCGGTGGCGCACTGTTTGTCGAACACATGCAGTTTGAACAGTACGCCGAGATGGTGCAGGCGCGCCGCGAATTGACCGAAGGTGGGTTGCAACCGCTATGCGGCGCACCGTGGGGATTCCTGTTTATTGGATACGATGGCAACTACTACCTGTGCTGTTCAGACTGGCGCAAGCAGGCCAGCCTGGGCTCCGTCTTCGATCACAGCTTCCTTCAGGTTACCCGGCAAAAGCTGGCGATGGTCGTGAGCCGCGAGCCAGTCTGCAAGACCTGCAACCACGATCCTGTCAATATGCTCACAGAGGAACTGCGAGCGCAAAACCGTGGAGAGGTATCGGCAGAAGCCGTGGATAAAATGCGGCAATCGCTACGCGCAGGCAGCCAGGAGATTGATGTTGCCCTGGGTGCACTGCTCAGATACGGCGATCGCCACCCGCAGGGTATGCTCCCCGCCAATATGATACCGGTGGTTGCAACCGTCTAACCATTTATCGCTGCTGCCGCACTGTTTAATACTGTCAACCTGTTACCGTGCGCACCGTGTCGCGGTATCAGGTGGTGAATAGAAAATATGGAAGACAGTCGCCAGATAGAGAATCTGATCTACACCTATGCCGAGCGGATCGATAATGGTGATCTGAACGGTGTGGCGGAATTGTTTCGCGATGCTGAAATTGTCTCTACGATCCATAATGTACGGCATGTGGGCTTCGATGAAGTATTGCAGATGTATCGGCATTCATGTCGCATCTATGCATCAACCGGCACACCGCTGACCAAACACCTGACGACCAATGTGATCATCGAGCTGGACAGTAACGGCGAAGGGGCGAGCGCGCGATCTTACTATACCGTGATTCAGGCCACCGACGTGCTGCCACTGCAAGCGATAATCTCCGGCAGGTATCACGACCGCTTTCGCAAGCTTGATTCCCAGTGGCAGTTTGCGAGCAGGGAAATGTTGGTGGAATTAATTGGTGATTGCTCGGCTCACCTTCTTTATAGCTCGGGGAAACTGAAGTGACCCCAGCTAAACAGCACAGATTCTTCTTTATTCATGTAATGAAAACGGGGGGCACTTCGTTTGCGGAACACATTCGCACCAATTTCATCGACGAACAGAGTTACCCGGCTGCCTGTATTACTGCACAAACGGGGTTCCTTGACCGCATTGAAGCCTATCTGCATGTTCCGAAACTGGTTGCGGATGTCAATGCACTGGATGGGCAAATTCGAATCGTACTCGGACATGTCCCCTATTCGGTGCGCTCGTTGTTGAAACAGGAATACGTGGCGATGACGCTGCTGCGGGATCCCGTTGATCGCACCCTCTCCTACCTAAAGCACTGCCGGCGATACCACACGGAGCATATTGGGAAGAGTCTGGAAGCGATTTATGCGGATGACTGGTTTCACGCGTCCTTTATCAGCAACTACCAAACCAAACTATTTTCGATGTCTGCACAGGAAGCACTCGCTGAAGATCGTTTTGTAGCTGGCGCGGCAAAGTTGCCACCGCGGCGACACCTTGGTGGCGGACAAAGCGTCTCCGCTGGCGTCCAGCAAATGATAGATCGAACTCCCGGGCGTGTAATAATGGAGAGTTTCGCCACCAGCACCGGGGTGATTCAGGTGGATGAGAAGCGGCTGGCAATCGCCAAAAGGAATCTGTCGCAGGTCGAAGTCGTAGGCGTCACCGAACACTATGATCGTTTTCTAAAGCAACTGGCTGATCACTATGGCTGGAATATCAGGCTA
>JANPDE010000105.1:0-26165 GCA_031431315.1 Haliea sp.
GAATACAGGTCGGCCGCGCGTGCACCGCGTCGCGGCCCTTGCCGGGCTCCCATCACGCTGGCCGCCACGAGCGACGACGCGTGCACGCTGTCGCTAGCGTCGCGGGGCCTTGCCCGGTATAGACAAAAGGGTCGATTATTCGGACTATGTTGTTGTCGAGGACGAATTGAGTTCAGCCACCAGTGCCATGCGCTGAATCTGGGTCATGAAATGCCAGGGAACAACCAATAGCTGCTGCAATTCCAGGGCCGGTACCGGTTTGCTGAACAGATATCCACGCATGATACCGACGCCATTCTCGGCGAGAAATCGAAATTCTCCTTCGTTCTCCACGCCCTCTGCCACTGTCCTTAGGTTCAGGCTTCTGGCCATAGCGATAATTGCTTTTACCAATCTGGCGGCATCCTTGCGCTTGTCGCAGCCAAACACAAAACTTCGATCAATTTTGATTTCGTCCAGGGGGTGGCGGCTCAGGTAGCTGATTGGAGCATGATGCGTCCCGAAATTCTCCAGTGAAAGATAGACACCCGTCTCCTTCAGTTCCTGCAAAAAACTTAGGACATTACTATCGTTATCCATCAAAATTACCTCGGAGAGGCCGAGCTCCAGCATCGAAGGCGAGAGATTGGCAGATTGTAAAACCTCTCGGAGGCGAGTAACAAAGGCGGGTCGGAATTGCTGGGGCGAGATATTAATGGCTATCCTGGGTAAATCCACTCCCAGCTTTTTGAATTCTTGCATTTGGCGACAGGCCTGTACTAACACCCAGTCGCCGAGCTCCCAAATCAAACCCATTTTCTCTGCCAAGTGGATAAACCTGGCGGGGGACACCGGGCCGAATTCTGCGTGCTCCCACCGTAGCAGCGCTTCGGCACAAATAATAGAGCCATTCGTGGTGTCAACCTGGGGCTGATAGTGCAGACAGAGTTCATTGCGCTCAAGTGCCTTGCGCAACTCTGACTCCATTTTCAGGTCATTCTGGCCTGTGGACTGCATTTCATCCGTGAAAAAGAGGAAATTCCTGTTATTGGTCAATTTGGCATGATGCATTGCAGTGCAGGAGGATGTGAGCAGGTCTTCGGCGTCCATGCCATTGCGGGGCGCTACTGCAATGCCAATACTTGGACATACCACCAACTCCTGGCCTTCTATCGTCATGGGCTCAATAATCTTGTCGACTATACGTTGGGCCACCGACCCGGCCGCATCAACACCATCGAGTTGGCTCAGCACCACGGCGAACTCATCACCGCCGATGCGGGATACATTCACACTATCCTCTGAGTTCACATGGTGTGATAGTAGGTCACTTGCGCGCAGACAGCTCACCAGACGCTTACCAACTTCCTGTAGCAAAGCATCTCCTGCGATACGCCCGAGGGATTCGTTGATACGATGGAAGTCGTTCAGATTGATGAATATCACGGCCAATGGCTTTGCGCCGCGTGCGCACAAACGCAATAACAACTCAAGTTGTTCCGTGAAGAGCTGGCGATTAGGCAGGGCGGTCAGGCGATCGTAATTGGCCAGTTGATGCAGTTTTTCCCTGGTTGCGCTGATTTCTTCTGTCGCCTTGCTTAGTTCCTGCTCACGTATGGAAAGTTGAGATGCTCTTTCGTCCGCTTTCATTATCAGGAGTTTGTTTTCCAAACCGGCTTCGTACTGCCGCTTGGTTGAGCCCTCTGATACCTTATGCAGTACAGCGGCGATATTCTGGAAATCACCACTGACATTGTTATCCCTATAATTTTTATTTTCTTTGACGAGGATTTTATCGGCAAGTTGTGACAGTTCTGTGAGTGGTGCCAGAGTACGTCGCAAGATCAAGTAAAGGGGTGCTGCGAAAAGCAATAGCAGTATCAGGCTGCCAAGAAACACACGACCCACCGCAGGGCGTATATCACTTAGTAATATGCTGCGGTCAATCGCCAATTGAATATACCCTATCACCACGAGGCTGGCGTTATCGTTGCGCTCAATCAACGCATCGGCAAACGCCGATAAGTCCAGGCCTTGTGTGGCAGGATTTACGTTTGAAAAAACTGGCGTCGTCAGGTAGATTCCTGCATCACGCGCGAGCAGCGAAGACCAAAGGCCAGGTTTGGATTGCTTACCCTCCCGGTTAACAGCAATCAATCCGGTTTCTGTCACGGACAGATTTTTACGAAGGGAATCTAATGAGGGAAATTGGCTGGTTGTCGCGTTTTCAGCATGCCTGCTGGCCAGTAGTTCGCCGAGATTATTGTAGGTGATCGCGGTGGATACCGAATTGAATTTTAGAAAAGCCCCCAGAGCATGTTTTAGTCCGGATTCATTCTCGCGATAAATGTAATACTGCAACTCTGGACGATCGAGAACCCGTGCGGTAACCCCATTCACCAAATTATCCAGGCTGGTCTGATATTCCTTCTGGGCAATTATTGCGGTCGCAATGCAGCTCAAAAATAGCCCGGCAAGAACAACAGCAGTCACGGCCTTTTTGACGATATTCATTTCAACGAGTCCTCATCCATTGAGGGGTTGGTGTAGCCTCCTATCGACATGGAGGCGCTATAACCGGGTTGCCACCATAACTTTACCAGTCCAATTACAGTTGAAATGGTGACGCAATACTATAAATCATGCGGGGTGCCAAGTCATCGCTGGAGCTTCAGACTGTGAATAGGTCGTAAAAAACGCGATTTCGTTCTCTGACATTAGTCATTACGGCCGTTATGATGACGATCATAGTGGGTAGTAATACCGTGATGTGACTCGGGAACTGTTGGTGAGAGTAAGTGTGCAGTCGAACGCGGCTCTGGCCTGGCTACTGGCAGTTTGGCTGGCGGCAACATCGGTATGGATGGCTAACGCATTCGATGCGCCCATTATCCTTCCTGGTGCCACCGTCCTGTATCTGGGGGCCTATGCATTGCTGCGCTGGATGCTGCAACGAACCCTGCCAACCCTGGCGGATGTTTTGCACCTGGCGCCCCTATTCCTGTTTTTCAACTTGCGTGTGGATCCAGCGTTGGCGCTCTGGAGTGTCCCGCTTGATCTACAGGGTGTATTCACCTTCAGTCGTGTAGGCGCCACGCTGTTGCTGCTGCTTTACTTCTGCTTGAATGCGGGGTCTTTAGCTGTACGGCGGCGTGGCCTTTATACACGTGAAGTGATCGCGGTCGCGCTGGCGGCCTGCCTGTTCAACTGGCTCTTGCTGTTGGTGTCTCCGGCCTTGCCCGCGCAGTCAGTACTATTGCGAGCTCTGATACTGCTGGTCTTTAACCTGACAGTCGTGCAGCTATTGGCATCGATTACGCGACAGATCTTTGCCCTTCAGCTTTCTATCGTGATTATGTTGTCCGGTGTATCGATTCTAGCGGCATTGAGTCCTACGCTGGCTGATATTCCGTGGCGCTTCAGCGCAACACTAGCGACACCGTTTCTGCACGTGACAGCAATTGTTTTGACTTCGGTCCTTGCGCAGGCGGCGCTATGGGCACAAACCTATCTCGTGACTGGTTTTTTGATGGATGCGCTTGAAGGGCGCTCCCCCACTCTGGATCGCGCGCGTAGCCATTGGCAACAGGGCGCTTACAAGGGTGCACTGTACGGTGGGCTGTTTATGTCGCTGATACATCTTCTGGCTGCGGGTTATCAAACTCTCGCAGCGATAATAGTGGCATATCCTTATGTCAGTGGCGCCCTTCTCGGCGCGTTGCTGTTCCCACTGGCCAAGACCATTATAGAAAGCTTTGACGGCAGCGCCCCATTCGTGACACGACTGGCGGGAAGCTTGCGCGATCCGCTCAATTATTTGCGGGGCTTTGTTGTGGGTGGCGGCATTGTGCTGGCACTGCAGCTGGACTTGCCGGGTCGGGACCCGTGGCAACGCTCTGGTTTCGGGTTTGCGCTAGGTGCATTGGCCTATTTCGGCGTGTATTGGATACGAGATTGTCTGCGTGTGGGAATTGGGCAGCGACAGTTTCTTCAGAGTTGGAAAATTTACCTGGTACAGATGGTGTTAGGAGGAATTACCGGCGCTGCACTGTTCTGGTATGCAGAGACCGGTCAGTTGCAGGTGATTCTGCAGAAGTTCGCTCGTTACTCGACGCTGGCAGTGGAGTCGCCGGAACCCTACATCATTTATCCACTGTTCAGCAAGTGGGGTATGCTCAATCTGGGTTTGGAAACCAGCGGCGGCCGGCTGCTTTTTAATGAGTCCGTGTCTGGTGTCATTGTCTGGTCTTTGGCCGCGCCCCTGTTTAGTGTCAATATGGTTTTCCTGACTGCGCTGCTGAAACGCAGCGCACGCCCGCTACACGAGTTCACCACGACTGAGGGATTGAAGAAAGTTATCGTACAGGCCCTGCTGGTAGAGCGATGGGGTTTATGGATGGCACCAATCATTTATTCCTTCCTGCGCATGGCCCCTGACCCCCAGTGGTACAACCAGGATGGTGCGATACGCACTGTGGTCGCTACAGGGCTGGCGATGGTGATGGAAGACAGTGCCTTTCGAACCTGGAGCATCAATGTATTCATCGGTCTCCTGGCATTCGACTGGCTGCGTGTTCTGATCTGGTTCGACCACATGGGATTGCGCGTCGCTACGCTGGTCAATTTGTCCTTTATCGGTGGCGACATGCTCGATGAAAAAGTGGCTCGCGCCGTGGGTTATCCTGGGGCCGCCCGTATCATTCCTGAAGGGCTGCGTCGCTTTGGCACATGGATGCCACTGCTGCTTCCGTTTTACATACCGAGAGGGCAGGAGTGGGATACAGCCTGGGACTCAGCGGAACAAATTTCGCTGCAGGCACAAGCTGGAGCACAATCTGCCAGTGCCTTGATCTGCGCAGTGTTTGCCATTCTTGGGATAGTGATTGCGCTGTGGCGACTGCGCTCGAGTGGCTCTGCTGCCGGTATTCGCAACGGGTGGGCTACAGGTGTGTTTCAACTGGGTAATGGCCTCTACTCGTTATCGCTGGATTCGCAGGGACGCGGCTTCAGTGCGGCGCGACGTGATGGTGGCAACGGTGGATACGTGGATCTGACACAACGGCCACAGTCACCGCATTCCCCCACCGGAAAAATATTCTACCTTCTGGAAATTCAGCATGAGCGCGTATCCCAGATATGGTCGCTACACGCGTCACCACGACCGGCGCCACAAGCCTATTATGCAACACAGATCGCGCCTGACGGGACTTTAATTTATTTCTGTCGCCATGGTGAATTCCAACTGGAAGCGTCAGTCAGCGTGGACCACAGTGATCCATTGGAGCGCTGGAGCATCAGTTTGAAGAATACGGGCGCGCAGGAACGGTTGGTGCAAATCGTTAGTTTCCGCGATCTGGTGCTGAATGGCGCCGGGATGGCAGCACGTCAGCAGAGTTATAATGACCTGCATATCAGTTCAGCATTTGTGCCAGAATTGCAGGCACTGTTGGTCAAAAATCGCTTGCTCGGTGTCACCGATTCGGTGTTGGAAGGCGAAGTATACTTCCATGCACTTGCCAAGCTATCGGAACACACCCGATTGCTGGGCTTTCAGGACAGCCGTTACGCCATTGTCGGTGCGGGATCGAGGCAACATCCATCCGGCCTGTTGCGGAATCAGCCATTGTTGCAGGAGGAGGGTGAGGTCCACCGGTTTGATCCATGTGCCAGCCTCGGCATTGAAGTGAGGCTTGCACCCGGTGCACACACCGATGTGACATTTGTCGAGGGCTGGGCAGCCAGTCCTCCTGAAGCTATGCAGCTTTTGCATCACCACCTGGATACTCCATTGCTGACCTTACAGCAATTGCAGCAGTCTCTCGGCCAGCAGAGACGGTCTCGGCCTGAACCGCCTAACGCCGATGATAGCAGCTTCCCCTGGCATTTCAGTACCGATGGCCAGAGCCTGCAGGTGGGCACCAACACACCCCGTCCATGGTTCCACGCACTGGCCAATGCCCACGGTTACGGTGCTTTCGCCAACAACCAGGGCGCTGTCTACTCTTTCTGCGGGAACTCCCAACAAAACGCTATTACACCGTTTAGCCCAGCACTGGATTCCGCCACACCGCCGGGCCAGGCGTGGTATTTCTGGGACATCGACAGGGAGCGGTCGTTGTTGTGCTTACCATTGTGTCTGGGGGACGAGACCGACTTCGCGGAGGAACAGCAATTCCAATCGGAGTTCCGCCCAGGTAGTGTGCGGTATACAGCGAAGCGCGCTGCTTTCACAGTCGAAATGGACATATTCACCTTGCCAGACCTGCCAGCAGAGGGCCGATTGCTCACGCTGCGCAATGACGGTGTGCAAAGGTTACGTCTGCGGGTGAGCGCCTGTTTCCAGTTGGTACTCGCTGAGATTCCCGAAGACAGTCGCGGTACTCTCAAGGTGCATTGGGATGCGGTGCAGAACGCATTTTTTGCTGAAAATGCCTCCCAGCAATTCTGTCGGGGCCCTGCTTTTGTTGCCCCCACGTTCCTGCCGGAGACGGTGGAAACGCAGTACAGCCACTTCCTCGGTGAGCGCGGACTCGTGGAAATGCCTGAAATGGCGCGCAATGGGCTACCTGATGCAACGGTTGCAGATACGGGCTACCGCGTGGCTGCATGCACTCACGTCGTAGAGATTCTGCCGGGACATTCCGTGCAACTGGGGTTGGTCCTGGGGCAAGCGCCATCGCTGCAGGAAGCCGGCAAAGTCTTGGACAAGCTGCGCACTCCTGCCGCCCTGCAGCAGGCGCTATTGGATACCACTGCCTGGTGGCAGCACTTTTTCTCAGGCCTGCGTGTGAAAACATCTGATCCCGACTTCGATAATCTGGTGAATGACTGGCTACCCTATCAAGTAGTAACCGCGCGACTGTGGGGGCGCAGCGGACCCTTCCAACGTGGAGGAGCCTACGGTTATCGCGACCATCTACAGGATGTAATGCCGCTGGCCGCCACCCATCCTCACCTGTGTCGCCAGCAAATCCTGCTGCACGGAGCACAGCAATTCCTGGAGGGTGATGTGTTGCAGTGGTGGCATGTTTCCGCAAATGGAGAAACCGGAATTGGTGCGCGCAACCAGACATCCGACATTATGTTGTGGTTGCCTTACCTTACCTTGCACTACTGCAAAGTGACGGGTGACGAAACGATCTGGAACGAAGTCCTGCATTTCATCGAAGGGAAGCCCATTCCGCCGGCGATGGAAGGTATTGTTGCAGTCCCCTTGCGTTCGCGTGAGAGCGCTTCGCTCTATACACATTGCCGTCTGGCGATAGACCGCGTGCTGTCACATTTCGGTGCGCACGGGCTCCCCCTGATAGGCTCGGGAGACTGGAATGATGCACTGGATGCGATAGGTCGAAAGGGCAAGGGTGAAAGTGTGTGGTTGGGCTTTTTCCTTTATCGTGTACTCTGGGATTTTGTGCCAGTTGTAAAAGTGCATGAAAGTCACGATGCAGGCGCTCGACTTGCTGATACTGCGCAGCAACTGAAAGCTGCGCTGGAACAACAGCGTCGTGGCGAGCGTTACGTGCGCGCAATCACCGACAGTGGTGAAGAGCTAGTGTTTGATGATGCACTGATGTCCTCCTGGCCCATTCTAAGTGGCGTGGCAGACACACAGGATGGAGAAGAGACGCTGAAACATGGCCTGAACGTCCTCGAATGCGATGCCATGGTTCTGTTGTTGAATCCCGCGTTTGGCCAGTCATCTAAACCCTTTCCCGGTCGTATTGCGCAATATCCTCCTGGTGTGCGGGAGAATGGAGCGCAATATTCCCACGGTAGTTCCTGGCTGGTAGATGCCGCGCTGCAACTTGCTGCAAGTCTGGCAGAACAGGGAGATACTGACTCTGCAAAGGCATGGCGCGACCATGCCGGGGTGGTTTGGCACAAGATTTCTCCCCTAACTCACACAGTGCCAGAGCGATGGCTCAACTATGGGTTAGAGCCGCACCAGCAGGCTGCAGATGTGTACGCAGGTCATGGTTATGGAGGCCGGGGCGGCTGGAGCTGGTACACAGGTTCAGCTGCACGCATGCTGATAGCGGCCAGGGAGTTGCTGGGCCTGGAATTTCGCGATGGCGATATGCACATTGCTGAATGGGCGAAACGTGGCGATGTATGGCCGCACCTGCAGTCCGTGGTATGGCGTGGCGAGGAAATAAAGGTTACCGGGCAGGAATAAACTTGAAACCAGTGACGGTTAAATCCACTGGCAACGGGGCATATTCGTCGCCGAAGCGAAAAACCAGTGCAGTGACAGTTTCCAGCCCCGGCGTTGCCGGCATCGGAATCCGGATGTTGTGTTCTGCGTCTGCGCGATCAAAGCGAGTGAAAATTTCATTCGGGATTACGCTCGGGCCGCCCTCCAAGGTTATCGCAACATCGAATGGATGGGCCGCACGGTAGCGGATCAATAGCGCACCGTTGGATAAATTAACACGTTGCTCACTCGATAATTTGACGGTGATCGCGCCATTGCGTACAGGGTCTGCGCTGATTCGCACGCTATCTTCCCTGCGTGTTACTTGTATTGGATCTTTGGTTGGACTCCATGGAATCCACTGCACAAGCTGACCCAGGAAATCAAATTCTATAGATTGTGCGCCTTGGCTGTACATATATGGGCCTACGCCTTTCCATGCCAGGTAACGTTGCATATTTTGCTCGGAAGCACCGATGCCTCCGAGAATTAGCGCCAAAGTGTGTGCCGTGGTTTGAAACTCTATCGCCCTGTCCTGGGTGGTATTGAACCCTTCCCACGGGCCATGATCGGTGAATAGACTCTCAATCTGTTTGTGGTTTTCCCCAATAAAGCGTTCGATTTTATCCGGCCTGATTGAGTAGGCCGCACCCAGGGAATACAGAGAAGGCGCGTCTGTGATACGCGGTTGAGTGGTTATAGCGACATACGGGATGCCGATGTTGCCGGTGTATTCCACACCGTTGCCACTGTAAGCCTCGCTCAGGAAGCCGGGCAGATTATTCCGGGTCGAGAAATCGAGTTCGATATCGACAGAATTCTCCAATGTTTCCCTCCAGCCCGGTGCATCCAGTTCCCGCATGAACAATGAGAGGCCCAGTGATTCGAAGGCCGAGCCATTCCATGTTGCCAATGTGTAGACATCGCCGCCATTTGCCATACGGTATGGCTTAATCTTGACTCCGCTGTGCCGGATCGCGGCGCTCGGCAATCCGAAGCGCTGCACCACAAACATCAATGGGCCGCGGAACTCGTTGACCAAATAATCCATGTGCCCGACGATCCACTTGCCGTTACTGTCTTCCCATCCGGTATGTTTGCCTTGTGTCGCATTCCAACCGAAATAGAACGAGTCTGATTTTTCATCGTAGAGCTGTCGGTAGCCTTCTGCCTGCCGAGCGATAAACTGCTCAAGCTCTGCGCGCAGCCGTATTGCTGCCGGTTCGTCTTGTAGGGAGGGATGTAGCAGTGCGCCGACCGCCTTGGCTGCCGATGCGGTCAGATTGGCGTTGTCGCCGAAGACGATCTGCGCCACCCGAGAGTCCAGTATGGCCATAATTTTGGCGGTGGTATCGCGCTGTGCGAATGGAGCCAGTTCACCAGTGAAAAATTTGTCGCCGTAATCGCCTTTACGCGGAATCTTGGCAAACGAGCCGTCCTGTTGGGGGACTATCCATCTGCGGGCAATAAGCGCAGCCCAAATTTCGGTACCCTGATTCTCGCCGAATTCATCGACAAACTTCCGCATTTCGACCTCCTCGCTCAGAGGTCCGATGCGCGTTGTCGCAGCAAAGCCGAGAAAATTCCCAAGCAGACCCGCGGTGCTAACTTGCGGATTGGATTGATCCGCCAGTAGGCTAGCGACCATCAATTCCAGTTGATCGAGAGCCTCCGCACGCGAAATATACGGATTATCTGCAAAACCCGCCGCGATATTGGCCAGGAGTTCAAGTCGCTCTCCGATGGCCGTGAGTTGTGTAAACGAGCGCAGATAGAGTCCGCGTTCCGGATCGTGGTTCCAGCCTTCCACCGGGTATCCAGAAGCCGGATCGACCAGACCGTGCTTGGGATCCAGGTAGCCCATCGCGTTGATCAGCAACCGCTGCATATTTTCGTGCCGCGGATTCATCAATGGAAAATGGAATCCGGTGGGAGACGCCGGTACATTGGGAGGCTGGGCTTGAGCGCCCGTCGCGACAATCTCCGCGACCAGTATCGCCACGAAGGCCGGGACTAAAACCGCTTTTCTCATTGCACAGCCCCCAAGTGTGACTACGGCAGTACCTGGAGATTCGCCTAATAATCACGCGAAGTACAAATAAAAAGGGGCTGCATCACTGCAACCCCTTAGTAGTCATACCTAAAATGGCTCCGCCTGCTGGGCTCGAACCAGCGACCCATTGATTAACAGTCAATTGCTCTACCAACTGAGCTAAGGCGGAATGGCGTTAACCAGAGGCCGCGTATATTAATGATGGACCGGTCCTCGGTCAACCGCTAATTCCGGCTTCCACAGGGGTGTCGAATACGTGCTGCATTTCAGTGTTAGGTGGATGATAATAAAGGGCTGTTTTCGGCACACTCGGGTAGACACTAAGTGTCCAAGCGCTTCAAGGTTGAATCTCACTTCCAGCCCGCCGGGGACCAACCGGAGGCGATCCGGCAGTTAGTCGAAGGGGCACGGGCTGGGCTGGCTGCGCAGACCTTGTTGGGCGTTACGGGTTCGGGGAAAACGTTCACCATGGCGCATGTCGTTGAGCAGCTGCAGCGGACGACGATCGTGATGGCACACAACAAGACGCTCGCTGCGCAATTGTACGGTGAGTTCAAGGAATTCTTCCCCAACAACGCAATCGAATATTTCGTCTCCTACTACGATTATTACCAGCCGGAGGCCTATGTCCCATCGTCTGATACGTATATCGAGAAAGACGCCTCTGTGAACGAACACATCGAGCAGATGCGACTCTCGGCTACCAAAGCCCTGTTAGAGCGCAGCGACTGCCTCGTGGTGGCTACTGTCTCGGCCATTTATGGCCTTGGCGATCCCAAGTCCTATTTCAAAATGTTGATCCACTTGTCTCGGGGCGAGATAGTTGACCAGCGTGACATACTGCGCCAACTGGCGGAGCTACAGTACACACGCAACGATGTGGATTTCCGGCGCGGCACCTACCGGGTGCGTGGTGATGTTATCGACATCTTTCCCGCCGATTCAGAACGTGATGCAGTGCGGATAGAGTTGTATGACCAGGAAGTCGAGCAGGTCAGTTGGTTTGATCCACTGACTGGCGTAGTGGAAAGCAAGGTGCCTCGAGTGACCATTTTCCCCAAGAGCCATTACGTCACTCCCAGGGAAGTCATGCTGGATGCGGTGGTCCATATCGAGGAAGAGCTGGGTGAAAGGCTCAAGCAATTCAGGGCTAACAACAAGCTGGTTGAGGCCCAGCGGCTCGAACAGCGCACACGCTATGACATGGAGATGATCCGTGAGCTCGGGTACTGCAATGGTATTGAAAACTACTCGCGCTACCTGTCCGGACGGGCGCCGGGAGAGCCGCCACCCACTTTGTTCGAATACCTGCCGCCCAATGCACTGGTGATCGTGGATGAGTCCCATGCCAGTATTCCCCAGATTGGAGCCATGTATAAGGGCGACCGCTCGCGCAAGGAGACACTGGTCGAGTACGGTTTTCGTTTGCCTTCCGCGCTGGACAATCGCCCCCTGCGCTTTGAGGAGTGGGAGCAAATGGTGCCGCAGCTGGTTTTTGTCTCTGCGACACCCGGACCCTACGAAGCGCAGAAGGCAGGACGCACGGTGGAGCAAGTGGTGCGCCCCACTGGTCTGGTGGACCCTCTGGTGGAGGTGCGCCCAGCTAGAACGCAAGTAGATGACCTGTTGGGCGAGATACGCATCGTGGTTGAACGGGGCGAACGGGTGCTCGTCACCACCTTGACCAAACGCATGGCCGAGGACCTCACGGAATACCTGGGCGAGCACGGCGTGCGAGTGCGCTACCTCCATTCAGACATAGAAACCGTGGAGCGGGTGGAAATTATTCGCGACCTTCGTTTGGGCGTGTTTGACGTTCTGGTTGGTATCAACCTTCTGCGTGAAGGGCTGGATATGCCTGAGGTGTCGCTGGTCGCGATCCTGGATGCTGACAAGGAGGGCTTTTTGCGTTCCGAGCGTTCGCTGATACAGACTATGGGGCGCGCCGCCCGCCACCTCAATGGCAGAGCGATTCTCTATGCCGACAGGGTGACCGGTTCTATGGAGCGAGCCATGGCGGAAACCGACCGTCGTCGGGACAAGCAGATTGTCCACAATAAACTCTACAACATCACACCCATTGGCGTTGAAAAGTCGGTGCAGGACATCATGGAAGGTGCCCGGCGCATGCCGACGAGAGGTAAGGACAAGGCCAGAAAGGTGGCGGAATCCAGGGCGGCATACAGTGCTGACATTGCCAGTTTGGCCCCCGCCGCGCTGTCCCGCAAACTCAGGCAACTGGAGGCCCGGATGCATGAGCATGCAAAAAATCTGGAGTTTGAGGACGCAGCGGCCCTGCGCGATCAATTGGCGGAAATCAGGCAACTGGCCTTTTTGCGTTAATCCCGTAGCAGCACCCTGGCGGCACCAAATCCACTGACCGCCGAATCACCCAGACAGCGAGTTCGCGTTGACAAGCACCGTGCGCCTGAATCACACTGGTACGGCTGAATCAGCTTGAAAAATACAAAAAATAAGATTCAGGCGCCCATGGACGTGTAAGGCTGTAAAAAATTACTTCAAATGATGCTATACGCGATGTCGACACATATTGAGAACGGTCTGCCAGGTGTGTGTCCGCTAGTAGTTGGGGTTTGGAATTGTACGATTGTGTGTGAGTCGGACGCTTCAGTATGCTGAAATGGTTGACGGGCCAGAAGCAAGCCGTGAAAAAATGGTGGCTTCGTCAGCATGGCTCAATCTGGCAGGAATGGGCCCTTCTGCTGCCAGGGGGATACGTAGTTGTTTACGATGAAACGGGACAGACGGTCCGCCGCGGAAGCTACGGTTCGCGAGGGAGAGCAATCGCTGCATTGAAGGTAAAAGGGTTTCGACAGTTGAAGCGCAAGGAGTTAATAGCCGCGTCACCCCCGAAAATCGACTGAATCGCAGCGTCACAACAGATGGGTTTTATTTGTGTCTCATCAGCGAACGTCGCCACAGTTGCGACGGGTCGAAGAATGGTAAGTTGCCCCATCGCTATAGCATTTTATCGCCCAATCGGGCATCATCGCGGCCCCAAATCGGGGTGATACCCGATGTGTTCTGCACTGCCATCGCAATGGCAAGTTACATGGCGATTTTAATAAAATCAATATGTTAAGCTAAATCACGTGGCCTTTAGTGGGGGCCACCACTGATACAAGGAAGGCTCATGCCTGTAATTACATTGCCAGACGGCAGCCAACGAACTTTTCTGCAACCGGTATCCGTGCACGAAATCGCCGCCAATATCGGACCCGGCCTGGCCAAAGCCGCGCTGGGCGCGGTGATCGATGGCCGGGACGTGGATACTTCCTTCGTCGTAGAGCGCGATGCGGCGATTGCGATCATCACAGACCAGGATGACGCTGGCCTGGCGATCATTCGTCATTCAACTGCCCATTTGCTGGCAATGGCGACCCAGGAGTTGTTTCCAGGTGTGCAGGTCACCATAGGTCCGGTGATTGAGGACGGTTTCTACTACGATTTTGCCACTGGACACAATTTTACGCCCCAGGACCTTGAGAAGATCGAGCAGAGAATGGAAGAACTTGCGACGCAGGATATTCCTGTCCAGCGAGTGGTGATGAGCCGGGAAAGCGCGATCAAAAGATTCCGCAATTTGGGCGAAAACTACAAGGTGCAAATCATCGAAGGTTTGCCAGCAGGGGAAGAAATTTCGATGTATACACAGGGTGCCTGGGGTGATTTATGCCGCGGTCCCCATGTTCCCAGTACAGGTAAACTTAAGGCCTTCAAGCTGACCAAAGTGGCAGGCGCCTACTGGCGTGGGGACTCCAGTAACGAAATGTTGCAGCGAATTTATGGCACTGCATGGGCTAATAAAAAGCAGCTGAAGCAGTACCTTACCCGTATTGAGGAAGCGGAAAAGCGCGATCACCGCAAGATCGCCAAGAAACTGGGCCTGTTCCATACACAGGAAGAGGCGCCGGGTATGGTGTTCTGGCATCCCGCGGGTTGGAGCATTTATCAGACCATTGAACAGTACATGCGCCGCGCCCAACAGGATAATGGCTATCAGGAGGTCAGGACGCCCCAGTTAGTGGATATGTCCCTGTGGAAAAAATCTGGCCATGCCGACAAGTTCGGCGACGATATGTTTATGCTCAAGTCTGAGGATCGGGACTTTGCGGTAAAACCCATGAATTGCCCCTGTCATGTGCAGATATTCAACCAGGGGCTGAAGTCCTATCGCGACCTGCCCTTGCGTCTGGCGGAATTCGGTTCCTGCCACCGCAATGAGCCGTCCGGTTCGCTACACGGCATTATGCGGGTTAGGGGTTTTGTGCAGGATGATGCCCATATCTTCTGCACCGAAGCGCAGATTCAACCGGAGGTCTCGAGCTTTATTGATTTTCTGCATACGGTGTATGAGGATTTTGGTTTCAGAGAAGTTATTTACCGGCTTTCTACCCGGCCCCACCAGCGTGTCGGCACCGATGCGGACTGGGATCGCGCGGAGAAGGCTCTGGCCGATGCGTTGGACGCACATAATCTCCCATGGAAGGAGCTGCCGGGGGAGGGCGCTTTTTATGGCCCCAAAATTGAGTTCTCGCTGAAGGACTGCATTGGCCGGGTCTGGCAGTTGGGTACCATCCAGGTTGATTTTTCGATGCCTGGACGTCTTGACGCCCAGTATGTCGCGGAAGACGGTAGCCGACAGGTACCCGTCATGTTGCATCGCGCAGTCCTGGGTTCATTTGAAAGATTTATCGGAATTTTAATAGAACACTACGAGGGAATTTTCCCCGCCTGGCTGGCCCCTACGCAAGCGGTGGTACTCAATATCACTGACAAACAGGCCGAATATGCCCAAAAAGTGGAAGAGTCCTTGAAAAACAATGGCTTTCGGGTCGTTTCGGACTTGAGAAATGAGAAAATCGGCTTTAAAATCCGCGAGCACACAATTCAGAAGGTCCCCTACTTGTTAGTGGTCGGGGATAAAGAAGTGGAATCACAGACTGTGGCCGTGCGTGCCCGTCGTGGTGAGGACTTGGGATCCATGGATCTCGACGCGTTTATCGCGTGTCTCGCTGACGATGTTGCATGTCGCGGCCGCATTGTATTGGAGAGTCAGCATTAAGAAAGATAGCGGCAAAGCCAGTAAGAAGGCGGTCATAAATGATCAGATCACGGCGGACCCTGTTCGCCTGGTGGGGGCCGAGGGCGAACAGATAGGAATTGTCTCACTGAAAGAGGCATTGGCGGCGGCCGAAGCGGCAACTATGGATCTTGTGCAGATCGCCGATTCAGACCCCGTAGTTTGTAAACTGATGGATTACGGCAAATATGTCTTTGAGATAAAGAAGCAGAAAGCCGCTCAGAGAAAGAAACAAAAGCGGACACAGATTAAAGAAATGAAGTTTCGTCCAGGGACGGAGGAAGGAGATTACCAGGTAAAACTACGCAACCTGGTCCGTTTCCTTGAAAATGGCGATAAGGCCAAAGTCACGCTGCGCTATCGTGGACGTGAAATGGCTCACCAGGAAATTGGCATGGAACTGCTCAAGCGAGTAGAAGCTGATCTGGCCCAGTTGGGAGCTGTCGAGCAATTTCCGAAAATGGAAGGCCGGCAACTCACTATGGTTATCGCCCCCAAGCGGAAGAACTAGCGGCCTGTGAATGCCCTGGTTTCTTTAAATATGAACTTTCAAATGCGGAGTATTTGATTATGCCTAAAGCAAAAATTCACAGTGGGGCCGCCAAGCGGTTTAAGAAGACTGCCGGCGGATATAAGCGCAAAAGCGCCAACAAGAGTCATATCCTGACGAAAATGACAACCAAGCGAAAGCGCCAGTTACGTGGGACTTCAATGATCCACGCTAACGACAAGGTGCTGGTAGACCGCATGTTGCGGGCGCGCTAGGTTATCTATTAACGAATAGGAGAAGACTATGCCTCATGTAAAACGTGGTGTCGTGGCGCATCGCCGTCACAAGAAAATACTGAAACAGGCCAAGGGTTATTACGGGGCTCGCAGCCGTATTTTCCGGGTGGCCAAACAGGCAGTTACCAAGGCGGGCCAGTATGCTTACCGTGACCGTCGTCAGCGCAAGCGCCAGTTCCGTGCATTGTGGATCACTCGTATCAATGCCCAGTCGCGCACTAATGGCTTGAGCTACAGCCGCTTGATCAATGGTCTAAAGAAGGCTGAGATCGGTCTGGATCGCCGCGTATTGGCTGATCTGGCAGTGCATGACAAACCTGGTTTTGCAGCGATCGTGGAGCAAGCGAAGGCTGCTTTGGCCTAAGCCCACCCCCACCGCCCAGGCTGATGGCAGCCCCGCGGTTCGCTGGCTACATGTAATCCAAAAAGGGAAAGGGCGCTGCTCTTTCCCTTTTTGTTTTTTTGGGGTCAGTGTGCACAGTACGGTAGAAGAATCAGATCAGAGATCAATTAAATGGAAAATCTCGAAGCGCTCGCCAATGAGGCCAGAGTCGCAATAGCTGCAGCGGAGGATAGCGCCACGCTGGAACGATTGCGTGTGGATTACCTCGGAAAAAAAGGCCACATTACCAGCCTACTCAAGGGGCTGGCTGATTTATCTGCGGAAGTTCGTCCGAGCGTGGGGGCGCTGATAAATACAGTTAAACAGGAACTGCAGGATCTGATGGGCGTGCGCAAAATAGCGCTTGATGCCACATCGGTAAGCAGGAAGCTTGAACAGGAAACCATCGATGTGACCCTTCCGGGGCGTGGTCAGTCCACCGGTGGCATGCACCCCGTGACACGCACTATCGAGCGCATGGAAGACTTCTTCTCCGCCATTGGTTTTGAGGTGATAGAAGGGCCCGAAATCGAAGACGACTACCATAACTTTGAAGCGCTCAATATACCGGCACATCATCCGGCACGCGCCATGCACGATACATTTTACGTGGATGATCACACTGTATTGCGCACTCACACTTCACCCGTGCAGGTACGTGTGATGGAGAGCCAGAAACCGCCGCTGCGCATCATTTGCCCTGGTCGGGTCTATCGCTGCGATTCAGATCTGACGCATAGTCCCATGTTTCATCAGGTAGAAGGGCTGCTGATTGACGAACATTCCAGTTTTGCAGATCTCAAAGGTCTCATAGAGGACTTCCTGCACGCATTTTTTGAGCGTGAACTCGCGGTTCGGTTTCGACCATCGTACTTTCCCTTCACTGAACCCTCTGCTGAGGTGGACATCCAGTGTGGAAACTGCGCAGGCCAGGGTTGTCGGGTTTGCAGCCAGACCGGTTGGATCGAAGTCATGGGCTGCGGCATGGTGCACCCCAAAGTTTTTGAGTTTTCAGGAATTGACACGGAGAAATTTTCCGGTTTCGCCTTTGGTATGGGCGTAGAACGCCTCGCTATGTTGCGTTACGGGGTGAATGACCTACGCCTGTTCTTTGACAATGACCTGCGTTTTCTCGAACAGTTCTAGGGGAGAGATTAGTAGTGAAATTCAGCGAACAATGGTTGCGCGAGTGGGTCTCACCGGCATTGAGTACAGAGGAACTGGCACATCAGATTACCATGGCTGGTCTGGAAGTTGATGCCATCGACCCGGTCGCCGAAATGTTCAGCGGTGTGGTCGTAGCGCAAATCCTCAGTGTTGAACAGCATCCGACTGCAGACAAGCTCCGTATCTGCCAGGTCAGCAGTGGCAACGACACCGTTCAGGTTGTGTGTGGCGCAGCCAATGCGCGGGTTGGCCTGAAGGTTCCCTTTGCGCAGGTGGGCGCCGAACTCCCAGGCAATTTGAGAATCGCTCGTGCCAAGCTGCGTGGAGTGGAGTCGCACGGTATGCTCTGTGCGGAACAGGAACTGGGATTGTCGGAAGTCTCCGATGGGTTGATGGAGCTTGCGCCTGATGCACCCCTCGGTGCCGACCTGAGGAGTTATTTGGGTCTCAATGACCGCGTTATCGAAATCAGTGTCACAC
Organism: Haliea sp.; assembly: GCA_031431315.1. GTDB lineage: Bacteria > Pseudomonadota > Gammaproteobacteria > Pseudomonadales > Halieaceae > Marimicrobium. The sequence continues at coordinate 18,146 of JANPDE010000105.1, forward strand.
CGAATCGCGCGGATTGTCTGGGTATCGCTGGAATCGCTCGCGAAGTGGGGTTGCTAAACAAGCTTGCCGTCAATACACCGGCTATTGCCAGCGCTCCGGTGACCACGACAACTATTTTTTCCGTTGGAGTGCCCGCAGGCGAGTGTTGTCCTCGGTATGTCGGGCGTGTTATCGAGGGTGTGGACGTATCTCGCCCCAGCCCCGTCTGGCTGCAAGAGCGGCTGCGACGCTGTGGACTGCGCTCGATAGACGCCGTGGTGGATGTGACTAACTTTCTGCTGCTCGAACTAGGCCAGCCCATGCATGCGTTTGACCTCGGTAAACTGCGGGGAGGCATAGAGGTACGCCTGGCGGCGCCCGGCGAATCTATCGAATTGCTGGATGGACAAAACATTGCATTGCGTCCGGATACGCTAGTGATTGCTGATCATGAGGGACCGCTCGCCATCGCCGGCATCATGGGCGGCAAACAGTCTGCGGTCACTGCCTCGACGAGGGATATTTTTCTGGAAGCGGCTTTCTTCGCGCCCAATCCGCTGGCGGGAAAGGCGCGGTCGTATGGCCTGCACACAGACTCTTCGCATCGCTTCGAGCGTGGCGTGGATTTCCGACTGCAGGTCGAGGCAATGGAACGCGCCACCCAAATGCTGGTAGATATAGTGGGTGGCGAGGTGGGTCCGATTCATGAGGTTGTCTCAAATGAGCATCTGCCGGTGCGCTCCGATGTCACCCTGCGAGCAGCCCGTATTGAGAAAGTGTTGGGTTTCGCAATGGCCGCCAGTGAGGTGGAGCGTATTCTCTTCGGCCTGGGTCTGGTTGTAACTGCTACAAAGGATGGCTGGATTTGTTCGGTTCCCAGCTGGCGATTCGATATCGCCATTGAGGCGGATCTGTTGGAGGAGTTGGCGCGTGTATACGGCTACAATCGGTTGCCGGTAACGCGTATCCGCGCCGATCTGGTGATACCGGCCAGACCGGAAGCAGAGTTGTCTCTGCGTTATTTGCGTCGCCATCTCAGTGCCAGAGGGTATCGAGAGGCGATCACTTACAGTTTTGTAAATCCCGAACTGCAGAAGGTATTTGACCCAGAGCAGGCACCGGTAACACTGCGCAATCCGATGTCTACTGATATGTCGGTAATGCGCACCAGCCTGTTGCCGGGTCTGGTCAGTGCCGTCTTGCATAACACGAATCGCCAGCAGCCTCGGGTGCGGTTGTTTGAGACGGGCCTGCGATTTGTTCCCGGGAGCTCTGGATTGCGCCAGGTGTCGACACTGGCCATGGTGTGTACCGGGCAACGCTATGCGGAGTCCTGGTCGGTTCTGGCTGATGGCACGGATTTTTTCGATCTAAAGGGCGATCTGGAGAGCCTGCTGGTTTTGACACGTCAATCGGCAGACTTTGCATTCGAGGTATGTTCACGGCCGGCATTTCATCCGGGACAGAGCGCCAGGCTAACCCGAAAGGGGCAGATGGTGGGCTACATCGGTACGTTGCATCCTACGGTCGGAGGCGACCTAGGACTTGATTCGCCGCTCTATCTCTGTGAAATCGATCTGGCTGTGCTGCTGGAGGGGACGATTCCTGCCTGTAAGGATTTGTCCAGATTCCCCGAAGTTCGGCGCGATATTGCTGTAGTTGTCGACAAATCAGTTTTGGCTGCGAAGTTAATGGAGGATGTAAGAGGGGCCGCTGGCACTTACCTGACAGACTTAAGGCTTTTTGATGTCTATACGGGCAAAGGTATTGATCCTAAAAGAAAAAGTCTGGCACTGGGTTTGACATTCCGCGATCAATCACGCACTCTTAGTGACCAGGATGTCAATCTGGCCGTAGGTCAAGTCATTGATCTATTGGAAAAAAACTATAACGCTGAGCTTAGGAATTAGGTACATGGGAAGATGGTTGCTCTAACAAAATCCGAGATGGCTGAACGCCTGTTTGAAGAGCTTGGGCTCAACAAACGGGAAGCCAAGGAGATTGTTGAATTGTTCTTCGAGGAGATTCGTGGTTGCCTCGAGAATAATGAACAGGTGAAGTTGTCCGGTTTTGGTAACTTCGATTTGCGAGATAAGAGCCAGCGTCCCGGTCGCAACCCCAAAACCGGTGAGGAAATTCCCATCTCCGCCCGCAGGGTTGTTACCTTCAGACCTGGTCAGAAGCTCAAAGCCCGAGTAGAAGAATATGTTGGAACCGACCCACAACAATGAATTACCCGCGATTCCCGGTAAACGCTACTTCACTATTGGTGAAGTGAGCGAGCTTTGCGCAGTTAAGCCTCACGTACTGCGCTATTGGGAACAGGAGTTTCCTCAGTTAAAACCCGTCAAGCGCCGTGGCAATCGACGTTACTACCAGCGTGAAGACGTTCTCACGATCAGGCAGATTCGGGGCCTGTTGTACGACCAGGGTTACACCATCGGTGGCGCCAGGCAGCGGATGACGGATGAAAATGGAAAAAGCTCCATTTCGGACGAGCTGCGGGCTGTAATCCAGGAGACCATCGAAGCGTTGGAAGACGTCCTCAAAGTGCTCGCGCCCTCTAAATAGCCTTTGTATCAAACGCGGTATTGAGTATAATTCCGCGCTCACAAATCAAGCGATCTCGGGGCGTAGCGCAGCCTGGTAGCGCACTTGACTGGGGGTCAAGTGGTCGCAGGTTCAAATCCTGCCGTCCCGACCAATTCATCATAACCCCGCATCACTCACAGTCACTGAATTTGTAAACCCGCTCTGGCGGGTTTTTGTTGCCAGTATTTTTTTACAGTACCTCACTAGAAATCGAAGTAACGATCAATCCGAACCAGGAGGCGCGAGATGCCATTTGCCTACTCTGTTTTTGTTTTTTCTGTGTTCTTTTAGAGGGGGAATGGTATCGACTAGAGGGTGAATCGTATCGACCTAAGGTTTATCGCTCGGCTCGGTCACGATTGACGCTGCAGGAGTACAGTCAATTCCTCGCCGCTCTATAGCGTCCCTTACAACTTCCAGGTTCTGCCTAACGCTGCTTTCTGTAAAACCAGAGTTCGCTTCGCCCCCCCATCGAAGCGGCGGACCACTTCCCTTTTGATGTATCGCTCCGGGTTCATGACAGCACTATGCCATGACGTGGCGCGAATGAAAGCCCAAGGCGTAAATTGGATTGTCTACTTGTCGATCAATGCAAGCTTGCTTAGGGCAAAGGGTAAATCAGCGCATTCCGGGCGATCTCTTCCGGTGCCACCACAACACGATGATCGTTCTGCCACTGTAATACATAATTGCGACGGTCCTTTTGGCGGCCAGTCTCATCGACTTGATAGGCGCCCACCAGCGCGCGGAAGTACATGGCCCTCAGTTGCTCCCGCACTGCGTCATGGTCTGTGGTGCCTGCCAGACGCACCGCGGCTTCCAGTATCTCGCCGGCGCTATAGCCTAGAACCGCGTAACTTCCGGGACTGTAGCCGTAGAGTTGCTCAAAGCGATACGCAAAATCTTGTGCCCCAGGCTGATGCGAGCCCCGCAGCCACTGCACCACACCCACTACACCTTCTGCATCGTTGCCGAGCTGATCACCGAATTCGCGCAGTCCTGGCCCCACGGTGAAGCCCAACATTTTAGGTTTTACTCCCTCCGTCTTAAGGGCACGCACTATCGCTATGGAGTCATCCAGATAAGAGATGCCAAAGACCACGTCAGCGTCAACCTTTCCTAAGCGCTTTGCCAGCTTAGCGAAGTCACGCTGTTCGGGTGCATAGCCCTCATCCAGCACGAGCTTGAGCCCATGCTTTTCCATTTTCTTTCGTGTACTCGCCGCCAGCTCCTCACCGAACTCGGTGCGGGCGTAAATCAGGGCGATGGTTTTGGCGCCCGCATCTGTGGCGATATGCAGACTATTGAGGTAGTCGTCGACAGGCGTATCAGCGCCAAAAATATTTTTCAGACCCCGACTCCAGATTTCCTCGGCTGAAGCGGCGGTGGATATCATGGGGGTGTTGTATTTCTCCGCTACGAGGCTCGCCTCTAGGGTGAGCGAAGACGAGTAGGGACCAACCAGAAAATCCACCTGATCTCTCGTTAACAACTTTTCAAAGCCCGCCACACTGCCAGCATCTCGGGAGCCGTCGTCGTAGTGAACAACCTCTACTGGCCGGCCCAGTAGCTCCCCGCGAGCATTGACATCCGCCGCCCACATCTGCAAGCCACGCAATTGCTCGATCCCGAACTCACTATAGTGCCCAGTGAGTGATTGAGTTGTGCCGATCTTAATGGCTTCAGCCGATTGCGCTGTACCAGACAGTGCTAGAGCGAAGACAAAACAGGTTATGAATAGAAGCCGAATCACTTTGGTCCCCGCTATTATTGGATAACATCCAGTTCACGTTTGGTGGAGAAAAGCCATCGCACCATTTCATACTCGAACGCCGAACCATTTTGATAGTAAAAAAAGGCAGTATTGGCCCGAGTGTCAATTGGGGAAAGTATTGTCGCCCCTAAATTGACTGAATCGGACAAAACCTCGTCCTTAACAGTGCTCTGAACATAGAAGTCAGGTAGCTTGCCTAAGCCGTCGCGTAGATTCGAAGGTCCCAGGAAGGGAATAACGAGGAAGGGTCCTTGGCCAGTACCCCAGTAGCCCAGTGTTTGGCCAAAGTCTTCTTCTGGCCGAGGAATCTGCATTTCGCTGGCGACATCCAACACCCCGAACAAACCGACTGTGCTATTGACGACAACGCGCCCGGTGCTCTGCAAAAACTTATTCGGGCTGAGTTGCAGGACGGAGTTGAGCATCGTGGTCACATCTTCAAAGTTATTGAAGAAGTTGTGCACACCGGTGCGCGCGACGCCTGGCACTACAGTCTCATAACCACGCACCACAGGCAGGAATACTATTTGATCGAAGTGATAGTTGAAAATATAGATACGCCTGTTCATTGGCTCCCATGGATCGTAAACCCATGTGATGTCGGCATGATTGGGGGGTAGCACTCTCTTGGCGATGAACACTGGCTCCGGGTAGTCGGCTGCTTGCGGCTGAGGAGTCGGGCCGCTACTGCAAGCGCTGAGCACTATTGTCACAACCAGAATCGAGATACGTAGAAGGAACTGTGACATCACTGAGCCCCTCCTTCGGTGAATGTGGCAATCATGTGGGCAACGTTGTCACGGTAATTCATATTGCCGCAATGGCCGCCACGGGGATAGATCGTGGCCCTGTCGCCAAACACGTCGCGAAAGAAATTGATTTCACCGGGCTCGAGGATGACGTCGTCAGCATTGTGCATTACCGTAATCTTTGTCGCGGTACGTAGGTAATCGGCGATGCCCTTCAGGCTGATCGCAGCGATAAATTCCTCGCGGGTAATGCCAGGATAGTCCGACTGATAGTAAGGGTAAAAAAACTCATGATAATAATCAGTAAATCCCAGTCGCACAGCGACATCGTTGTATTCGCTGAGGTCGCTGTATCGGTTCAGTGGTAGGCCCTTGGGTTTGATGTAGCCGTAGTCAGTCATGACATCAGAAGTGAATACCAGGGAAGCCGATGAGATGCGAAATGAAGTGCCAATCAGGGCGGCCAGCTGCTCGTTTTTCAAGTCGAGCGCTTTGTAGGCTTTGTAGAGGAAGTCGTCGCCAACAGCGTCCGTGGACTCCTTGTATACACTGGTATAAGCGTGAATGAGATCGTCAACGAACTTGTCAAAATTGTCCACGCCGCCAGGGATGTTCTGACTCATGCGATCCAGTAGTGAAATGGAATTGTAAATGGATACCGGCGGATTGATTAGCAGCACTCGCTTAAAATTGAAAGACTGGCGATCTTCGTCCAGCTTCGAGACGAAAGCAGCGTTGAAGCCTCCCAGACTATACCCGGTCAGATTGAAGGATGTGGCAGTGATGTCCGTCTTGAGTTCTGCCCAGATCATTTCCATCACACGGTACAGATCCTCTGCATCGTTTTCAGCATGACCTACCACGCCGGTTTTGGAGGCGGCGGTCACAAAATTGTTAAAGGTGGGAGAGGAAATAGAAACGACGTGAAAGCCAGCCTGATAAAACGCCCTGGCCATGTTCTTGTTCTTACTGCCGTTGTGTGCGGCGCCGGTTCCTGCGATGAGGAATATCAAGGGTGCATCGTGTTTCTGCAGGGCGACGGAGTAGAGTAGTTCACTGCCGTAAAAAAACACGTCCGGTGTAGCACGGTCAGGGAATATCGTAATGCGTCTTTCTTTAAACGGTATAGTCGTTGGCAACTGGGCTTCGAATTCTATCGGCGTGCCTATAACAGTGGCCTCAAAGCGATCAGTGATAGGATATCCGTAGTTCTCTACATTGACCACCGATGCGCATGCGAGAGAAGTGAACAGGAGTGCGCAGATCGCGGCAAAAAAGGCCTGCGTAGATTTTAATGTGGTCACGTGATTCCCGAATCGATCCTTGAGCGAAGCACGATGGTGGCATGAAATCAGGATCGTGTCACTATGCCCATTGTAGGATAGGATAGGAAAGGTACACAGAACAACGGGGATCGGCGGAGGTGGTCAGTGAATCGCCTGGTAGAGTAGTTTTCCCACCCTTGAGGCCGATCTTGTGTATAATGGCCGGTTCCGCTCTTTGATAAAGGTCAGAACACTATGGCACGCAAACCCACGAGAGCGCCAGCCAAGAGAAAGCAACCGGCGGCGGTGGAAACATCACAGTCTATCGAAGAGCAAACCAGAGAGTTTTTAAAATCTGGTAATAAAATCGATGTCATTCAGTCCGGCATCAGTGGTCAACCCACTATGGCCGTGAACAGGCATATCAAACTGGGAAATAAGGCGGCCGCTTCGTGATTACCCGCGGTCGCGAAAGACTTCCCGCAGTGGCATTTGCATCACTTGCCTTCTCAGTATATGCAGCCCGAAGCCTCGAATATTCCGTTTGACTTGCTCGCTGAGGTCTATATACTATCGTCTGCTTGTAAGTAGAAAGTTCTTATGTATACCATCTCGAAGTCCCTCAGTAAGTACCTCGCCCTGTTTTTCATAAGCTATTGCAATCGCACTTCAAGCACAACCTGCCTTCGAGTCAAGGCGTCAATTATCTTTTGAAAGAATAGGAAGTATGTATGGCTACTGTTACCGGAACTGTTAAATGGTTCAACGAAACTAAAGGCTTCGGCTTTATCGAACAAGAATCTGGCCCTGATGTATTTGCGCATTTTAGCGCTATCTCAGGTTCAGGTTTCAAGACTCTGGCCGAAGGCCAGAAAGTCGAGTTCACCGTTACCCAGGGCCAAAAAGGTCCCCAGGCTGAAAATATCGTAGCGGTGTAAGCCCCGCCCGATTTAAAAGCCCGCTCTGTGATCAGGGCGGGCTTTTTTATTGCCCGGTATTTTCTAATGGCAGGTAGTTTTGGCCTTACCGGTGCCTCTACCACGCGCGCAGCGGTGCGGTAAACCACACACAAATGGAGAGATAACTGATGCAGGATCTGCAAGGCAAGGTGGCTGTGGTTACGGGTGCCGGCTCGGGTATTGGCGAGGGCATCGCGCGCGCTGCGGCGCGCGCCGGTATGAGCGTCGTAGTTGCTGATATTGACGGAAAAAGGGCTCAGGCGGTCGCCGCCGATATCGGGGAACAGGCCATGGCCTGCACCGTCGATGTGTCTAGCCTGGCGTCAGTGGAAGCGCTGCGCGATGCTGCACTGGAGCGCTTCGGTGGTGTGCATTTGCTGTGTAACAACGCCGGTGTCTGGATCGGCGCCCTGATGCTCGATGCGGATATTAAAGACTGGCAATACCTCATCAATGTGAATCTGTACGGTGTGATTCACGGTGTGAAAGCGTTCCTGCCCCTGCTCGTGCAACAGGGCGAGGGACATATCGTCAACACCGCATCCATGGGCGGCCTAATCTCCGGGCCGCCCGAAGGACTCTACACCACTACCAAGTTTGCGGTGGTGGCTTTGTCTGAGGCGCTAATAATGGAAGTCGCTGACAAAGGCGTGGGCGTTTCTGTGTTGTGCCCGGGCTTGGTGCATACCAATCTGATTACAC
>JANPDE010000106.1:0-20802 GCA_031431315.1 Haliea sp.
ACCACAACCCCTCACAGTGACTGCATGCATCATTATGTTCATCTACTGAAAAACGAAGAATGAAAATTTCACTATAGACCCTGCCCACAACGCGAGCTGGGCCGTTCGAGGTAGTTTGGGTATTCCTACGGCCAGAAAAACGCCGCTACCTAAAATAAGGATTAACGAGACGACCATGCTCAATGAATATATCCTGATTATTGAACCAGCCTCTGCCCTGTGGACGCGCATGAGTTGAGTCAGCGGGCTGCGCTGGCGATAAACCAACTCCACCTCAAGCGGATTATCGGTAGGCCGCGCTACGACCAGCCGTTTCAAATCGCCCCAGCGAAATTCGTAGGATTCCTTTTTCTTGGTGATAGACGGATTCCCGGCGGGTAGCGACAGTTCGTGTTGATCCAGCGCCGTTTTGACAGACCCTGACAACTGGGCAAGATCCGGAGTGAATGGCCGATCAAGAGTCATGGTAAACACCTGCTTGTCTACATCTCCCTTGATGTCAAAGGAGTACAGTGCCCCGCTAATAAAATAGACCAGCGCTATCGGCATAAAAAAACACGCCAGAATGGCGTGTACTTTAATAATCAACATCCGTTGTATTTTCACTTGATCGAATTCCCTCTGTTACCAACGCAATGAAACCTACCCACTCACTCACAGATTGAGTGTTCGAAGCTCTTCTGCAGGCTGCGGGGGCTTCCGCAATTTTAGCGCAGTTACAGTTGAAGTTACACGGAACCGACCTCGCTATTCCCAGTCAGTTTTACGGCGACCTCGCTTGGTGCGCCGTTCCGTCTCCTCCATGGCGTGGGAATGTAGATCTGTCCTCAAACCACGCGGTCCGCGGCGATCATTGTCTTCCTCACGTCGATCCTCATGGTGGGCGTAAATGCAAGTGCATTTTTTAGCATCGCAATTGGGCAGCGGAATAGGTGGTATGTCTTTGTCCAAGACAAGAAATCGTTTGTCCTTAATGGCCTGAACTGCTGCGCAGCAATTCTCACCACAGGTTATGGATGTAGCCTTATAGCGGTTTTGTTGCGGGGGCTTGGGTTTAGCCGCAGTGCGAGTTTTAGTCGTGCCAGCGGCTTTCTTTCGGCTCGCTGCCTGACCCTTGGATCGAAGCACCACTGCTACAACGGCAATCCCTACAATTCCGATGACGAGAAACGCGATTGTGGAGGTATCCATAAATGACCTCTATCACTGTTGAACGCTAGTGTCCTGGCTTGGGCACCTTCAGCACCAGTGACATCAGGTAATCCGTCCAGGCGATGCCAAGTGCTGAAAGTATGAATACAATATGGATAATGGTCTGCCACATAACGCCGGCCTCGGTGAAATTGGACGCTTCCGAGCCGAGAGTACCAATAGCGATAAACGTTTTTAGCAGGTGAATTGAGCTGATGCCGATGATGGCCATGGCCAACTTCACCTTTAGCACTGTGGCATTGACGTGACTTAGCCATTCCGGTTGATCGGGATGGCCTTGTAAATTTAATCGGGAAACGAAGGTCTCATAGCCCCCGACAATGACCATAACAAGCAAATTTGAAATCATGACTACGTCGATCAAGCCTAATACAGCGAGCATAATCAATTGCTCGCTGAGAGTGGTGGCGCCCCCAATCAAGTGCAGCAGCTCTTTGATAAACAGGATGACGTAAACACCCTGGGCAATTATCAGGCCCAGGTACAAGGGTAGTTGCATCCAGCGGGAGCCGAAGATCAGCGCGGAAATTGGGCCCATCTTAGTGGGTAATTCACTACTCATAAATTTTTCCGGAAACCAGTTGCCAAACACGCTGAATAGTAATGGACGCGATAGCCGGGGTCAAAGTTGTCACTCGGCAACCTGCTTCAAGGATCTCCATGCCCACACCGCAAATGCTGGAGGGGTAATTAGCAGGGTGGGAAGTGTGGAATAAAATGGCTCAGGTGTCCCTTTCAGGCTATGCATAATATAGGTCAAGCCAACCGCGACAGCGGACGGTACCAGAACGGCAAGTGGCCAGGCCACGAACATGGGTTTTACCTGAGTGATGAGATTTTCACACAACCTTACAATAAATCCTGAAGCTAAAAAGGTGTAAACGGCCTGCTTCAACGCGGCAGGTATCGCCGCAATGGCGCCGTGGGAAAAGTTGATGGCGTAAACGACTGCGCCGAGAAACAGTGCCGCTTTCCAGGCCGTGCTCACATCCACATACTTGAGAAAAAAGGCTTTCATCGGCCAAACCAGCGGTTACGTAGCGGCACTGGTTGTTCCAATGCGGATCATTTTGCCTGTACTTGGCCGTACATCTGATGCGCGCCTTCCCAAATCATGGCTCCGGCGATGTAAAAAACCACCAATAGTCCGATGTACGCAATCCAATGATACTTCCTGAGCAAATTGGCGATAAAGGTGGATGCCCATGCCATCAGTGCGACGGACAATGTCAGCCCGACAATCAGTACCCAGGTGTGATGCCTGGCGGCCCCAGCGACGGCCAGCACGTTATCCAGCGACATGGATACGTCGGCCAGTACAATCTGGAACACCGCCCCACGAACTGTTTTTGGTTTGGCGACGGCACAATTTCCGAGGGCATCGTCGTCAATTTTTTTCCGCGAATCTCGTATTTCACGCCACAACTTCCAGCCGACCCACATCAACAGCAAGCCGCCAGCGAATATTAATCCAGTAATTTCAAGTAACTGCAGGGCAACAAAAGAAAATAAAATGCGTAATATCGTGGCCGCGAGAATGCCAATTAAAATAACCTTTTTTCGATACTCCAACGGCACTGAAGCTGCAACCAAACCGACAACGATAGCGTTGTCTCCGGCCAGCACGAGATCCACGATAATCACCTGGAACAAGGCATGCAGCTCAGAGGAAATAAGCATAAATTCTATTCTTTAACCCACTCTTCAGACATTCTTGCTACTTGAATGCGTAACTTAACTACCGGCCCAGCTCCTGTCGAATTACGTATGAGGCCCGGGTCACGTTACCAAGAATTACTGTAATTGGACACTATTTTGAAAATGCACCCGGGGAAATTACTCTGGTACCACACGCGAATGTTACCGGCAATCGACCAGGCGAGCTTCACCGGCACCGCCAACTACACTATTGGCGCGAGCGTCCCAGGATGCCGCCCAGTGCCTCCTGGATATCTGCCGGTAGCACAATAGTTTTAGCATTCGCCGACTCGGCGATTTTGCCCATTGCCGCCAGATAGCGTTCGCCGAGCATGTACCGCATTGGCGCATCCTCACTGCCGATCGCTACGGCGACTCGTCGTATCGCTTCAGCGCTGGCTTCGGCCAGGGTTACCTGGGCTTCGGCATCGCGCCGGGCGGCCTCCAGGCGTGCTTCGGCCTGCAGAATGGTCGATTGCTTGGTCCCTTCAGCCATGGTGACCATGGCTTTCCGCTCGCGTTCGGCGGAGGCTTGCGCTTCCATCGCCTTGATCATCGAAGGCGAGGGTTTAATATCCTGTATCTCCACTGACTTGACGGTTAACCCCCAGTCGATGGCCTCATCGGCGATGCTTTCGCGCAGCTGAGCTTTGATGGAATCGCGACTGGTCAGCGCTTGATCAAGATCCATGTCCCCGGTTATAGAGCGCAAGGTCGTCATGATCATGTTTCGGATCGCCTCGGAGAAGTCCGTTACGCCATACACCGCCTTGATGGGATCAGTGATCTTGATGAAGGCGATAGCATTGATCAGGATTACCGCATTGTCGCGGGTGATAACTTCCTGCTCCTGGACATCGAGGATGATGTCTTTGGTTACCAGTTTGTAGACGACCTGGTCGATATACGGAATGATGATGTTGAGACCCGGATACAACGTGGCGCTGTATTTTCCCAATCGTTCCACGATCCATTCTGTGCCCTGGGGAACAATGCGAACGCCTTTGGCGAGGGTGACAACCGCAAAAATTATTAATGCAATGACGAAAATGATTCCAGCATCCATAGCGGACTCCATCAAATTTTTCCGACTTTCAAAAAGCTGCCTTCAATGGCAAGTACCTTGACCCGCGCCCCGGCCGGGATAATTTCGTCGGCCATGCATGGCCAGACGTCCGAGCCTAACATCGGTTTCTGGAAGCGCACCTCGCCGTTCTGAAAAGGTGCCACTTCATGCGTCAGCATACCGATCTCGCCGATCAAGTTGTAATCCGACATCCCAACGCGAGTTTTATGGATATTGGGCTTGAATATCTTGAACCAGAGCCCGACCAGCGAGAGCGACACCACCAGCCACACTGACAATTGAGTCGTAAGACCACTTTGCGGTATAACAGCCACGATCAGGGCCACTACCAGTGCGCCCAGTCCAAACCAGATAAGTACGAAGGCCGGCACGGCCAGCTCGGCCAGGACCAGGACAATGCCAGCAACTGCCCACTGCCACCATTCCATGTCCATTCAGCCGATTCCTCTATCTATGGTTTGGATTGACCCCGCACCGCAATATACGTATGACAATAGCAGTATTCACGGGGAAAGTCTGTGTAACGGCACCGACATGCTGATGACCCGCGCTACCACCATGCGCGACGCAACAGGACTGCTATTGGATGTCTGCCATCAGGCTCTGGAATTCGCTGTTATCTCTCAAAACGTTGCGGCCGGCTGCAATCAAATGGTCAACGGCTTCATCGGTGAGCACGAAAGACGTTGGTAACGCTTTCAAATAGTCACGCTCCTTAGGATCCTCGATTTCACTGAAGTTAACCTCGACGAAGTGAAAAGCCACGCCCTTGCATTCACTATCTTTCACCGAGCTCTTGCCCTTGGCTTTAGCAGCATCACTTTGGGAGCCACACTTGGCTGCATAGGCCTGTTGCTCCCAATCAGCCAGCCGATCCTTGAGCAGGGCAACGGTTTCGAAACTGTAGCGCTGCAGTGGCACTGATGTGGCCGCGCCCAGGGACGCGGCAAACGTCGGCGTCTGCATCCTGCGGCTGGATTCAACATCCAACGCTGTTTCCGCGTTAACCAGAATGACGACCACGCGGCGCGTGTCTTTCATGCCCATTGCGTCCAGGGTTTCCATAATACCATCGTGGCGCAAGACGCCATCCAGTATGGTCCGCAGACCGAGGTTATCAGCCAGTCCGCCATCGAACAAATGCAAGTAGGGATGGTCTCCACGATCATTCAGCGCCATCATGCTGGACGCGAGGTTGTAAAGTCGACTGGTGCGGTCTGGACTGCTCAACGCCTGCTCGGCCCACTGCGGAGCCTGCCAACCACACTCACCGGCACGGTTCGTGATGGTGAGTGGGCTGAACAGGAGAGGCACGGCCGAGGAGGCGGTGACGGCCCTGGCCACCGGCATTGGTGTCAAGTCTGTGCAAATGATATCGGCGTAACTCTGTGTGAACTGAAAGCGGGTGCCAATCGTCATTTCCGTGGCATTGATAATCACAAAGGGCCCGTTGGCCTGATTGAGGTCAGCAAAGGTCGCGTGGTTAAAGATAGTGTCATCATACAATTGGGTAGCCATATCAGCCCGGGTATAGTACGGCGACAGCAAGCGGGACCAATTCAACGGATTCAGTACCTGGCTGGTGAGCTCTCCCTGGACGTCGCGGCGCAGAAATACCTGCTCGTAGTCCTCAAAAATGCGATCACCATAAAGACCATAATATGCCGCAGTAAAGCTGCCTCCCGAGACAGCAGAAATAACATCGATCTCTTTCGACAAGGCACGTTTTTGATCTTCTTCACCAATGTAGGTTTCTGACAACTCCTTCAAAACGCCATAGGAGAAAGCAGCGGCCCGGGTGCCTCCACCGGAAAAAGCCATCAGCACGAGGGCTTGACTGTGATTGTCAGCCTTATCATCCCTATTTTGGATATTGTAACCTTGAATTTTATCGACCTGCGCAAGGGGCGGGTTCACCGGGTAGGTAGCCGTGCACCCGGCAAGGATAAGTAGAGAGGAGGTTACAGGAATCACCAGGCTAGCTGAAAAAAATCGAGTTATTCTCCTACTACTGCAAAACCACCCGTCTAAATACTTCATTCGTTCACTTCCTCACATTGACTACCAGAAGATCAGTTCTTTTCGAAATAAGTACAGCAGTATTGTGACAGAAAAAGATGTCTGCAGGCGGGTATGGTAACTGAAAAGGGTCCTGGTCGACGAGCGGAGCTGCGCTACTCGGCAGCGGCTACATGGGTGTCGACCTTCTGGTCGAGATTGAGGAGGAGCGTCTCCTGTGCGCGTTCCAGCCAATCCGGACGCAATAAGCCGCTCAGGGGTTGTGCGACGAGCCCGATCTCTTCCAGTGCATGAAGTAGCTGTTCACTCACCCTAGCCACGGCGTGGGGCGCTGTGTGAGATGCCGTGCCACGACAGGTTGGCGCGCCGCACCGACACTCGAAGCCCTCGCTGGGGCGCATGTAGAGCGTCGCATAGTCGTTGGTGAGTTGCTCGCCCGCCTCAATATCGCGCAGCGCCACTTCAAACCAAAACTCACTGCCGCCGCAGTTGGGATCACAGGAGTGATTCATATAGCGTCCAAGATCCCAGCACAGCACGCGCCATCCGCGTCCATCGTGAAAGGTCCAGCGATCAATAAGCTTATCGTAGCTGGCGGGCAGGGCATTCATTTGGGCGCCGTTGAAGGTGCGGTCCAGGTCATCCAGGACCCAGGTAATAGTGCCGCGGGGAATGCGTCGGGTGGCGATAACTCCGCTGCCTACGACTCCGTCAATGGTGACGAGTCGCGTGTCCGGATGGATCATCGAGCGCGATGTCCTGCGGCAACTCGCAACTCAACGGGCGCTTCGGCGATGTGGAAGTCGCGAGATGAGGGCACCGAGGCGGCCCGGCCTGCTTGCATCGCTTCCACCAGCGGAAAATCGCGTGCGCCCAGCCTGGCATAGGGCAAAAGCGGTTGCTCGACTGTATGCGAAAGCTCGAATGCACCGCTTGCCTGTTTGTCCCATATCTTGAAATGGCGTTTGGAGTCGTCTCGTCGTATGGTGCCGCGGCAGTTCGCAGCGCCGCAGTAGCAGGTCATCGGCTCAAACAGGTTCAGCGTGCCGTACTCGCAGGTGAGTTCTTCGCCCGGCTCGATATCACGCACAGCCACTTCGAAAGCATCACCCACGCCACGGCTCGTAGGCGCGCAGCTGTGATTCATGTAGCGGCCGAAATCCCAGCAAAATACGAAGTTTCCGTCAGCCGCCTGGTACGCATACCTGTCGACAACGGTGCGCAGCATGGGCTGTAGCCCGCCCACTTCTGCAGGGGTAAGAATGCGATCAAAGTGATCCAGGACCCAGAGGAAGGTGCCGCGAGGAATGTGCTCTGTGGCAAAGACGCCATAACCAACTGCTTGTGAAATAAAACGCAATTCACTGCTCGGATGAATCACCCTGCCACTCCCCTGATATGCCGACCAGCGGCTTTTTTTATGGTTTGTTTTCGGCGAAGTATATGCATTAATAACGGGGGATTGCAAAATAAAAAAAGTGTGCATCTTACCGATCTATTTTGGTGCGTTGTCGGACGCCCAAAAATTTTTTAAATATATGATTTATATAATAAATTCACCACATAGTCCGTCGTGGACTGGCACCTGATCAGGACGGGCGAGCAGGGTGGGAGTTGAACCTGCACAGCAAGCCTTCAAATTCGCGAGGATTCCGGAACGTGCACCTCCAATGTGCCCCATCGATCGGTGTTTTGCCGTGCCTCTGAAGCGGTTAGAAAATGACCAAGTGCGGTGACCCGTTCAAGACAGGCTAAACAGGTTGCCTATCACCCGCGTCCATAATCTAATGGCGGCACAGAATAATTTATGACGTTCGCGTGTGCGTGCGATGCAATCATGAGAGAGATGAAATCCATTTTTAGAAATTTAATCCTCACCCTGTGCATTGTGCTGTGCAGCGCGTGTGATTCCGATTCGCACTCCTCAAAAAATGCAGAGAATGCGAACAACGTCATGCCGCAGTTAACTGGAAGTATCGATGTCGAGGCCCAGCCATTCAGGTTACAGCTGAACGCGGGGGGAAAAATACTGGTACAACAATGCGGGCCAATTCAACTCAGTCGAGCGGATGGCAGCACAGATGATCTCGTGGCATTGGTTTCACAACGCAAAGAAGTAGACCGGACTGTCTATGAGGTAACTACGCAGTCCGGGGAGACTGTAACGCTTGCTGTATCTGTAACGAATGATTCGAGCTTCGGAATTTCTGTTGCAAGTACACAATTGTCAGCTGTCTCTATCGGTCTGTGTCTGGAAGCAGGAGAGTTGATCTACGGCCTGACTGAGCGACTCAGGGATTCTGCAGTGCTGAATCCGGAGCTTCACGGCCCCATGTCGGAAGACTTCAGTCCTGATGCGGTGTCTTCGCTGAACCGCCGCGGAGAGATAGTGGAAATGTTCGTACGTCCAACGATCGCGCTCTACGCGCCTTTTTACCATTCCTCCAGGGGATACGGGTTATGGGTAGAAGGCAGCAACCCCGGGGTGTTTGATATCGGCGCAACGCAGGGTGATGAACTACGCTTTCGTATGGAGGTAACGGAAACGCAGGGCCTGTCTTTCAACATATTTCTGGGCCCACTCTATCAACAAATATTGAAGAGCTATTACGAAAAAGCTGGATTTCCCATACGTGTTCCCGATTGGGCTTTTCGACATTGGCTGTGGCGAGATGAATTGTCAAACGGTGTCACGGGCACACTCGATGGCTACGAAGTGAATGCCGAAATCGCAGAAGATGTATTGATGTATGAGCGATTCGCCATCCCGTCCGGAGTCTATTTGTTTGACCGGCCCTTTCTGGTGGGAGCCGAAGATCCAGATTCCCAGGGCTTTCACTTATTTGAATGGGATACGCAGCGGCTTCCCAATATCGATGCCACATTGGATTCCTTGCGCTCTCGTGGTTTCAGGCTTGCCGTCTGGAGCGCGGCCTGGGCGCGCAACAATGGCGTGGGCAGCCATGGGGCGGAAGCGGCAGAACTCGGCTACCTGGCCCCAGGCAACAGTCGGGTTATTGACCTGACCAACCCCGCTGCATTTCAGTGGTGGCGCCAAAAACTGGAAGCATTTCTTACGAAGTACGACATCAGTGCAATAAAACTGGACCGTGGGGAAGAGTACGTTCCCAGTGCTGAAGCAGATATTTATGCTGATGGTCGCAGCGGAAGAGAAGTTCACAATGACTACCCGGTACTCCAGGCAAAGGTGCATCACGATGCGCTGAAAAATTCTACGAATAATGACTTTTTAGTATTGGCGCGCGCTGGATACAGCGGTTCCCAACAATGGGCTGCGAGTTGGGGTGGGGATGATGTCGGCACCGAGCTCAGTCTTCGTAGCGCCATCATCAAACTCCAACGCGCCGGATTCATTGGCTTCCCCACCTGGGGTTCCGACACCGGCGGCTATTATCCATTTAGAAATCGGGAAGTTTTTGCCCGCTGGCTGCAATTCAGTGCCCTGACTCCCATCATGGAGATCGGCGGAATAGGTTCCCACTCGCCCTGGAACATGCCCACTGAACCTGCATTTGACACTGAACTCATAGACATCTATGCGCGCTATGTAAAGCTACACCACGCTCTGATTCCTTACACTGCCGCACAGGCCGACCAGGTCAACGCGACCGGCCTTCCCATCGCTCGCGCCATGATTTTTGATTTCCCCAATGACGCCAGATTTGCCAATAGCTGGGATCAATACATGTACGGCCCTGATCTTCTGGTCGCGCCC
The DNA here is from genome assembly GCA_031431315.1 of Haliea sp. Classification (GTDB taxonomy): domain Bacteria; phylum Pseudomonadota; class Gammaproteobacteria; order Pseudomonadales; family Halieaceae; genus Marimicrobium. The sequence goes on from JANPDE010000106.1 coordinate 9,753, forward strand.
ATATGGCAAATCGGCTCCCGCGAACGACAAGTGCTGATTCCCCAGGGAAAGTGGACCCTGTATTGGGACCAAAGCCAATCCTGGACTGGCCCCGCCACTATTACGATTGCCGCGCCACTGGACATCCTCCCCCTCTTTATTCGGGATGGTGCCACCGTAATTGATTAAATGGGCACGGCGGTAGCACGCCAGCGGTGCGGGCTCACTTCACACGATGGAGCGCGCAAACCTTGTTGCCGGACGGATCGCGCAGATACGCAAGGTAAAGCTTTCCAGCCGCGCCAGCACGTATCCCTGGGGGTTCTTCGCATGCCGTACCACCGTTGGTAAGACCCGCCGCGTGCCAGGCGTCAGCCGCCGCCGGACTCGCCGCCGCGAAGCCGACTGTACTGCCATTGCCACCTGAGGCGGGTTCGCCATCAATGGGTTTGGTGATCGCGAAAATGCCACTTTTTGTGAAGTAGAAGCAACGACCCTTGTCGTCGATGACACCCGGGTCGTGGCCTAATGCACCTAGGATAGCATCGTAAAAAACCTTGGATTTATTTACATCGTTAGCGCCGAGCATGACATGACTAAACATTTTTACTCTCCTCGTGAAGGTGATCCCAGGACCACAGTGTATCTGCTACTCGCTCACCCGCACCACTACTTTTCCTTCTACTTTACGTGCAGCTATATGCTCGATCGCCTTGCCACCCTCTGTAAAACTGAAGGCCTGGTTGCCGACGATTTTGAGTTGCCCGCGCTCCCGGTGCCACAACAGGTCATGGTGGATGTTGAGCATAAATTGCGGCGAGTAGCCAACCGGCATGGCACCCACCAGTGAGATATTTTTAGGAAGAGTTTCAGGCAGGTTGATGTGGGGCCATTCCCCGCTGGCATAGCCGATGACGACAAAGCGCCCCTCAAAGGCCGTGGCTTTGAAACCGGCTCGTCCTGTTTTACCTCCAACCGGATCGTAGACTATGGAAACACCCTTGCCAGCCGTGAGTTCAAGCACGGCTTCGGTTATATCCTGGCGGCGATGATCGCTCACCGCGTCGGCGCCCAGACTTGCACAGAATGCCGCTTTGTCCGGACCTCCCGCCACTGCGATGACATAGGCTCCCTTGGCTTTGGCCAACTGCACGGCAGCACTACCCGAACTGCCTGATGCCCCCAATACCAAAACGGAGTCTGCGGCGGTGAGTCGAGCGCGATGCACCAGGCCAATCCAGGCGGTTTGGTAGGGGATAAAGAAACCGGCGGCCTCCTCGCCACTCATCGTGTCGGGAATGGGTAGTGCCATCTGGGACATCATCAGGCACTCTTCGGCCAGTCCGCCACGCTGCAACTGGAACAAGGTTGGACCCAGTACGCGTGTGCCAATCACTGCCGCATCGACGTTGGCACCGACAGCTATGATTTCGCCGACGGCCTCCTGTGAGGGTGTGAAGGGGAGCGGAGGGACGAGAGGATAATTGTTCTTGCACATCAACACATCGGGCAAGCCCAGGCCAGCGACTTCTACCTTTACCTTAACCTGATCTGGCCCAGGTTGAAATGTTTCCGCGTTCTCGATCAGTTTTAGTACGTCGGCGGGCTCGCCAAATTCACTGACTATCCATGCGCGCATACAGTATTCCTATTTTTTGATTTGGGAGGCCACAAGTATGCTGTGACAGTAGCGGCAAGCATAGCCTAACTGGCTGGAGGTTCTGCTACTGCAGTGTGAACTCGACGATGACAATACGGACCAATGCCTGCGCGACCTGGGTGCGGCTTGGCTCATCATCTGCGCTCCCCTTGATGCCGTAGAATTTTTTATCCTGGGGCACGGCCTTAAAATAAGCGCTCATGATGTTGATCTGCTGTTCCTGATCCCCGTCAAACAGTTGTCCCTGCGCGGAAAAATTCCTGCCGGCAATACGCAGGGTGGCAGCAGATTTAGTATTGAAATTGAATCGCCATACACCGTTGGTAAAACAGTAAACCGTATTGCCGTTGCGGAAGTAACTGATCGGTATATTGAAGCGTTTGCCCGACTTTTTCCCCAGATAACTGACGGTCATGATTCGCTTGCTGAACAGGTGATGCCAGGGTGAGCGCAGCAGGCGATTCATGGTGGGGTTGATGATGGTGTATATCGACATCTTCGCCTGCCTTAGCGAAGCGCTATGGCTCCGCGTTAATCTTATACCGTGAATACGCATCCGTGGCAGGCAGTGACCTCGCTTTAGCGACACAGACATAGGTTTGCTGTTCGTCAATTTCAAGCTGGTCTTCCCTCGCCATCCTCAGGTTGCGCAGGATACTACTCTCGTAGTTGTAATCGATGGGTACGGGTGTCTCTCTGCACACACGCCGATACTCTGTTCTAGCAGGCGTGTTACTCCTCTGGCAGGTTTCAAGCTCGGTGCCGGTGACTCCTGAGCAGTTCGCAGCCGTGGCGGGAACCGAAATGGGAACTACCTGGCAATACTCATAGAGGCGATAGCCTGTCGCCAGCAGCTCTTCCTTTGCCGAAATTTCGTTATTGAGGTTCATCAGTGCCGATCGCCTCTGGCGAGAGGCGCTGGTTGCGCCGCATACCTTATCCGCCCTCTCATCAGGACTCATGGCCTGAAAGTCCTCTACTGTTGTACAGGCACTTGATAACAGTATGGGAACAATGAGGCACCATTTCTTCATACAATCAACACCGACGCGCCGCGCAATTGGATCTGGAGCATGTCTACAAGCTGTTCACCCCCTTTATAGTTCTTGTGTCTAATGACGATCATCGGAGTTTCAGACCTCGTGGGCCGCTATCATGTGAGTGCTTTTAGCACGGCGGTAATGAATTCTGGATCAGGGTCGCCCATTTGTGTTGAGCGCGCCAGAACGCGACCATCGGCATCGAGCAGTATCAGCACGCTCGAGTGGTTGAAGTCGCGGTTTTCCAATTGGCGGTACTGGATGCCGAGTACTCCGGCCAGCTTGCGTACGGCCAAGCTATCCGTATGTTCCAGGCGCCAGCGTGTTTCGTCGAGATTGTGTTCACGCGCGAGTGTCTTGAGTACTTCGCTGGTATCACGCTCCGGATCGAGTGTAAATAAAACCACACTCAAGTTCGCGCGCTGTGGCGGCGTGAGCCCCTTTTCAATACGCTGCAGTGTCGAAATCGTCAATGGACACACATACGGGCAGCTCGCATAGAACATGCTGACGATACGTACCTGTCCGCGCAGGGCAGGCAAATGCTGCTCGCGACCATCCTGATCGGTGAGGAGCACGTCAAGCTGATAGATCGAGTCTCCCGGCAGCGCTGCATCAGTAGCGTGGGAAGTTGTGCCAGCCAATGCCAACATAGTAGCGAAAAGCCATATAGTGATGTATTTACTCGCGACGCCTACTTCAGATTTGATGCTCATTGAGAATGTCCCTTGTCATCGCGCGCACAGCGAAAACCGAGGTTGCGTGTTGACTGTGGCGCTGTCAGGCTGGACATCATGGCAATGCGCATCAATATCGCGTAGTTTTCGTTGTCCTTCGTGCTTAGCGCGCCCGAGCCACAGAACTTGAGAATATCTGGATCACCCTGTTCGCGACTGTCTGCGCTGATCATCATACCAGAGAAATCCTCAACCCATTCCCACACCAGGCCATGCATGTCGTAGACGCCCCAGGCATTTTTCGGTGTAAGCCCAACTGCCGCGAGATCATGTCCGCCCGGCTGTGCGTACCAACCAAGTATGCGCTCACGCCAGGCAGGATCGCTGCGAGCATCGCGGCGGGTTTCGTCCGCGGCCGCTGCCATTTCCCACTCGTGCCATGTGGGCAGGCGTGCGCCTTCGCTTTCGCAGTATGCCTCTGCCGCAAACCAACTGACATTGGTCACAGGCTGCAACGCAAGGGCGTCGTCCACTTGCAACGTCGAACTCCAATGAGCGAGATAGGCGGTATCGGCAAATACACTGGCAACCTGGTCACGGCGCCATTGTGGATGGGTCTCGACAAACTTGAAGAATTCGCCGTTCGTTACCGGCAAGGCTCTCAGTTCATAAGGCGATACCATGGCCAATGACGATTTGCCGTCCGGTGGTAACACGCTGCGAAATTTGCCACCCGGCAGGTGGATGTAAAGGGGGAGCGCGTTCCTGGCTTCGGAAGCAGCAAGTGCGCCACTCACGTGAATGGCGCCTAAGAACATGGCGAGCAACACCCTGGCCCGCATCCCTGTACGCCACATAATCAAGACGGTAGCAGTGCGATATGTGGGTGGTTTCCCTGGCATCGCACAAACTGTATCTGGACACATTTCCGGCAAGCGCATCATGTCGGCTACCTATTGTGCAATCGACGCCCTTTCCCTGGCCACGTCCTCTGCGCTGATCGATCCGCCCGCATTGCCCCAGCTACTGAGCACATACGTTAGAATGTTCGCGACCTCGTCGTTGTTCAGTTGGCTCATCGGGGGCATCACCGAGTTATAGTCACTGCCATTGACAGTGATCTTGCCGGTGAAACCCTTGAGCACGAACTGTATCGCGCGTTTGGGATCGGCGGTGAGATAGTCGGATTTCGCCAGGGGCGGAAATACGCCCGGCAAGCCACTGCCATTAGTCTGGTGACATACCGAACAGGTGCCAGCATACAAGGCCTCTCCCGCCTTGATCTGCTCCTCTACGGTCAGCGTGCCCTTCGCTGCCGAGGCCGAGGCGGTGCTTACAGCGACAAGGCTCGATTGGGCTCGATCGCCAAGGTAGTTTGAGTCCACTTCCTTACCAGAGTAGATGGACTTGTCCTCCGGGCCGACGACTTTGAGCATCGCTAGTGCACCCTTGTTGAACGCGCGAAAGATCGAGTGATCGACGAGAATGTAGGTGCCGGGTACCTCGGTACGAAATTCTGCGATTGCGGAGCCGCCGGCGGGGATCAATGTGGTCTGCACGTTCTCTTGCTGAAGAGTCCCACCTTCAAACGAGACACGGTCGAAGATTTCGCCAATCACATGAAAGCTCGATACCAGGTTTGGTCCACCGTTTCCGACGAATAAACGTACTGTTTCTCTTGTCTTCGCAGGCAGAGCTTTGTCGCCCGTCAAGGACCCTTCGGCTCCGTTGAATAGGACATAGGTTGGCCGCTCGTCGATTGCCTTCTCAATGTCGAAGGGCGCCTGTCCTTTCTCACGGTACTTTGTCGTCGTATAGAAATCGCCCTGCATCACATAGTACTCATGATCGACCTTAGGAAGGCCCTCGGGTGGCTCGACCAGCATCAAACCGTACATGCCATTGGCGACGTGCATGCCGACCGGTGCTGTTGCACAGTGGTAGACGTATAGACCTTGATTGAGCGCCTTGAACGTAAATTGCGATTCGTGTCCAGGCGCGGTGAAGCTGGATGTGGCACCCCCTCCCGGCCCAGTAACACCGTGCAGATCGATGTTGTGCGGCATCTTGCTGTCGGGATGATTTTTCAGGTGAAATTCGACAGTATCACCCTGGCGTATCCGTATAAATGAGCCTGGCACGGTGCCGCCGAAGGTCCAGAACATATAGTGCACACCCTCGGAGATTTCCTTTTCGACTTCCTTTACTTCGAGATTGATGATGACCTTGGCCGGTTTGCTGCGTCCGGTTGGTGGCGGAACCTCCGGCGGACTGGTCAGCACAGCTTGAATAGGCGGTCCCTCGGGAGGCCCAAAGTCACCGGGCGTTATATTCTCCGCTCCGTTCGCGAAAAATGGGAGCGTGCCAATCAAAGCCGTGACTGTGGCCAAAAGTATGCGCTTCATGATGTCCTCACTTGATGCGATTGACGTTGAATGGGATTAATAATGTCGTACGCCAAAACCCGTCATTGGATAGTAAATCCAACAGGACAGTCGCGCTATAGCAGTGATAAGTTCAAACCTGAACGCCTGACATTGCTTCTCGAAAAAAAACCGCCTTTAGGCGGTTTTTCGCATCACAACAAGAGCACTTAAGAGGCATCTTGAGTCAAGCCACCCGATGTGGAATTGCTGGCAAAGGAAAGATTCTCTGTTTTACACGCCGAGAGCTTGGCCGTACCGGGCCCGTACGCATAAATAAACTGCCCAAGTTTCAGGGTATCAATTATCGGTTTGGCAACTGCGGTGCGCACCGCAGGACAACCCCAGGAACGGCCCAGGCGGCCCAACGCCGATGTCGCGTCTGGATTCACATAGGGCGCGCCATGCATAACGATCTGTCGTTGCATGGCGGATTCGTTGAAACCTTTACTTAAACCCTGCAACTTCAATGAGTAACCGTTGCCGCCTTCATACGTCTCGTCGGTGAGGTAGAGGCCCAGGCTGGATTGGTGGCTGCCCTCGAGATCAGAAAATGCATTGGGTACGTCGTCGCCTGAACCCTGTCCGTGGGCAACAAACTCCTCAAACAGCAATGTCCGTTTTTGCAAATCCACCACCCATAAGCGGGGCGTGCGGGAAGGTAAGGTGTAATCGATAATCGCCAGGCGGTTGGCTGCTGTTCCGACCCCGTTGTGCTGGGCGCATTTCATTGCGGAAACAGCTTCGGAAATCACCGCAGGCTTTATGTCCGGGGCCAGCCGGCTGATCAGGGCCACGTCATCGGCCATTGCATGGGAGCTCAAGAGCAGGCTCAAGGCCAGCACGGGCAGTAATCGCATCAATTTCCCCTTGGTCTAATACAACTTATTTTTGCTTTAATCAGCCCCAAACGCTGTCTGATTCTAAAAGCAAAGACGAATTAATTCAACAAGATAAGATCGAAACCTAGATTTACTTTTGCACCGGCTCCACGGCAAGGATGATCAGGTTTGGAAAATCCATCAAGCCCATGCGGTAGTGGCCCTGCGTCCAGTTCAGTCTGTGAGAGTGGCTCCAGCTCTTTTGGCTGGCGGGAAGTCCATTGTCGTGGGGTGGGCCAAACGCCCGCGCCAGGTATTCGGCGATAACATCTTTACTACCGGCATATTCCAGTAATACACGTGTCAGACGGGCGGAGTCGCCGGGCGCTTCCAGAACAATGCGCTTGATGGGTTGTCCAGCGATGGTTAAAGCCGCCACCTTCGCTTCCGGCTGCCTGCACACGCTGGTAGGATTCTGAGCGCTACAGGTTGCGTACCCGCACTCGGCGACAGTTCCGCCGCCCTGACTGGGGGATGCGGTGGTCTGGCAGTTGCCGCCCAGTTTCTCGGCCAGCGCCACGGCCTCGGTGAATATCAGGTCGGTGTGAAGGTCAAGAATTTGGTAGGGCGATTCTGCCTGCGCTATCGCCGCGACGGTTACCGCCACGGCTGCGGTCAGGTTCCTGATCGATCTCATTCTGTTTTCCTCATCGCCTGCAGCGCAGCCGACCTGGCTTTTGTGCATCGGATGAACTTTCCCGATGAAAATTGCGTGATACCAATTACACTAGCACACTGCTCATTGCTCAAGGCAATACATTTGAAGTCGCAGCGCCACCCCCCCGCGTACATCCGACTGATAAATGACATTGGTAATCTTCTGGAAAGAATGCAGTTGGCCAAACCGGACCTGTGTCCTGAGCGACTGATCAATCATGCGCAACGCAGAACCGGCTTGCGGGATTGGGGTGAAGAGTCATTCAGGGTCGGATTGGAACACCTCACTGCCGCATTGCGGCAGCAGGCACAGCTCACCCAGATCGGTCGCATCGCGGCCTATTTCAATATACTGGATCATCTATGCGTCCGGTTGCGACTGATCGACTACCGCACCACACGGCCCGAGGTGGCGGCACAGCGCATCGAACGCCCACTATTTATAGTAGGTCTGCCGCGGACCGGCACCACGATACTGCACGAGTTGATTGGTCAGGATTTATCGTTTCGCTCACCGGCCAGCTGGGAAGTTGCCCGGCCGGTGCCGCCGCCCACCGCACAAACCTACGACAGTGACAGAAGAATTGGGAAGGTAGACAACTTACTCGCCATCCTGGAGAAGCTGTGTCCGGGTTTCAGGGCGATCCATGCGATCGGCGCGCGACTGCCACAGGAATGTGTTTACATTCTGGCGTCCGGGTTCATCAGCGAACAGTTCGGCTACATGTACAACATTCCTGAATACCGGGCTTGGGCACTGGATCAGGATATGACCGCGACCTACCAATGGCACGCGCGTTTCCTGCAACATCTACAGGTTGATCTGGGCCGTGAACGCTGGGTGCTGAAGACGCCCGCTCACCTGGCATACCTGAAGTACGTACTCGCACAGTACCCGGATGCGGCCATCGTATGGACCCACCGCAGACCGCTGGATGCCATGGCTTCTTTCTCCAGCCTTGCCTACACATTGCGCAGGGGATTTAGCCATGGCATCGAGCCATTGGCGACCGGCGAGTATGAGTTCCGACATTTCTCGAAGGTAGTGCACAGGGGAATGGAAGACCGTCGCGTGCTGGACAATAGCCAGTGCATCGACGTCAGCTTCAACGCGATATGTGCCGACCCGATGTCCGTCATCCGCACTATCTACGAGCATTTCGCCATGGATCTCAGCCGCGAGACGGAAGTTCGCATGAGCGAGTACCTCAGGCGACACCCGCGAGGTCTCTACGGTGAACACAGATATTCTGGCGACGCATTTGGATTGGACGCCACCCAGGAGCAGCAATTGTACGGGGAGTACCTGTCGCGATATGGCGAATGGCTGCACTGTGACCGGGTCACGGTTCCTGGCCGTTGACTGTCAAGTTTTTATACAGTCCACCAGTTATGCGCTCCCGCACTCCAGGGTTTTTGTAAATACAACAATAGTTTAGTTAATAACGGCATATATCTTGCATAAGACTTATTGGCGGGGCACACACAGACCGGGTCCTGATGCAATAACCCGGAGCTAACTCGAGAGGCCGACACCGTGCGTCACGACGGCACTAAATTATAAAGGCTTACTTTGTATATGGAAACGCAGGACCACCCTAAGCAACCGCGTTATCGCTCAATTGTTTCCGTGGTAGCGTATGGTCTAAACTTTGGTTTATGCTGTAGGGGGCTGCGCGTGCAAACAACGACAGCTGAGCCTCACAGAAAATAATTACAGGTATTGATTTATGTCAACGTCCCAATCTACCGCTCGTCCTATAACACGCGTGACGCGTTCCCTGATTTCGGGACTGGCTGTGGTGGCTAGCCTGGCCACAGGCGCCCTGCCGGTCGCGGCACAGACGCGCTCCTTTGTCGAGTTTGAAAGCGGCCAGGTGCGGCCCGTGGCGATGACGCCAGACGGCACCAAACTGCTGGCGGTGAATACACCGGACAACCGCCTGGAGGTATTCAAAGTCAACGCCGGGGGTTCCCTGACACACACTGATTCCATACCTGTCGGCATGGAGCCTGTGGCCGTGGCAGCGCGCAGCAACAGCGAAATCTGGGTAGTAAACCACCTGTCAGACAGCGCGAGCATCATAGATCTCTCCGCCACGCCTGCTAAGGTCGTGCGTACGCTGCTGGTGGGCGATGAACCACGGGACATCGTGTTTGCCGGCACCGGCGGTATCAATCGCGCGTTCATCACCACGGCGCACCGCGGACAGCAGCGCTCGGACCCCTCCCTTGTGTCGCCGCCATCGCCGGCACTCCCAGTACCGGGCGCTGGTGGTCCCCAGCTCACAACCGAGGGCATTGGCCGGGCAGACGTCTGGGTATTCGACGCAACCAACCTGGGTACCACCCTGGGCGGCACTCCCGTTCGAATCCTCAGTTTGTTTGCCGATACGCCGCGCGGCCTCGCGGTCACTCCGGACGGCAGCACGGTCTATGTGGCCGCGTTCCAGTCGGGTAACCAGACCACCGCCATTACCGAGACGGTGGTCTGTAACGGCTTTCGATTAAGCGGCGCCACCCCCGCCAACAGCTGCCCGGCTGGCGCACCGGGTGGAGTGCCCGGGCCAAGGGACAACGCTGACGGCGTGAATGCGCCCGAGACCAGCCTGATCGTCAAGTACATCAACGGCGTCTGGCGCGATAGCGTGAATCGGAACTGGAGCAACTTCGTCAAATTCAGCCTGCCGGACCACGACGTGTTCGCTGTCAATGCCAACACCCTGGCGACCGGCACCGTGTTCGACCACGTCGGCACGATCCTGTTTAACCTGGTGGTGCACCCGGATTCCGGAAAGGTCTATGTCACCAACACCGAGCTGCCCAATCACATCAATTTCGAGGGCCCGGGCATCCACGGTGGCAGCACCGTGCAGGGCCACCTGTCCGAGTCGCGCATCACCGTGCTCGACCCCGCCAACGGGGACGTCGACCCGCAACATTTGAACCGGCATATCGACTACGGCCTGCTGCACACCGATACCAATCCGGAATCCGCCGCCATCGAAGCCCAGAAGACCCACAGCCTCGCGACGCCGCTGCAACCCGTGGTCTCCAGCGACGGCGACACACTGTATGTGGCGGCTTTTGGTTCTGCAAAAATCGGAGTGATTAATACGGCGGATATCGAGAGCGGCAATTTCGACCCGACGCAGGCGAGCCCGAATTACATTGACACCGGCGGCGGCCCCAGCGGTATGGTGCTGAATGAGTCGGATGCGTTGAACCCGCGCCTTTACGTCCTCACGCGGTTTGCCAACCAGGTCGAGGTCATAGACCTGAACACGAATACCATTGTTGCAACCCATGCGCTGTACAACCCGGAACCGCCCGCAGTCGTGGCCGGACGCCCTTTCCTGTACGACGCCATGGCGACGTCGGGTAATGGCGAGGCCTCCTGTTCGAGCTGCCACATCTTCGGCGACATGGACCAGCTGGCCTGGAACCTGGGTAACCCGGACGATCATGTGACCACTAACACACAGCCGCAGGCAGTAAATATACCGGCCGGCAATCCGAATACTTTACACCCTATGAAGGGCCCCATGACCACGCAGACCCTGCGCGGCATGGCGACGCACGGGGCACTGCACTGGCGCGGCGATCGTGTCGATGGTTTCTTCGGGATTGATGCTTGCGCCGAACCCACCGGCGCACCCTGCTCCGAGAATGATTCATTCAATAATTTCATCGTCGCCTTCGAGGGGCTGGTCGGCAAGGAAGGTACTCTCAC
>JANPDE010000107.1:0-40654 GCA_031431315.1 Haliea sp.
CAGGAAATATGGACATCCACCGAAACAGCGGGAATGGAACAGAAACGCACACGATGACAACAACAAATCAAAAACGGCTTGCGCTTAAGTCAGTGCCATTCCGACCTGACCTCATCAATGTCCGCTACCGAGAAAAAGAGACATCAAATTGGTCACTGCAAGTTAGATCGACTCAACTATTTTACCTAGTAGTTACTACCGCCCTGTCCCCGCTGCAGGATTTTGAGAAAACTTTTTTCCAGCGCACTCTCAGCGGCAAGGCCCAGTTTTTCCTGCCAGTTTTTCTTGTGCACAAAGCGGATATCAAACACATCCCAGTCTGCCAGCCTCGACTGCACGAAGGCATCGCTGGTTTGCAGTTCATCGACCAGTCCCTCCGCCAGGGCGTTTTGCCCATACCAGATCTCCCCGGTGGCGACCTTGGCAATATCCAACGCGGGGCGATTGGCACTGACGAAACTCTTGAACAGCCTGTGGGTCTCTTCCAACTCTTCAACAAACTTTTCCCGGCCCTTGTCTGTATTTTCGCCAAACATGGTGAGCGTGCGTTTATACTCACCTGCGGTGAGCAGTTCGAAATCGACGTTATTTTTCTGTAAAAGTCGGTGGAAGTTGGGTAACTGGGCGACCACGCCGATGGAGCCGAGCACGGCGAATGGCGCGGCAATGATGCGGTCGGCGACACAGGCCATCATGTAGCCGCCGCTCGCGGCAACATTGTCCACGGCAATAGTCAGGGGAACCCCGGCGTTCTTGATGCGCTCCAGCTGGCTGGCTGCCAGTCCATAGCTGTGCACCAATCCCCCGGGACTTTCCAGAGTCACCAGCACTTCATCGCCTTGCGTTATCTGGGGAATGATGGCGGAGATTTCCTCGCGGAGATTGTCGGCGGCGCTGGCCCTCAAATCCCCATCGAAATTTATCACGTACAACCGCTTGCGGCGCTCGTCCGGGGAGGCGTCTCCTGTCTCCTTGAGCTTCTTTTTCGCAGTTTTGGCTTGCGCTTTTTCGTCCTTTTTTTCGGCCTTCTTTTGTGCTTTCAGGACTTTCGGGTCTTCGACAACTTCGCGAATGCTTTCGCCAATATGGCGATATTTCTCGTTGAGATCCCGTACCTCGATATGGCCCTCGTGCTGGTCAGCGCGCTGGCGCTGGCCCAGTGCCACCAGACCAGTGACCAGGATCAAAACCGCGACGACGATAGTCACAGCCTGGGCCAGGAACAGCCCGTACTCAGAAATGAATTCCAATGGTTTACTCCAGAAGCCTACTGCAAGGATTGTATGTAGTGATGTATCAGTTGCCCGGAAATCGAGGACTGCGGCGGAATCATGGGCAGGTCACTGTAGTGGAACCAGCGGGCATCTGCAATCTCGGTGCCGTCACAGACAATCTCGCCGCCGGCATAATCGGCGAAAAAGCCCAACATAAGCTGGTTGGGAAATGGCCACGATTGTGACTGGAAATAGCGCACGTTAGCGACCTCCACCCCCACCTCCTCGCGCACCTCGCGCTGCAGTGTCGCTTCGGCGGTTTCCCCTGCTTCGATGAAACCGGCCAGCGTGCTGTACATCGGCTGGGGAAAGTTGGCATTGCGTGCCAGCAGTAGTTCCTCGCCGCGGGTGACCAGCACGATGACGCAGGGCGCGATACGCGGATAATTGATGGCACGGCAGGGATCGCAGCGCATGGCTCTTTCCTGCACGTCCACCTGCATCGGGTTGCCACAGCGCCCGCAATAGCGATGATCGCGTTCCCAATCCAGTAGTTGCGAGGCTCGCCCTGCCAGGGCAAACAACTGTTCATCCACCCTGCCCAGGATATGGTAGAGACTGCCCTTCTGGTACTGCATCGGGTCGGGTTGGTCCACGATGTCTATTTCCAGGACATAGCAGGGCTGATCCTGCCAGTACCCCAGGAATTGACGGCGCAGCTCGGTCCATCCGCCTAGCTGCAACTGCTCTCGTGCGATCAGGCACCCCGTCCGGGAGCGCATGTCGCTGAGCATCTGCCCCCCCTGGAATACTATGTGCAATTCATCATCGCAGGCCGAGGGTGGCTTGTTGTCAGGTCGAAACATTGGGCTCCTCCCAGCTGCTGATGGTGCGCCAGACCACTCGGCCGTCGCTGGCCGCGGCAATCGCCTCCAGCTGAGCCGCGTGGGCCGCGCGCTCTTCCGCGCTGGCTTTAATCACCGGTAGCATAGCGCGCTGGGCGGGTAAGCGGATGATTCGCTCGGCACGCGCATGACCGTCGTTATCGTTCCCGGACTCCGACAACTGCAATGCGGTCTGGCCACCCGTCATGGCCAGGTACACATCGGCCAATATCTCCGCATCCAGCAGCGCGCCGTGCAAGTCCCGATGTGAATTGTCGACCCGATAGCGCTGACAAAGTGCATCAAGGCTATTGCGTTGTCCGGGATGCTTGGCACGCGCCATGACCAGTGTGTCGGTGATGGTGCACAGGTCCTCAAAACGCCCGCCGTCATCCATCGCCAGGGACTGCAGCTCGCTGTTCAGGAATCCAATGTCAAAAGGCGCATTGTGGATGACGACCTCGGCGCCGCGGACAAACTCCAGAAACGACGCCGCAATTGCCTCGAATGCGGGTTTATCGGCGAGGAAGTCGTTGGTGATGCCATGCACCTCGATAGCACCCTGGTCGATCTCGCGCTGCGGGTTGATGTACTGGTGATAGTGGTTGCCGGTCAGTCGGCGGTTCACCAACTCCACGCAGCCGATTTCTATAATGCGATGGCCCTTGGAGACTTCCAGTCCAGTGGTTTCGGTATCGAGTACGATTTGTCTCACGTCTGGTCAGACCTCTTTGGCTGGGCGGCGCATTGCCTGCTCGTGGAGTTCATCGATACCTCGATTGGCTAACTGATCCGCCCGTTCGTTCTCGCTGTGCCCGCTGTGCCCCTTCACCCAGTGCCAGCGCACCTCGTGGCGTTGATTTTCCGCGTCCAGGGCCTGCCACAGATCTACGTTCTTGACCGGCTGCCGCGCCGCGGTCTTCCACCCCTTTTTTTTCCAACCGTCCATCCATGTGGTAATGCCACTCCTGACGTAGACCGAATCCGTAGTGAGATCGACGCTGCACGGGCGCGACAGGGCTTTTAAAGCCTCGATGGCCGCGAGTAATTCCATGCGATTATTGGTGGTGTCGAGTGCACCTCCGAACAATTCCCGCTCCACCTCGCCACAGCGCAGCAAGGCGCCCCAGCCGCCTGGGCCGGGGTTGCCACGGCACGCGCCGTCGGTAAATATCTCTACTCTTTTCAAGCAGCTACGTTCCTATATTTAGGTGAAATATGTCTATGGATGTACGGTGAACGCGGTGTGGGTGCCGGTGCGGGTTTGGGTACCAGGCCAATGAGTCGGCCCCTGCGCGCGAGCAGTGGCCGGCGGGGGCGGTGCAACCCGGCAACGCGTTTGGTGGCATGGAGGACATACAAACCCCCTATGGGCAGGTTGTGGCGAGCGGTCCAGGCGTCGCCGCGGGCGATACACTGGCGCAGGCGGCCGCTACCCACGGGTGGCAGGCCGTAAAGCCGAAACGTATCAAGCACGTCGCAACCCAGCAGGTGTAGCCAATCCGTGAGGCGACGTTCACTGACAGGTTGGTGCCGTGACCACAAGGGGTCGCGCATTACGCCGCGCAGACGGTTTTTGCACCCGAGCAGGCTGAAAGGGTTGAAGCCGATGACCAGCAATTGACCCTGTGGTGTGAGTACGCGTTGAATTTCTCGCAGGACCTGGTGCGGATTACTGGCAAATTCCAGACAATGGTGAGCGATAATCGCATCCACGCTGTCACTCTCCAGCGGCAACTCGTCAGGTTCGGCCACCAGGCCCACACCCGGCCCGGGACGATCGGCACAGTAGAGGCGATGATTGATAGGACTGCCGTGACACAGAGGGTGTATCCCACTCACGCCCAGCTGCAAAATGTGGTACCCAAACGAGGTATCGAGCAGGTCCTGAACGGTGCTGCGAGTCGCGGCCAACAAATACTGGCCGGCGTCTCGGGCATACCAGGATTCCAGTTCAGCTAGAATATCAATAGGTTCTGCCTGCATTGCAAACGTGCTTCCCCGCTCATCCAACTGTATGTTATTGCCGCCCGTGGCCCCGCAACCGAGGTGCTAATACTACTGTATTTTCATCAGTTTGGAACTTGCCAGCCGGTCGTTCCTGAGCTGTAATGTTGTGAAGCTACAGGTAGCGCTGCACTTGCAGCAATGGCCCCGACGCAACACTGCGATAGAGGTCCCTACGGCTGCCAGCGGCTTGAGAGACCGTTTTTAACTGCGTGCCAGCGACGTTGGTTGCGCTATCCCCAAGACAGCAGAAAAATGGTCGTGTGGCGAAATATGAAACACTATATAAATATAGATTTCAATAAGTTAATTTATATAGTTACTGTTATTTATAGCTTAATACTCCCCTTTTCCTCGCCGGTATTCGCGGACGCATCGCCCCAGCCGGATGACCTGTGGGAGCGCATCCGGCTGGATCTCAGTTGGCAATCCATTGACAGCGACAAGGTGGACGATGCGCGGGAAGAGTTTCTCCGCCATCCCAATTACCTGCCCGAGGTATCCAACCGTGCGGATTACTATCTGTACTACATCGTGGAAGAGGTACAGAAAAGGGATATGCCCATGGAAATCGCCCTGCTGCCTGTCATTGAAAGCAGTCTGAATCCCTTTGCCTCGTCTCCTTCCGGTGCAGCGGGGCTGTGGCAGATCATGCCTGAAACCGGCATTCGCCTGGGGTTGGAGCAGGACTCACAGTACGATGGCCGGCAGGCTTTGCGTGACTCCACCACCGGGGCTCTGGATTACCTGGAGAAATTGTACACGGAGTTCGATGAAGATTGGCTTCTGGCACTGGCGGCTTACAATTCCGGCGCCGGCAACGTAGCGCGAGCCCAGGAAGCCAATGCCGCGAAAGGCCTGGACACGGATTACTGGTCCCTCAATCTCTCCCAACAGGCCCGTGACTTTGTCCCCAAGCTCATCGCCCTCACACAGATTGTCGCCGACCCCGAGCGCTTCGATGTCAGCATTCCACCGGTCGAAAATGCCCCTTCATTTGAAGTCGCGGACACCGAAGGACCGCTGAATATGGCTCAGGCGGCAAAGCTGGCAGGTGTCGACATCGATACGCTGCGCGCCCTGAACCCTGGCCAGTTAGGTGAATCCATAGCACCTAACCAATCCGGAGAGATATTGCTGCCTGTTGGCACCCTTAATCGCTTCGAATACAACATCAACAAACTCAGCCCGGAAGAACTCGTGCAGTGGCAATCCTATCGCATCAAATCGGGAGACAGCCTGGCTTACATTGCCAGAAAGTTCGATACCGAGGTGGCGGCATTGCAGGAGGCCAACGGCATTCGTGGCAGCGCAATCCAGATTGGCGATACACTGAAAATTCCCGCTGCCAGCAACGGCAATGGCGTTGACGCTGGAGATACACGCTA
The DNA here is from genome assembly GCA_031431315.1 of Haliea sp. Lineage (GTDB taxonomy): Bacteria > Pseudomonadota > Gammaproteobacteria > Pseudomonadales > Halieaceae > Marimicrobium. The sequence continues at coordinate 5,494 of JANPDE010000107.1, forward strand.
AACCGGCGCAGTAGCTCCTCCCCCCTGGCTGGGGTGGGTCAACTCAGCCAGCGAGTAACTCTTCCACCAATGCGACCACTTCGAAGGTGGCGGGTCCGAGCCGTTGGTGGTGGAAATATCCGGTCACCGCACTGGCTTCGCGGTTGATTTCAATCGTGTGGGCGCCACCCAACAGCGCCTCCTGCACGAAACCGGCTGCCGGGTACACGACCCCGGAAGTACCCACGGCGATAAACAGGTCGCAGGCACGCAGTCGCTTCTCGATGGCTTCCATGTGGTAGGGAATCTCCCCGAACCAGACGATATCCGGCCGCAACTTGCCCGATGCGTCGCACTGCGGACAACTACTCTGGCCGTTGTAATCTTCGGACACGCGCTGAGTCGTATTGCAGGCGAGGCACAACACGCTGCGTAACTCCCCGTGCATATGGCAGACCTGCTGGCTGCCACCGCGCTCGTGCAAATCGTCGACGTTCTGGGTCACCAGGAATACGTCACCTGGAAACTCGGTCTGCAACCGCGCCAGCGCTCGATGTGCAGCGTTGGGTTGCACACCCTGCAACTGGATGCGGCGCGCGTTATAAAAGCGGTAGACCAGTGCGGGATCGCGCGCAAAAGCCTCTGGAGTGGCGATCTCCATGGGGTCATGTTTTTCCCACAGGCCGCCGGAGTCCCTGAACGTCGCGAGGCCCGATTCCGCCGAAACACCTGCGCCTGTCAGGATGACAATGCGCTCCAGCGTGGATGCATTCAATGGACGCATGGATTTATCCCGTTATCTGCGGCAGGCAAGTCCAGCTCCGTCACGGTGTGCAAATGTCCCAGCGCAGTGAAATAGAGTGCGCAGTGCACGGGCTCCGCACCCATCGTGCGCACCGCGTCGCGGTAATACTGCAATTGCTCCATATAGTTGGCGCTCTCGCGTACAACGAAGTCATGCAGCGACTCACCGGGCGTCGGGCGGCTGTTTTTGTAATCGATTAACCAGCGCCGGCCAGTTTGCCGGTCGACAAAGCTGCGATCGATGACGATGTCCTTGATGACGCCCTGTGCATTCACGGTGGTCAAAGCCCATTCACTGTGCGCGCCCGAATGCCCTGCGGACAATACCCATCGTCCGATATGATTAGCGCTCAGGGCTTGGGCGATGGCATGGTGTACTTCTTGCACGGAAGTCTCCAGTACGTCGCCCCACAGGCCTTGTTGTTGCAGGGCCATACGCCAGCGTCGCTGATCCTGTGCACCGGTATTTGCAGGCAGTACCTGGCGCCGCGACAGTTCCTCCAGGGCCAGGTGCACGACCGTGCCGATGCTGCGCTCAACAGGATTATTCTGACGCGCCACTGTCCTGCCGGCTACTGGTGGCGAATCTATCACGTCAATATCTGCCGAGGTATCAACCGCATCACGCCGCAGGCGAGCCAGCGGGCGCGCCGACACGGATCGGTCGAGGGGCTCCGATGCAGCGTCGGACAGATGTAGCGTCATGTGCTGTTTGAATTCCTGCCAGAGTGGACTGAGCAGGCTATGCCTGGAAGGCTCGCGTGGCACATCCGCTTTTTCGTCCCACCAAACGCAGGCCGTGAGCAGCAGCTCGCTGACGGCACGGGTCGCGCCCACGTACAACAACCGGGTGGTTTCCAGTAAGGTTTTTTGTCGCTGCTGTGCCTTGAGATAGTTGTACAGGGTCGGCGCATCTCCCGGGCAATGGTCATCAGCCGCCAGTAAAAATAGGCGCTCACCCCGCGTGTTCGTGTGCTCGTCCCATAGTAGCAATGCACGTCCGTCACTGCGCGGCAGCCGGTCCAGCTCGGGGATGATAACCCGGTCGAATTCCAGACCCTTGGCCTTGTGCAGTGTCATAAGATGGATCCTGCTATCCGGGTCATCCACACTCATGGAGCTGGTCTGCAGACGCCGCGACAGCCATTCCAGGTCCAGCCCCAGGCCCTCTACCTCGGCCTGTTCGAGCAGCTGTAGGAAATGTTCAGCGTCGCGCAAACTCTTCACATCTGGTGCGCACTGGGGACCGCCGAGCTGCAGCCAGGTTTGCTCCACCCAAACCCTCAGTCCCAGCCTGTCGCGCTTCGCCCTGGCCCAGCGCAACGCAGGCAGCAGGTACTGCAAGCGCGTCCTGCCATCGACACTGAGTGCTTCTCGCAGTTCTGCACTTTGCAGGCTGGACCACACGGGCGTGTCGGGTGGCGCTGCGCCGTATTGCACAAGGCACAATAGATCAGCGAGTTGCAGGCCACACCAGGGCGCACGCAACAGGGCCATCCATGCTAACTTGTCCGCATCGTTGGCCAATGCCCTGCACAGCGTGAACAGGTCCGCTACCACCGGGGATTGTGCAAGGCTGTGCAGATCCGCAGCGTTACACGGTATGTTCAGCTGCTGCAGCCTGTGGTAAATCGGTTGCAGGTGACTGCGACTGCGTCCCAGCACGGCCAGTGTCTGTGTTCCCTCCGCGGCACACGTGGCAATCTGCGCACAAATGAAATCCACTTCCTGTGTTCTCGCATGCACTCCCTTGAAGGCGTGCATACCTACCGGGGAGACATGTACCGGCGGGCGCACTGCCGTGGCAGGGCTATAGCGAATCTGCGAACGAGACACATCATCCTGCGGGGGAAAGGCCTGCACAAAAGTTCGGTTTACCCAATCCACTACGCCCGCATCCGAGCGAAAGTTACAACGCAGTTCAAGATGTTGGAGCGGAACGCCATTGAAACCCTCGCGTCGGGCCTTGAGAAACAGGCCCACGTTGGCGCCGCGAAAGCCGTAGATGGATTGCATACCATCGCCAACGATCATGAGGGTGCGCGGTGCCTGTGGATACTGAGCATTGTATTCACCCCAGCCGCGGGTCAGCTTGTGCAGCAACTCGAACTGAGTAATAGCGGTATCCTGAAATTCGTCCACCAGTATGTGTTCAAGGTGATAATCCAGGCGCAGTGCCAGGTCCGTGGGGGCATCATCATTTCCCAGTGCAAGCAAGGCAGACTGTGCCACCTGGCTGTGGTCCAGCGCACCGTGTTTCTGGAAAACCAGTAGCAGTTGTGCAGCGAGCGTCGGTAACAGGCGCGACAGGTGCAAGACCAAATCCCACGATGTGCTGCCTGTCTCCAATTCTGGTAACGTCTGGATTGCCACCAACCTGGATTGCAGGCCAGGAATCTGTTGCACTTGGGTCATTAGCGCTTGCCACTGCTCCTTGCGCTGCTGTTGTTCACCCCTACCGTTGGGGAATCCCTCCCTTTTGGTGATTGACTTGCGCCAGTTGCCGTCTTTGGTCAGCAGTAGCTGCCTGATGCGACGACAGGTACGAAGGTCGCTGGGGAAATTGTGGGGAAGGACCGGGAGTGAAAGATTGGTGGCAGAAAATTGTAGCAGCGCAAGGAGATCCGCACTATGCGGTGACAGCAGGTGCGCAAGTTCGCCGACTTCGTCACTCACCAGCGCGGCAACTGTGGCGATCAGGTAGGTTTCTGATTCCCCCGGCCTGTGGTGGACACCCACATAACCTCGCCACTGCTCCCTGCGGGCGAGCAGCGAAACAAGCAGTTCCTGCACTCGCTCCCAGTTGTTATCAAAGTGCAGTAGCAGCGCCTTGATGTCTGGCGCCACGGGGTGGTCCTCGTCCAGCAGTGTGTAAAGTTCCAGTACTGCTTCCACGTAGAGCAACGTGGCATCGTCCTGTACTTTGGCCTGGCCGCCAAATTGACTCAGCACTGGCATTTGCCGGGTCAATCCGGCACAAAAGCTGTCAATGGTCTTGATATTGAAGCGTGAACTGTTTTGAAGCAGGGACCAGTTCCCACTCCTGTCAGCGGCAATTGCCGCTGTCGCCAGATCCCGCGTGACCTGTTGGTGAGGGCTGACACAGGGTTCGCCAGTGCATGCTGACTGCAAGGCGCCCATCACCCGCTCGCGCATTTCCGCGGCTGCCTTGCGAGTAAATGTAATTGCCAGCACTTGTTCAGGACGACTGACGCGGGATAACAAACACAGGTAGCGCTGGATCAGTAATTCAGTCTTACCTGAACCGGCCGGCGCACTGACACAGAAACTCGCCAGGGGGTTTATTGCCGCAGCGCGGGCCGTTGCATCGACAGTCGTGTTCATTCCTCAGAGTCCTCCAACAGCCCTGCAGACTTGTCGACACGACACAGGGGCTGCAGTCCACAGCGCAGGCAAGTGGCTGGCGAGAGTGGATCGACCAGCGCGTCCCCTTGTACAAACGCATCGGCCAGCCGTTCCAGAATTTGCCGCCAGCGCGTGTTCAGCACGAGCCAATCGTCTTCGTCCATCCGTGATTGCACGGTACGCGCAATGTCGACGCTAATACCCTTGGCCGCTGCCACCCGCCCCAGGCCGACATAACGACAGTCTCGCGGTCTGACCTGGGCAAACGCGAGGGCTGCGGCAGCATCCGGTTCGGCAATGCCATATAACAGTAGCTGTGGTCTGGCCGGTCGATTGCCGAGCAAATCCTGCACTGTGCAGACCCCCGACTTGTAATCGATGATCACGCGGGAGCCATCCGGCAATTGGTCTACTCGATCCACACGCAGCACCATGGGCAATTGCGCAATTTGCAGCGTGATTGCATGTTCCCGCTGCACGACGGAGAAGGCACTGCGTTCCCGCTCCACTGCCAACCACTCGTGCAATAACGCGGCCAATCGTTGTGCTTCCAATTCCCGGTAGGCTACACCGATGGTGCGACGTCGCCCGGCCGGTAGTGCGGCAAACGCCGCTTGCACTGCCCTCTCTACAGTCTGCTCCTGCTGGATAGCACCAAGGTCAAGCAGTGTTGCGGAATCGCCAATCTCGCCCCACAGGGCGAACAACGCCCCATGCAACAGCGAACCCCGCTGTGCCGCTGATAATGCAATGCTGAAAGTACCCAGGGGCGCGACCCCCAGGCGATGTCTGGCAAATGCCCGAAACGGGCACAGTGACTGGTCCTCCAGCACACTGCTACCGCCCTTCAACGTAGATCGCTGCGCAGAAAGCAGTGGTGGCGCCCGATGGTCGGCTACCTCCTCCAGCACGACTTCCAGGCAGGATCTGGTCCACTCGATGGCGACCATCGGCAGTTCAGGCAGCGCCTGTGGCGTAAAATTCTGCAGCAATGCACTGGGCTGGTCCGGTACTCCCTCAGCCTGGCGGCAATAGCTGGCATGGAGAGTCAGGCAGGAGTTGGCATACTGCTGTACCAGTGCGGCACCAAAGTCCCATTCGCGTTCGGGGCTGGCGTGGGGCATGTGCAATTGCGACTGTAGGCGCAGTGGTATAAAGGGATTTGGACGCGGGGCGGCCGGCCAGCGGGTGCCCTGCATGCCACACAACCAGAGGTGTTCAAAAGTCAGTCCCGCCGCTTCCAGCGGACCCAGCACCTGCACCGGACTGTCGGCCGTTTGGGGCTGCGATATCTGGCGAGTACAACACTCGCGTAGCAACTGTAACGCGTCAGCAAAGGCTATACGTCCACAGACAGCATCAAACGCCCGGAATTCATCGAGCACGCGGTACCACAGTTCCAGTTGTTGGAACTCCAGGGAATCCAGTGCCTCCGAGCCGGGCCAGCCCCAGATGCTTAACATCTCGCTGATGCGGGCGGCCCATAGGGAGGGGCGCGCGCGGCGGCGCAATTCCCGCATCCTGAGCAAAGTGAGTAAGTGTCGGCCCAGTGCCAGCCCCTGTGCCGGCCCCTGTGCCAAGCCCTGTGCATAGTCCCCACTCACGTTGGCAGCGGCGTCCCGCAGATCGGAGACCGCCAATACCTCTCGGCCAGACGTGTAGAGTTGTGTGACAAATCGCTGTGCGAGAGTACTGTGCGCATCCGGCAGATCGAGAAACCGCGAGCGCAACAGTCCGACAACAGTCGTCACGGTTGTGTGCTGCAGACCCATGCCCAGGACCGCCAGGGCATCGCGTACCAGAGGGGCCTGGGCCAATGAAATCCCGGTCGAAAAGTTGACTGGCAGACTGCGGTAGTTTCTGCCGAGGCAGTCGAACTCGCGTCGTAACAGGTATTCCAGTGCCGTCCGATCCTTACCCATGTCGCCCAGCACTATGCCAATCGTCGTGGTTGGAGTGGTGCGGTGCAGGGCGGCAGCCCACGCGGCAACTACCTGCAGTTCCGCCCGTTTATCGCTGCAGGCATGGAGCAGGCACTCCCCCTGTGTTGTCTGCCGCTCAATTTCCCGCACCTCTGCACTGAGTGCGTGCAGCGCGGCATGTTCCAGCGGTGCCAGGTCAGTAAACTCCAGCAGTGCCACTTTAACCGCCGGAATTTGTCCTGAGAGACCTGTTAACTGCGTCAGGCAGTCAACCAGCGTGCATTGCCCTGACGCTACCAGTCGCTGTTCAAACAGGTCCAGCCAGCGTAAAAAAGTGCCACAATCCCGGTCCAAATCGAATAGCTGGCGTGTACCCCGGCCGTGCATATCGACCTGCCAGCGGCGCAGGATGTCACGCGCATGGCAGGCGAGTTCTGCTGCAGCTGCGGGCTGTAGCAGGTGGTAATCCGGAGAGTGCAGCTCGTGTTCGCTGATAACCTGGCGCCACAATTCCAGTGCCTGTGCGGATGTGAGGGGTGTGACGGGTGGTAGCAGGTCCAGGCTGACCGCCAACTCCCACTGTGCCAGCAACCAGCTTTCCAGCGGCTGTACCGACAGCGGATCCCACACCTGTCGCCCTGCCGCCACGCACCTGGCATCCCACTGGGACTTAATGCGCCTGGCCAACCGGAAGTTTGGGGTCAGTAGGGTATAGCCCGCCGCAATCAGCGGTTCAAGCGGCGTGATATTGTACAGGCCCTGGGCCAAAGTTATCTCCTGAGGCAGGATTGGAAATCTTGCGACGTCTACACAAAGCTATGGGACTACTATAAAATTCTGCGCCCGGCTTACGCCCCACTGAATTGATGGCAATGCGTCAGCGCGCTCCGGTAAGAACGCAAAATACTTTATCAGGTAACCAACGATGAGCAACATCGAAGTTCACAATGTCAATGTCGACTCTCAGGACGTACTGATTACGCCGCAACAGTTGAAGGCTAGGCTACCTATGTCGGCATCCATCCATGACACGCTCGCTGACAGCCGACAGGTGATCGAGAATATCCTGGATCGTCAGGATCACCGGATTTTTGTGGTAGTGGGCCCCTGCTCCATCCATGACCCGATTGCCGCTATGGACTATGCGCGTCGCTTGAAAGTGCTCGCCGATGAACTCGCAGACACGCTGTATATTGTTATGCGTGTCTATTTTGAAAAGCCGCGAACCACCGTCGGCTGGAAAGGTCTGGTCAACGACCCCTATCTGGATGATTCCTTCAAAATCGAAGAGGGACTGCACATTGCCCGTAAATTATTGCTGGATATTCTGGACTTGGGCCTTCCTACGTCAACCGAGGCACTGGATCCCATTTCGCCCCAGTACTTGCAGGATCTGATCAGTTGGACAGCCATCGGTGCCCGTACCACTGAATCGCAGACACACCGGGAAATGGCCAGTGGCCTGTCCAGTGCCGTGGGTTTCAAGAACGGCACTGACGGTGGCCTCACCGTGGCCACCAATGCGCTCAACTCAGTGGCCAAACCCCATCGCTTCCTCGGTATCAATAGCCAGGGTCAGGTGTCGGTGTTCACTACGCGCGGCAATCCCTATGGCCACATTGTGCTGCGCGGTGGCACTTCAGGTCCAAACTATGATTCTGTTCATATCAGGCTATGTGAAGAGGCTCTCGACAAGGCAGGTGTTGCCCGCAATATCATGGTCGACTGCAGTCACGCCAATTCCAACAAGCAACCGGAATTACAGCCTCTGGTCGTGGAAAATGTGGCAAGTCAGATTCTCGAGGGTAACACGTCGATTATTGGACTGATGATTGAGAGTAACCTGCGGGCCGGAAACCAGGCTATCCCGGGGAATCTGGACGAACTGGAGTACGGTGTATCAGTCACCGATGGCTGCATCGCCTGGGAGTCTACTGAACAATGCTTGCGCAGCATGCGCGACAAGTTGAAACACGTACTGGTGGTGCGCGGCCGAGGAACGCTTTAAGCGCTCCTCGTCGTTATTTGACCCGCTAATAGTAGGCCTGTGAGGTATCCGTGTGATCGGTGGTATCGCGCACGCCTTTCAGTTGTGGAATCTGCTCTAACAGGGTTTTCTCGACGCCACCTTTGAGGGTCTGGTCCACCGCGCTGCAACCCTGGCAACCGCCACCAAACTTCAGTATAGCGACCATTTCGTCCGTGATTTCCAGCAGGCTAACTTCTCCCCCATGGCCGGCCAGTGCGGGGTTAACCTCGTTGTACAACACGTAATTAACGCGATCTTCCACTGAACTATTGTCATCGACCCGGGGTAGTTTGGCGTTGGGGGCTTTGATGGTCAATTGCCCGCCCATGCGATCCTTGGAGTAATCGACCAGGGCATCTTCCAGGAAGGGCAGACTTTTTGCTTCATACCAGACAGTAAACTTGCCCAGTTCCTTTACCTCATCTCCTTCCTGGATGTCACCTTCCCGGCAGTAGGCGATACAGGTTTCGGCCCGGGCTGTGCCGGGTTGATTGATGAAGACTCGAACACCTAGGGCGTCGTCCTGTTTGGACAAGAGTTCTGCCAGGTAATCCTGGGCCGATTCAGTAATGGTAACCATGGAGTGCTCCATTCCGACTAATTTACTCGGTTATTGTACCAAACTTGTGCATAAAGTGTGAGCTCTAACTGCTACCGACCTTCAATGGTGGCGACAATCTGTTAATATTGTTGGCTTTTTTGACGGTGGAGAATCTACTCCACGCAACAGCGTAAGGCATCTTCATGGCAAGCGACAAACCAACTCCAGTGCGTCTGGAACAGGCCCTGCAAAAGCGCATCCTGATAATTGACGGCGCCATGGGCACGATGATTCAGGCGGAAAAGCTGGTAGAGGCAGACTATCGCGGGGAGCGCTTTGCCAACCACGGCTCCGATGTAAAAGGCAACAATGAACTGCTCAGCCTGACCCGTCCGGACATTATTGCGAAAATACACCGGCAGTTCCTTGAGGCAGGTGCCGACATCATCGAAACCAATACGTTTGGCAGCACGGCCATAGCGCAGGGAGACTATGACTTAAGCGAGTTAGCGTCGGAACAAAACCTCACTGCCGCCACAATAGCCAGACAAGTCGCGGATGAATTCACTGCCAAAACACCGGATAAGCCCCGTTTTGTAGCAGGCGTACTGGGCCCTACGCCGAAAACGGCTTCAATCTCACCCGATGTGAACGATCCCGGCGCTCGCAGTATCAGCTTCGATACATTGCGGCTCGATTATGCCAATGCGACCAGGGCCCTGATGGCCGGCGGGGTCGACCTGATTATGATCGAGACTATTTTTGACACCCTCAACGCGAAGGCGGCTATCTTCGCGGTTAAGGAAGTCTTCGAGGAACTGGGTCGGGAATTACCACTGATGATTTCAGTCACCTTCCCTGATATCAGCGGACGGGTACTGTCTGGGCAGAATCCAGAGGCATTCTGGAATGCGGTGGCTCACGCAAAGCCATTGATAATCGGCAGTAACTGCGGTCGCCCCTACCGGGACATCCGCCCCTTTATAGAAGATTTGTCCAACGTGGCTGACTGCTATTTCAGTGCGCATCTCAATGCGGGGTTGCCCAACGCCTTTGGGGAGTTCGACGAAACCCCGGAGATTATGGAGAACGAGTTCAGCGAGTTTGCCCGCCGCGGTTTTCTCAATCTGGCCGGTGGTTGCTGCGGGACCACCCCCGCCCATATCAGGGCAATCGCCCACTCTTGCGAAGGTGTTGCGCCGCGCCCTCTCCCACAGCATGAACCAGCCTGCCGCTTGAGTGGCCTGGAGCCGTTTAACATCAAGGCCGACAGCCTGTTTGTGAACGTTGGAGAGCGCTGTAATGTCACCGGCTCCGCCAAATTCAAGCGCTTGATTCTCGATGGCCGCTACGACGAGGCACTGGCCGTGGCTCGCGCTCAGGTGGAAGATGGAGCGCAAATCATTGATATCAACATGGACGAAGGGATGCTCGATTCCCAAGCGGCCATGGTCACGTTTCTCAACTTGATTGCTTCAGAACCTGATATATGCCGCATTCCTATCATGGTGGATTCTTCCAAGTGGGCTGTTATCGAGGCCGGCCTGAAGTGTATACAGGGTAAGGCAATAGTGAACTCCATCAGCCTGAAGGCGGGAGAGGAAGAGTTTCTCACCCAGGCCCGTTTGTGCCAGCGCTATGGTGCGGCGGTGGTGGTCATGGCTTTCGATGAAGATGGCCAGGCGGATAACCTGCAGCGACGCAAGGACATTTGCAAACGCTGTTACGACCTGCTGGTGGGAGAGCTCAATTTTAATCCTAATGACATTATTTTCGACCCGAATATCTTTGCCATTGCCACCGGTATAGACGAACACAACAACTATGCTGTGGAGTTCATCGAAGCGACGCGCTACATCAAAGCTGAGCTGCCAGGCGCGCTGGTGTCCGGCGGAGTGTCGAACGTGTCATTCTCATTCCGCGGCAACGATGCCGTGCGCGAGGCAATACACTCGGTGTTCCTGTATCACGCCATACAGGCTGGCATGGATATGGGCATCGTCAATGCAGGCCAATTGGCGGTCTACGACGAATTGCCCAAGGATTTGCGCGAAGTAGTAGAGGACGTCATCCTCAACCGTAGCAGTGACGGGACAGAACGACTACTGGCTCTGGCCGAACGCTACCGTGACACAGGCGGCGGTGAAGCTCGGGTTGAGGATCTGAGTTGGCGTGAGCAGGACGTGGAAAAACGCCTGGCCCATGCGCTAGTGAAGGGTATTAACACCTGGATTGTTGAGGATGCCGAGGAAGCGAGGCTGAAATTTAGCCGCCCTATTGAAGTCATTGAAGGCCCCCTGATGGATGGTATGAACATCGTCGGCGACCTTTTTGGCACGGGTAAAATGTTCCTGCCACAGGTGGTGAAAAGTGCCCGTGTGATGAAGCAGGCCGTGGCACACCTGCAGCCCTATATTGAATTGGAAAAAGAAGGTGGCAATTCGACTAACGGAAAAATCCTGATGGCAACCGTTAAGGGCGATGTGCACGATATTGGTAAGAACATTGTCGGCATAGTGCTGCAATGTAATAACTTTGAGGTGATCGACCTTGGAGTTATGGTGCCCTGCGAAAAAATTCTACAGGTTGCTCTAGAACAGCGGGTAGATGTCATTGGGCTTAGTGGCCTGATTACCCCCTCCCTGGACGAGATGGTACATGTCGCCAGCGAAATGCAGCGCCTGGAATTCAGCGTACCCTTGATGATCGGTGGCGCAACCACTTCAAAAGCGCATACCGCGGTCAAGATCGAGCCTCAGTACAACCGGGATGCTGTTGTCTATGTGCCGGATGCCTCCCGCAGTGTGGCGGTGGTGACTCAACTCGTGGGCCTGGGTAAGGAAAAATTCGTGCGCGAGTTGCAGGTGGAGTACGTGGGCGTACGCGAACGTGTTGCCAACCGCAAGCCGCGTGAAAAGGAGCTCAGCTACCTGGATGCTGTATCCAATGCCGCACCACTGGATTGGCGCGGCTACAAACCACCACTACCTACGTTTACGGGTACTCGTGTCTATGACGATTTCCCGCTAGCGGAATTAGTGGAGACAATTGACTGGACGCCATTCTTTATCACCTGGGAACTCTCGGGCAAATACCCGAAGATATTTCAGGATGAGGTCGTCGGTGCGCAGGCCAGGGAGCTCTATCAGGACGCGCAGACCATGTTGAAACGTATCGTTGATGAAAAGCTCCTAACGGCGAAAGCGGTCGTCGGCTTCTGGCCCGCGGCGAGGGTTGGAGCGGATGACATCGCGGTGTATGGCGACGAGTCCCGCAGCGATGCAATTGCCACCCTGCACCATTTGCGTCAACAGACGCAAAAGCCGGATGGCAAATTCAATATGAGCCTGGCCGACTTCGTGGCTCCTGTGGGAAGTAGCGCCTACGACTATATCGGTGGATTCTGCGTTACCACCGGGCATGGCGTCGAAGAGCTTGTGGCTGAGTTTGCGGCGCAGCACGACGACTACAACAGCATTATGGTGAAGGCGCTCGCTGATCGTCTGGCTGAATCCTTTGCCGAACATCTTCACAAGCTGGTGCGCACGGAGTTGTGGGGATATGACGCCGGTGAGTCGCTGACGGCGGAGGATTTAATCAGTGAACGCTATCGCGGCATTCGCCCCGCGCCCGGTTATCCGGCATGTCCGGATCACACGGAAAAAGGCACGCTGTTCCAGCTTTTAGATGCCACTCACGCCTGCGGCGTCTCCTTGTCTGAGAGTTTTGCGATGTCTCCCGCCTCCTCCGTCAGTGGGTTCTACTTTTCGCATCCGGAGGCGCGCTACTTTGCGGTGGGCAAAATCGGGCGTGACCAGATTGAAAATCTTTCACAGCGTAAAGGTGAATCAGTGAAAGAAATCGAGCGCTGGCTGCGACCCAATTTGAGCTACTGAGCGATGGACTCGGGGATGAACGATAAGGAGAGAAGCCGGTCCAATCCTGAGGAAGAGCCTGGTAAATTGAATCCAGTGCAGGTCATTGGCAGTATATTCGCCGCGGGCCTGGGAGTGCAAAGTAGCAAGAACAGGGAGCGTGATTTTAAACAGGGTCGAGCGGGAGTGTTTATCGCCTCAGGTATCGTGTTTACCCTGTTATTTATTGGTTTGGTGGTGTTTGTTGTGCAGATGGTTCTCAAGGGTGTTGGCAAGTGAGTCGCTTCATCGGAGCAGGTTAGGATGGCATGCCGGACAACCAGTAGTACATTGCGAATACTACGATGGCGATTATGGCGGTGACGGCCAGCGCGTCGGCAGTGCCATCAGCGTCTCGTTCCTGATTCAATTTGTCGGCCATCGTATTCTCCAAAGGTAATGTAAAGGCCGCGCATTATACCAACATTCCTCGTAATCCCAAGCCGTTTGCGCAGCTTTAAGGTACTGGCCTGACTTTGTACAGGATGAGTCTAAGCTTATGAATATCATGACTATTTGTAGATGGCGTTTTTCTGGTAAGGTAGCGCCTTCTCACGCTAGGCGCAGTGTTAGCCCGACACACGATCAGGATTTGTGAATGTACGTTTACGACCAGTACGACCAGAAAATTGTCGATGAGCGCGTTGCCCAATACCGCGATCAGACCGACCGGTTTCTGGCCGGCAAGATAACAGAAGAGGAATTCAGGCCGTTAAGGTTGCAGAATGGCTTGTATGTGCAGCGCCTGGCACCGATGTTACGCATTGCAGTGCCTTACGGTCTCCTGAACAGCAAGCAGCTGCGTAAACTGGCCCAGATCACCAGGAATTACGATAAGGGGTATGCACATATCAGCACGCGGCAGAATGTGCAATTGAATTGGCCCCAATTGTCAGATGTGCCCGATATTCTGGCGGAACTCGCCACAGTGCAAATGCACGCCATTCAGACAAGCGGAAACTGTATCCGCAACACCACTACAGACCAGTTCGCCGGAGTGGCTGGCGATGAGTTGGAAGATCCCCGCCCCTATTGCGAAATCATTCGACAATGGTCGACTTTGCACCCGGAATTTGCCTTTCTACCGCGTAAATTCAAAATTGCGGTCTGTGGATCTGACCAGGACCGGGCCGCGATTCACCATCACGATATTGGCATCGAACTGGTAGCCGATAGTCTGGGCGAAATAGGCTTCAAAATTCTGGTTGGCGGTGGCCTTGGGCGCACCCCCATGATTGGCTCAGTGGTGTGCGAATGGCTGGATAAAAAGCATCTGTTGACCTATCTGGAAGCGATTTTGCGGGTCTATAACAAGCATGGGCGTCGTGACAATAAATTTAAAGCCCGCATCAAGATCCTGGTAAACGCGATGGGTGTAGAAGCGTTTCGCGAAGCCGTGGAACACGAATGGCAAGCCACCAAAGATGGACCAACGACCCTGACTGATGAGGAAATGATACGCGCTCGCGAATTCTTTGATGCTCCCGATTACCAGGTTGTGGATGGTGATGTTGCAAGGATTGAACTTGACGAGCATTGCGCCCGCGACCGCATATTTGGCAATTGGGTTAAACGCAATACTCAAGTGCACCGGGTGCCGGGCTATCGGATAGTGACGGTATCGCTGAAGGCCACTGGCTTTGCCCCAGGGGATGTTACCGCCGAACAGCTCGAGCTGCTTGCCGAGTTATCAGACAAATATGCCTTCGGCGAAGTCCGCAGCACACATCAGCAAAACCTGGTGCTCGCTGACGTCCAGACATCTCGCCTGTACGCGTTGTGGCAACAGCTTCAGGTGGCCGGACTGGCAACACCGAATATCGGCTACCTCACGGATATAATCTGCTGTCCGGGCGGAGACTATTGTTCCCTGGCGAATGCTAAATCACTGCCCGTGGCAGAGGCTATTCAGTCGCGTTTTGATGACCTCGATTATGTTTATGATCTGGGTCCGATTGAACTCAACATCAGCGGGTGTATGAATGCCTGCGGCCACCACCACATTGGCCATATCGGCGTCCTGGGAGTAGACAAAAAAGGTCAGGAGTATTATCAGGTTTGCCTGGGTGGCAGCCAATCCAAGGATGCCTCGATCGGTAACATTCTCGGCCCCTCCTTTAAACAGGAGGACATGCCGGACGTCATCGACAATATCCTCTCCACCTACGTGACATTGCGGGAAGAAGAGGAAAGTTTCCTGGAGACATATCGGCGTGTCGGTATAGATCCCTTCAAGGCGAGAGTCTATGTCCAGGCTGATTAAACAAGGCCACATCACGGACGACACCTGGTTGCCTGTGAATGTGGACATCATCCAACCAGCGCCAGGCCAGATATGCAACCTGGAGCAGTGGCTGCAACTGGCGGACAGAAACGGCAGTGCGGTACAACTGGAACCTGGTCAGGAACCTGCTCCACTGTTTGACTTTGTGGAGCAGATCCAACTTGTTGTGATCCATTTTCCCGTATTCACCGACGGCCGCGGTTTCTCATACGCCCGTGATTTGCGCGAACGCGGCTATCGCGGTGAACTGCGCGCTGCCGGACATTTTATCCGTGATCAGCTGACCTACTTGCAGCGGTGTGGCTTCGATGCATTTCAAATGGCCGAAGAGTCAGGATTGGAGGAAGCGGTGGCGAGCCTCAGGGATTTCAGCGAACACTATCAGGCAGCCATCGATCAGCCATTACCTTTGTTTCGTCGCCGCACGCAAAACAAACACTGAGTTCCTATCCGGCGGGGGTTTGTTTACACTCCCAAATAGGCGTGTGGGAACGAGCAGCAAATGGACTTCAGTAGTATTACCTTCTCCTTTTTTCTGATTTTCAGTGGGGCGGCTGTGTTCGCCTCAATTGCCCTGTATACCCGCCAACCCCTCATCATCGCCTATATTGCCTTGGGTGCCTGTATTGGGCCGTATGGCTGGTCTCTGGTGACAGACCTCAGATTGTTGACAGACGTGGGGCATGTGGGAATTATATTCCTGTTGTTTTTGCTCGGCCTGGACATGCAACCCCAGGCGTTGTGGGCAACATTGCGAAAATCCACTGTGGTGGCAGTATTCAGTTCTGCGCTCTTCCTGGCGACGGGGTACGGCGTTACGCGACTGTTCGGATTTTCGGCCCAGGACAGTCTGGTTGTCGGTGCGGCGATGATGTTTTCCTCGACCATCATCGGCATTAAATTGTTACCTACCACCGTGTTGCATCACAGGCACATAGGTGAACTGATGATCGGCCTGCTCCTGCTGCAGGATCTGTTAGCAATTATCATTCTTATGGTGCTATTGAGTGCCTCTGCTCAATCGAGTGGTAGTATCTTCAGTGAACTCGCACAGTTGCTCTTTAGTTTGCCTCTGCTGACGGGAACTGCTCTGCTGAGCGTGCGGTATATCCTGCTTCCCCTCATCACTCGGTTCGACCGGTTTCACGAGTACATTTTCCTGCTGGCGATAGGCTGGTGCCTGGGCGTCGCTGAGGCGGCTCATTATCTCGGCCTTTCCGCGGAAATCGGTGCCTTCATTGCCGGCATCACCATAGCGACCAGTCCAATCTCCCAATACATCGCCGTCAACCTGAAGCCGTTGCGTGATTTCTTCCTGATCTTGTTCTTTTTCTCGGTGGGAGCGCGTTTTGATTTTGCCGCGTTACACCGGGTATTGGCCCCAGCCCTGCTCCTGTCGGCGTTGGTGCTAGGCCTGAAACCGGTGGTGTACCGCTATTTGCTTAAAGGGGTGAGCGAAAAGCGCAGCCTCGGCTGGGATTTGGGTTTCCGGCTGGGCCAGACCAGCGAATTCTCCCTTCTTATCGCCTATGTAGCCATTGGTGGGGCGCTCATATCGGAACAAGCTTCGCTGTTGATCCAGGCTACGACGATAATTACTCTCGTGGTTTCATCTTATATCGTGGTGCTCAACTACCCCACTCCGATTGCAATTTCAGATCGTTTGCGCCGGGATTAGTTCGAGCGAAAAAAACCGGCCATTGAGACCGGCTTTTTACAGCAGAATAGATATTTAGAGTTTTGCTTCAAACTCAGGAAGCGCCACAAACAAATCGGCGACCAGGCCGTAGTCAGCGACCTGAAAAATCGGTGCGTCCTCGTCCTTGTTGATAGCGACAATCACTTTGGAGTCTTTCATCCCGGCCAGATGCTGGATTGCACCAGAAATACCGACCGCAATGTAGAGGTCCGGTGCGACAATCTTGCCAGTCTGGCCGACCTGCATGTCATTGGGTACAAAACCGGCGTCAACCGCCGCGCGTGAAGCACCGATCGCAGCTCCCAACTTGTCGGCAATACCGTCAAGCAGCTTGAAGTTTTCTCCGTTCTGCATCCCCCTTCCGCCGGATATGACCACTTTGGCGGATGTCAGCTCCGGGCGCTCTGAAACAACGACCTCTTCACTGACAAAGGAAGAAATTTCTGCGTCGTGCACGGCATTCAACGCTTCAACCGTAGCAGAGCCGCCTGCGGCGGGAACCGCATCGTATGCCGTAGTACGGACCGTAATCACCTTTTTGGCATCAGAACTTTTTACAGTTGCAATCACGTTACCCGCATAAATAGGACGCAGGAAAGTGTCTGCAGATACTACTGAAGTCACATCTGAGATCTGTGCGACATCCAGTAGCGCCGCCACGCGCGGCATAAAGTTCTTACAGTTGGGTGTTGCCGGAGCCAGTATATTGTCGTAGCCAGCAGCTACCTCCGCGATCAACAGACTGACGTTCTCCGCCAGTTGGTGTTCGTAGGCGGTGTTGTCTGCCACCAATACCTTTGTGACGCCGGGAACGGCTGCTGCGGCTGTCGCAACCGACCCGCAATTGGCGCCCGCCACCAGAATATCTATTGCACCACCCATAGCCTGGGCCGCAGCAACCGTGTTGAGTGTCGATACCTTAAGGCTCTTGTTGTCGTGTTCTGCAATTACCAGAGTACTCATGATATTACCTTCGCCTCGTTCTTCAGTTTATCTACCAACTCCTGGACGTCCTTAACCTTGATACCAGCCAGTCGTGTTGCCGGGGGCTGTACTTTCACGCGAGTCAGGTGGGAAGTTATTGCCACGCCCAGATCTTCAGGGGTGAATACATCAAGTGGCTTCTTTTTGGCTTTCATGATGTTGGGAAGTGAGGCATAGCGCGGCTCATTAAGGCGCAAGTCGGTGGTGACGATGGCAGGAAGTTTCAGACTCAGGGTTTGGAGTCCGCCATCGATTTCACGGGTGACATTGACCTTGTCACCACTGACTACCACTTTGGAGGCGAAAGTGCCCTGGCCCATATTCGCAAGTGCACCGAGCATCTGCCCCGTCTGGTTATTGTCACCATCAATGGATTGCTTGCCCAGAATAACCAGTTGTGGCTTCTCCTTGTCTACCACGGCCTTGAGCAGTTTCGCTACGACCAGGGGTTCAACATTACCCGACGTTTCTACCTGGATGCCACGGTCAGCGCCCAGGGCCAGAGCTGTGCGAATCTGCTCCTGACAGCTCTTGTCGCCGACGGAAACCGCGATGACCTCGGTCGCAGTACCGGCTTCCTTGAGACGGACAGCTTCTTCCACGGCAATTTCACAGAAGGGGTTGATGGCCATCTTGACATTGTTGAGGTCAACATCACTTCCATCGGCTTTGGCGCGCACCTTGACGTTGTAATCAACGACGCGCTTAACAGCAACAAGAATCTTCATGGATTCTCCATAGACTTTTCAGGTGAGTTAAGAAGTGGCCATAGCGGCAATTTTCAGCCATAGGCCCGTGAACTTGGCGGGGTATGTTGCCCACAATTATGCGCGGGGTCAAGGGTTACACCGTCTGTAAGCGCTGGACTTTTTGCCCTGTAGAGGATTTGTTCCAATCACTGGATTTATAGTTTTTAATTGTTGAAAATTATATACTTGCGCGCCTTCAAAAGATGGGCCAGAAAGCCCGGACCGGAAGCAAAAGCAGGAGGACAGTACAGTGGAACGTGAATCTATGGAATTTGATGTTGTGATCGTCGGCGCCGGGCCCTCCGGTTTGTCTGCCGCGTGTCGCATCATGCAATTGGGCCGGGAAAAAGGGCAGGAAGTCACAGTTTGCGTCGTGGAGAAGGGCTCAGAGGTCGGCGCCCATATTTTGTCCGGCGCGGTACTGGAGCCGCGTGCGCTGCATGAACTCTTTCCCAACTGGCAGGAATTGGACGCTCCGGTCAAAACACGAGTTAAGGGTGACAGGTTTTTCTTCTACTTGAACCAAAAGAGTGCAATTAAACTGCCGAACTTCATGATACCCAAGCCCACACATAACGAAGGCAATTATATTGTCTCGATGGGTAACGTTTGCCGCTGGCTGGCGCAACAGGCGGAGGGTCTCGGAGTTGAGGTCTACCCGGGATTTGCTGCAGCCGAAGTACTCTATCATGCGGATGGACGGGTCAAGGGAATTGCCACGGGCGACATGGGGATTGGTGCCAATGGCGAGCACAAGGACAGTTACACGCAGGGGATGGAATTGCATGCGAAGTATACCTTGTTCGCTGAGGGCTGCCGTGGCCACCTCGGAAAACAGCTGATCAAAAAGTTTTCATTGGATGCCGGCAAGGATCCCCAGCACTACGGTATCGGAATCAAGGAAATCTGGGAGATTCCGGCGGACAAACACGAGGAAGGACTCGTAATCCATGGCCTTGGCTGGCCGCTCAGCGAAAGTCATTCCGGTGGTGGGGCATTTATGTACCACGCCGAGCACAATCAGCTCTACATTGGCCTGATCGCCGACCTGAATTACAGCAACCCCCACATGAGCCCGTTTGAGGAGTTTCAGCGCTGGAAGCACCATGCTGAGACCATCAAGTATCTCGAAGGAGGTACCCGACTCGTTTACGGCGCTCGCGCCATCACCAAGGGGGGCTACAACTCCCTACCCAAAATGCATTTTCCGGGAGGCCTACTTATCGGGTGTGATGCGGGTACATTGAACAGCGTCAAGATCAAAGGCAATCATACCGCTATGAAGAGCGGTATGCTGGCGGCAGAAGCCGTTGTTGAAGCGCTGGCGCTGGGCGAATCCGCACCTGCTGACTTGAGCTCTTTTGCGCGCAAGATAGAGTCATCCTGGCTGCACGATGAGCTCTACACCACCAGGAATTTCTCCGGATTCATGCACAAGTTTGGCATCCTGCTGGGTTCAGCCATGGTGTGGATTGACCAGAACATTTTCGGCGGCAAACTTCCCTTCACCCTGAACGACGACAAGCCAGATTACGCAGCCCTGAAACCCGCCGCTCAGTGTAATAAAATTCACTATCCGAAGCCGGATAATACCGTCAGCTTTGATCGCTTATCCTCGGTATTCCTGTCAAATACCAATCATGAGGAGGACCAGCCCTGTCACCTCACACTGATCGATTCCACGGTGCCCATAGCCAAGAATCTTCCGCTTTACGATGAACCCGCTCAGCGCTATTGCCCAGCGGGCGTCTACGAGGTTGTACAGGGCGATACCGGTCCGCGCTTCCAGATCAATGCCCAGAATTGCGTGCATTGCAAAACCTGTGATATCAAGGACCCGTCACAAAATATTGTTTGGGTGACCCCGGAAGGTTTCGGCGGACCTAATTATCCCAATATGTAGAGAGGTAGCAGGTACGGCTGACTGAACATCCAGCTACAGGCTTACCGGGATACCGGGTAATCTGAATTCAAAATCGCCAGACCTCAGGATGGCGCTGTCGTGTTGGGCCTCCGCCATATCCACCAGTCTGTACCAGGCCGGACGCGTACACAGCGCTGTGAGCCCATGCGGCAGCCGCAGGGCTGCAATATCTCCCATCGCTGGGTCGAGAAACAATGGACACTGCTCACTCACCAGCAATTGTCGGCCGGTATTGAGTGTCGCCTGCAGCATTGCAACACCCTCTTCGATCAATACATCGATATCGGTAACGAGCAAAGGATGCGCTTCCACCTGAATGCGCCACTTCTCACTGGGAGTCACAAGATAGTATTGACCGTCCTCCTCACGACGCAGGATGCTGGCAAACAGACGTACCAGGGACTCACGCTCGATTTTGCCTCCCTCATGATACCAGGCACCTTGGCAGTCGATGCGTATAGCGATGTCCCCGTTGAGCGGTGGATGCCAAAGGTGCAAGGGTGGGGAGTCGAAATTTCGATGAACCTCGACTTGTGCCGAAAGAGATTCAAATGGAGTATTCACTTTTAGACCTCTGGTGTCCGCCTGCCAGCTACGTTATAACAGTTGCAATAACAATTAGTAGCATATAGATCATATGGCCAACTGGATACGCACTGCTGTTGTTAAATGGCTCAAGCATAAGAAGCCTCTTCCACGCGGCCCTCTTAGCGATTTTGAGCGCATACGACACGAGATCAAAGCCTGCGACGTGCTACTTGTCGAAGGCCGCTCCAGGGTCAGTGAGGTCATCAAATTGGTCACCCAGAGCAACTGGTCGCATGCTGTGCTGTATATAGGGCGACTGCACGATATCGAAGATCCAATGTTAAGGGAAAGACTCGGCGCCCACTTTCACGGTAACGCCGACAAGCAGTTGATCATCGAGAGTGAATTGGGTTTGGGCACAGTGGTGCGCGCACTGACGGCGTATGAAAAAGAGCACCTTCGTATCTGTCGTCCTCGCGGACTGGGTTATTACGATAGCCAGAAAGTGCTTGCCTATGCCATCGGGCGATTGGGTACTGCCTACGATGTGCGGCAAATCTTCGATCTGGCCCGCTTCCTCTTTCCCTGGGTAATCCTGCCTCGACGCTGGCGATCGAGTCTATTCAGTGCGCGACCGGGCAAGAGCACCCATACCGTGTGTTCGACCATGATTGCCGAGGCATTTGGCTTTATACAATTTCCCATCCTCCCGCTCGTTAAACGCGTCGAAGGAGACAGGGTACAGCTGTATATGCGCAATCCCAAACTCTGTACGCCGAGTGATTTCGACTACTCGCCGTACTTTGATATCATAAAATACCCCTTCCTGGATTTTCATCACCACGCTGACCAACGCCTGGTGCCCTGGCAGGGAGCGGCGAGTCTGAGTATTCAGGAAAAGGGTATGTATGTTACCGCCGATTCAGACTTGATGGCGCTCCGTGATGATATGCAATAAAACAGGTTCTGCCGCCTACAAACTACAGTCGCCGATCAGACGGACATTGATAACACCTTCTAATACCCTCATTCTGTTCAGCACATCGGGAGCGGGTTGCGTACTGATGTCAATGAGATTGTAGGCGACATCTTCGCGACTCTTATTAAGCATATCAATGACATTGATATTTTCATCGGCCAAAATTGCAAGAACACTGCCGAGGATTTTGGGGACATTGTCATTCGCCACCGACAGACGGCAACCACTGACACGATCCAAGTGCAAGGACGGGAAATTAACGGCATTGCGAATGTTGCCATTTTCAAGAAAGTCCCGCAGCTGATCTGCAGCCATGATGGCGCAGTTATCCTCGGCCTCATCCGTACTCGCCCCGATATGGGGCATCAATATCACATCGCTCCGGCCTATCAATAACGGAGTTGGGAAGTCAGCGATGTACTTGCGTAATTGACGCCTGTTCAAGGCTTGCAGCAAGGCTTCCTGGTCTATGATTTCCTGGCGGGCAAAATTTAGCAGGCAAGTGCCGGGACGTACAACACGCAATAACTCTGCATTTATCAAGCCGCGCGTCGAAGCCAGCACGGGCAAATGCAAACTAATGTAATCACATCTCGCGAACAGCGCAGAAAGCGTATCTGCCCTGCGGACCTGACTGGACAGACGCCAAGCTGCCTCAACCGACAGGGCCGGATCAAATCCCACAACTTCCATACCGAGGGTCAGCGCCATTTCGGCGACGAGTGAGCCAATCGCGCCCAGACCTACCACCCCCAGGGTCTTGCCTACCAATTCATTGCCCTTGAATTGCTTTTTCTGTGCTTCGAGCGTCTTGTTGAGTTCGAGCTCATCCTGAACTCCACCCAGTGTGCGAACATAATCGATACCTTCGATGACTCCACGAGATCCCAGCAACAGGCCGGTAGCCACCAATTCCTTAACTGCATTGGCATTGGCGCCGGGCGAGTTGAAAACTGGGATGCCACGCGCGGTACAGGCGGCTACAGGGATATTATTAACTCCAGCACCAGCCCGCGCGATCGCCAGGACTGACCCTGGTATGTCCTCTTCCCGCAATTTGTAACTGCGCAGTAAGATGGCATCAGGTTGGGAAAACTCGCTGGCGATTTCGTAGCTATCACGCGGCAAACGTTCCAGGCCCTTGAGCGATATCTGGTTAAGTGTCAGTACCTTTTTCGCCATGTCTGTCTCAAATTGAAAAGTATTACAGTACTTTGATATCGGCACGTTCACGTAAACCACGCTGAAACTCGTCGTTTATGAGACTGCCGGATTCGCTATTCAGCATTTGTTGCAACTGAACTTTGTCTGTTTCCGTAAGCGTTTGGTATTCTCCTACGTTGACACGCAACAGCTCTATGACAATTGCATCGCCGTTGGAGGACAATACAAAGTCTGTCGTGGTTTTATCTACGGCCGGCACGGGTAGTTCGAAGGCTAGTTGCAAGACTTCTGGTGGGATTGTGCTATTGCGTCGGTCAACGCCTAACTCCACCTGTAATGGATAACCCTCTGTTTTCGTCAACTGGTCTGCTGCGAGGCCGCCGCGCAGTTGCTCCAGGGCACGATTTGCTTCCTCGGTAATTGCTGCTCGGGTCATCTCGCCTGCCACCGCAGCTGCTACTGCTTCTTTAACCGATGTCAGCGGTTGAACTTCCGGAGTATTGTGCTTGCCCACATGCAGAACAACGAATCTATCTGCCGCGACTTCGATCACCTCACTGTTGTTTCCGGACGTTAATACTTCGTCGGAAAAAGCAGCGTCCAGCAAAGCTCCATTTAAAAACAAACCTTCATTCTGAGCGCGTGTGACCTGGTTTGCCTGTTTAATGGTAAGGCCGAGTTCTTTCGCAGGGTAACCGAGGTCCTCCGAATTAAATGCGAGATCTTTCAGCGACTCCACCGTGCGGATTAATACTGTGCGTGCTTCATCTGTTTGGATTTTTTCCTGGAGTTGTTCGCGCATCTCTTTCAAACTCGGCTGCTCGCCCATTTTGCGTTCAGTCACCAGAATTAAATGGGTTCCCGCTTCCGTTTCAACCGGAGCAGAGACAACGCCGGGTTCCAATTGCGCGATTGCTGTCTCCATGGGCTCAGGAAAAGTGTCGCCGCTCGAAAATCCCAGATCACCACCTTTTTCGGCGGAACCTACGTCCTGAGAAAATTCCTTTGCTACCTCGGCAAATGGAACACCCGCGGCCAGCTTGTCCTGCGCATTTTTTATTCGTTGTTTCAAGTCGTCTTGTTTGCCAGGCTCAAACAAGATATGGGACACACGATGTTGGGTTTTGTACTGCGCCTCCTGTTGAGAAACTTCATATGCTTCCAGAATGGCACTCTCCTCCACCGGCTCTCGAAATTCATCCAATGTGAGCTCAAGATAATCGACGTCGACAGATTCCTTGGTTTGAAAATCGTCTTGGTGAGCTGTGTAATACGCTTCGATCTGTGCATCAGTCGCCGGTGAAGTCGAAGTGAATTTTTCTATTGGTATGGTGAAGAAACGCAGGTCGCGCTGCTCCCAAATCACTTGGGTGTTCAATGCTTGCTCGGCGAGAGTTACAAACTCGGTACCAGCCAGTCCACTGCGCAATTGGTTCAACAATATGTCGTCTTGCAGGCTTTGCTTAAAATATGCAGGACTATAACCGACACCAGAAAGTACGCTTTTGTACACATCGGGAGAAAACGTACCGTCGACCTGAAACTGCTCCATACCGCCAACGACTGTGCCAATTTCACGTTCAGAGACCGCCAGTTTTAGTGCCTTGGCAGATTGCATTAACAACTTACGATTAATTAACGACTCCATCGCCTGGGGACTCAGGCGTTCATCGTCGAGTAGCGCTGGATCCAGTTTATCTCCCATCATAGTCATCAGGCGACGCTTTTGTGTATCTAAAGCCTGCTGCAACTCCTGCGGATAGATCGATTCACCATTAACTTCAGCGATTTCATTCCCGCCTCCATTGACCAAAATGGACTCAATACCAAAAAACGCAAAGGAGATAACGATAAGCCCCACCACTATTTTAGCGGTGGGACCCTCTATGTGTTGTCGTATGTCTTGAAGCATGAATATATCCCGTAGATCCTAAAAAAAAAGCGCACGGGAAGGTGCGCCTTTTTGTTTAATTTGATAGGCCGCGAAGCCAGCACGACCAGAATGCAATGAAAGCGGCCAGCCGTATATCGCTATTTTTTCGGGTTGACGGCGTCTTTTAGTGCTTTCCCGGCCTTGAAACCAGGTACAGTGGATGCAGAAATATGTATAGTCGCGCCCGTCTGTGGATTGCGGCCACTGCGTGCGCTTCGCTCTTTCACGGAAAAAGTGCCGAAGCCAACCAGCGCAACCTGTTCCTTGTTCTTCAACTCGTGCGTGATACTGTCTAGTACAGCGTCCAATGCACGGCCTGCGGAGGCTTTGGGCAAATCCGCCGCCGCTGCAATCGCATCAATCAGTTCAGTTTTATTCACTTGTTTCCCCTCGAAAGTTATTGCTGAAGAAGTTGTATGTTATCCCTAAGTAACATGGAGCGGGACTGTATATCAGGCCTGTGTTCCTAACTTCCAGTTAAAGTAGCATGGATTGTGGTGCTGTCGTTGGCCAGCGAAAACACCCCGCAGATAGCCGCAAGACTTTATACCAGAGCACGAAGGCCGGTCAACAATCTTCAAGCGCGTTAATGCGTATTTATTCGATTTTTTTCGTCCTTGTCATTATCAGAAGCGACCGCTACGGAGTTCGCGAGAAACTCCTCATCGCTGAGTGGCTCAGGCATTGATTCCAGTGCCAACGTAAGCACTTCATCAATCCATTTTACCGGACGAATATTGAGATGCTCCTTGATATTGACCGGCACTTCTTTCAGGTCTCTTTCGTTTTCCTTGGGAATGATGACCGTCTTAATACCGCCGCGCCGTGCTGCCAATAATTTTTCCTTGAGACCTCCGATGGGTAACACTTCTCCACGCAGTGTGATCTCGCCAGTCATTGCCACATCCGATCTAACCGGAATACTGGTTAATACTGAAACCAGCGCAGTGCACATGGCTACACCTGCACTGGGGCCATCCTTGGGCGTGGCGCCCTCGGGGACATGAATGTGTATGTCATGATTTTCGTGGTAGTTTGCTGGGATACCCAACATCTGCGCGCGACTGCGCACTACAGTGGTAGCCGCCTGGATAGACTCCTGCATGACATCACCGAGTGAGCCGGTCTGCACGTGACGTCCTTTACCTGCAACGGCTACCGCCTCGATGGTCAGCAATTCTCCTCCAACGGAGGTCCAGGCTAGTCCAGTGACCTGCCCTATTTTGTTGGTTTCTTCAGCAATACCGTAGTTGTATTTCCTCACGCCCAGTAAATCGGGCAGCATGTCGGCGGTGACCGTTGTGCCCGTGGAGATTTCGCCCAAAGTGAACGCTTTCACGATTTTGCGGCAAACTTTGGCAATCTCTCGTTCCAGTGAACGCACACCCGCTTCCCGCGTATAGTAGCGAATAACATCGATCACCATATCTTGGGAAATCACCAATTCATCACTTTTGAGGCCATTCAGTTTGATTTGCTTTGGAATGAGGTAGCGCTCGGCAATATTCAGTTTTTCATCCTCGGTGTAACCGGGTATTCGGATAACCTCCATGCGATCCAATAATGCCACAGGAATATTCATGGTATTGGAAGTACAAACGAACATGACATCGGATAAATCGTAGTCCACTTCCAGGTAGTGATCATTAAATGCGTGGTTCTGTTCCGGATCCAGAACTTCCAGCATGGCAGAGGCCGGATCACCTCGGTGATCCATACCCATCTTGTCGATTTCATCGAGTAAAAACAGGGGATTTTTTACGCCTGCTTTGGACATTTTCTGTAACAGTTTTCCAGGCATTGAACCAATATAGGTACGTCTATGCCCGCGTATTTCCGCCTCATCGCGCACACCGCCTAGCGCCATTCGCACAAATTTTCGGTTGGTTGCGCGCGCGATCGATTCTCCGAGTGAGGTCTTTCCAACACCCGGTGGTCCCACCAGGCACAGTACGGGACCCCTGACCTTACGGACCCGTTTTTGTACGGCAAGGTACTCCAGAATGCGATCCTTGACTTCCTCAAGGCCGTAGTGGTCTTCGTTCAATATAGCCGAGGCACGCTTTAGATCGTGCTTGACCTTGCTACGTTTGGTCCAGGGGACGCTGACCATCCAGTCGATATAGCTGCGTACAACCGATGCCTCCGCTGACATTGGAGACATCATTTTCAATTTGCTCAGTTCGGATTGCGCTTTGTCCCTTGCCTCCTGTGGCATTCTCGCCTTGTCGATGCGGCTCTGCAACTCATCCAGTTCGTTTGGTGCTTCATCCATATCACCCAATTCTCGCTGAATGGCCTTCATCTGCTCATTCAGGTAGTACTCGCGCTGACTTTTTTCCATTTGCTTCTTGACGCGTCCGCGAATGCGTTTTTCGACCTGAAACAAATCAATTTCAGCGTCCATTAAGCCCATAAGGTGTTCCAAACGGGCACGAATTCCCGACATTTCAAGAATATGTTGTTTCTCCTCCAGTGGGACGCTCATATGCGCCGCGATGGTGTCAGCCAGGCGTCCCGGTTCATCAATACCTGTGAGTGAAGTCAAAACTTCTGCCGGAACTTTTTTACTGAGGTTCACATATTTTTCGAATTGGGCAATCGTGGAACGAAGTAGTGATTCGACCTCACGCTCGGGGATTTCCTCGCTGATAATCTCGCGTACGCTGGCAATGGTGAAATGTCCTTCATCATCCACACTGTCAACCGCAGCTCTAAAGCTGCCCTCAACCAAGACTTTAATTGTGCCATCCGGAAGTTTAAGTAGCTGCAAAATATTGGAAACAGTGCCCACCTGATAAATGCCGTCGGGGGCAGGATTGTCATCGGCCGCGTTGCGTTGTGCTACGAGTAAAACCTGTTTGTCATTGGCCATGGCATCTTCCAGGGCTTCAATTGACCGCTCGCGGCCTACAAACAGCGGCAGCACCATATGGGGATAGACGACTACATCCCGTAATGGCAGCAGAGGTAACTCTATGATTGAAGAAGAACCCATTAGAACCTCCGGGTTTTACCAGAATGACTGTAGACCCTGTATCTGGGGAGGTTATCCCGGATTTCAAGTATACAGTGCCCGAATTTGCCTGCTTCCGACCTATTTTATAGACCTCGGCCAAGATACTAAGGAGAATCACATGCTAGTCGTCGGTGGAGGCCGCTCGGGCTGTCGGCTCAAGGTTCTGATAGACTAACAGAGGTTCAGAATCTCCGCGAATAACAGATTCATCGATAACGACCTTGCTGACATTATCGAGAGATGGAATGTTATACATGGAGTCGAGAAGGACGCCCTCTAGTATTGAGCGCAATCCGCGCGCCCCGGTTTTCCGCTCCATACCCCTTTCGGCAATGGCACGCAAGCCGTCTTCGCGAAAGTCCACCTCAACACCCTCCATTTCAAACAGTTTACTGTATTGCTTGGTCAGGGAGTTTTTTGGCTCTGTGAGGATCTGTACAAGTGCTTCCACATCCAATTCTTCCAAAGTGGCAATAACTGGCAGTCGACCGACAAACTCAGGTATTAACCCATAGTGCACCAAATCTTCTGGCTCGAGTTGCGATAACAACTCGCCGACGTTGCGTTTCTCATCTTTACCCTTAACTTCAGCACCGAAACCGATGCCGCCTTTTTCAGAGCGGTTGCGGATCACTTTCTCCAGTCCAGCAAATGCCCCACCACAGATAAACAGGATATTGGAGGTATCCACCTGCAGGAATTCCTGTTGAGGGTGCTTCCTGCCACCCTGAGGTGGTACGGATGCGATTGTGCCCTCAATTAGCTTGAGCAATGCCTGCTGTACACCCTCACCGGAAACATCTCGTGTGATGGACGGGTTGTCCGATTTGCGGGATATCTTGTCTATTTCGTCAATATAGACAATGCCAACCTGAGCCTTTTCTACATCGTATTCACATTTCTGCAGGAGTTTCTGGATGATATTTTCGACGTCCTCACCGACATATCCCGCTTCGGTCAAGGTGGTAGCGTCAGCAATGGTAAATGGCACGTCAAGGAGGCGTGCCAGGGTTTCGGCTAGTAGTGTCTTGCCACTGCCAGTGGGACCCACCAGAAGAATGTTGCTTTTTCCCAGTTCGACATCGTCGCGACTTTTGCTATGCCGCAGGCGCTTGTAGTGATTGTATACCGCCACAGCCAGAACTTTCTTTGCCCGATGCTGGCCAATCACATAATCGTCAAGGATCGCTTTGATTTCTTGTGGTACGGGTAAATGATCCTGCTTTGCGCCACTGCTGCTCTCCTGGACCTCTTCGCGAATGATGTCGTTGCAAAGATCGACACATTCATCGCAAATGAACACGGAGGGCCCGGCGATAAGCTTGCGCACTTCATGTTGGCTCTTTCCACAGAAGGAGCAATACAGCAGTTTGCTACCATCGTCACCCGATTTAGCGGTCTTGTCGCTCATCCAACCGTCCTACGTCCTAAAATGTGCCTGTTTCACCTTCAGACGATTCCAAGATGATGTTTTTTGGCGTTATTTGCAAGTCCCCAAGGGAACTAAATCACGTTATTAAGACTTATTCCCATGCTCTTTCGCAGTACTTGCGCGGCTTGCAACAACCTCATCTATCAGACCGTATTCCTTGCTTTGTTCAGCGTTCATGAAGCGATCACGCTCGGTATCTCGTTCAATGGTTTCGAGACTCTGGCCAGTATGATCAGCCATCAACTGATTGAGTCGTTGGCGAATGATCAATATTTCCTTGGCCTGTATATCTATATCGGTAGCCTGTCCCTGAGTGCCGCCACTGGGCTGATGAATCATGGTGCGTGCATTTGGCAGGCAAAAGCGCTTACCAGGAGCCCCCCCACAGAGCAGAAATGCTCCCATGGAGGAGGCCTGCCCGATACACATCGTGCTGACATCAGGCTTGATAAACTGCATTGTGTCGTAGATCGATAGCCCGGCAGTCACAGAACCCCCGGGAGAGTTAATATACAGGTGAATGTCTTTGTCCGGATTTTCCGACTCCAGGAACAGCAATTGGGCGACAATCAGGTTGGCCATATAGTCCTCAACTGGACCCACAGCAAAAATAACCCGCTCCTTCAACAGCCTGGAGTAAATATCATAGGAACGCTCACCGCGAGCGGTCTGCTCCACGACCATGGGAATCAGCCCCAGGTTGTTGATCTTGCTTCTATTCTGCCCGTCGAATTGAATTGACATGCGCATCATCCCCAGCGTGTATTATGTTCAGGTTCGGGCTGTGGTACCCACCGCATCCCAAGTAGTATTCGGGCTCCAGTATGCTACCGGCTGATAGCTTCCTGATAGCTGCACTCATGCTCTGTTATATTGGCGCTCCCCAGTAATTTTTCAACCACCTGGTCTTCCAATACTTTTGCTTCCACAGCGGAAAGTTGCTGTTGATTAGAGAAATAATAATCTACTACTTCCTGCGGGTTCTCATACGTTGCAGCCATTTCTTCAATGGTTTCACGAATTTTCTCTTTGTCTGCCTTCAGTCCATGCTTGGAGATAAACTCGGCTAAAATCAAACCCAATTTCACCCGACGTTCCGCGTTTTCCGCAAACATGGTATCAGGAAGTAAGGTTTTCAGATCTAAATCCTGACTCCCCGCGCCCCCAAATTGCTGAAACATCTGGTTGCGCATTCCGACAATTTCTTGATCTACCAACGCCTTTGGAACATCCAAAGACTTATGAGCTTCTAGTACGGCATCCATAACCTGTTGCTTAATCTTCGCGTGCACCGCGTTCTTGAGTTCCCGAGCCATATTGTCCGCGACTTCATTGCGAAACTGCTGTTCCCCACCCTGCTCAACGCCATATTTAGCAAAGAGCTTCTCATCAAGTTCCGCCGGAACCAGTTGCAAAATCTCATTTAGGGTTATCTTGAACTCTACGGTCGCGCCTTTCAGCTCCTCCTTATGGTAGTCACCCGGAAACGTCAGTTGCAAAGTCTTTTGGGATCCTGATGTCATGTTCACGATACCATCTTCGAATCCAGGGACCATGCGCCCTGCGCCCAATTCCAACTCGCTGTCCTGGGCACTCCCCCCCTCAAACTGTTCACCATCCTTGGTGCCAACGTAGTCAATATTGACCTTATCCCCTAAGAGTGCTGCCCGGTCAACCGCTTCCCACGTGCCCTGCTGCTTACGGAAGACGTCGATAATTTTCTCGACGTCTTCATCTTTTACTTGTGAAAGGGGCTTTGTTACTGCGAAATCTTTTAAATCGATCAACTCCACATCGGGAAATACTTCGAAGGTAGCTACGTACTGAAGCTCCTTCCCCTGCTCGAGATTTCTCGCTTCAATGCTTGGCTGACCGGCTGGGCGCAGTTTCTCTTGCGTTACCGCTTCACGGAAAGATTGATTTACTACCTCTCCGACTACTTCCTGACGAATACCGGCCCCAAAACGCTGACGCATCACTTTCATTGGAACTTTCCCCGGCCGAAACCCGGAAAGCCTGATATTTTGGGCTGCTTTTTGCAGGCGATTGTCAACCTCCATATCGACCCGTTCAGCAGGCACACCCACCGTCAAGCGTCGCTCCAGGCTGGAAGTTGTCTCAATTGATACCCGCATAGAATTACCTCTTCATCCGATCACTATCGGGCGCCGCTGGCGCCCCAGACTGGGCTATTTCACCACATTGCGAACAGGGTGGTGAGTTCTGCCATAAATTTGGTGCGGAAGGAGAGACTCGAACTCTCACACCTTGCGGCACTGGAACCTAAATCCAGCGCGTATACCAATTTCGCCACTTCCGCCTAGATAAATCCGCCAGCTGGATAGAGTTAACTGAACAAAACCTATTTATCAGCCTGATTAAGTTTCATTTTTTGAGGAATCAACCAACGTTTGGGGGCTGCCATCACGGCGGTGATTCTGCCATAAAGGTGGTACCGGTTCAACCGCCGAATCGCGTGCAAAACCAGCAATCATGCGGGCTTCAGCTGCATTGGAGATTCACTTAAAAACTTTTCGAATCGACGCGAACGCCATCACTCTGTCAAGCAATTGGGATCAAAGTCGTATTGTCCACTTAACCATTCTGCGATTTCCTGCGCCGCGGCACCGGGCGATGCACCATATTCGATCGCCAGTTGTTTACATCGCGCTTCACCGATGCCGTTGAGACCTTCGAGCTCGAACACTCGCCCGTCGCGAGCGAGCTTCTCCCACGTGAGTGGCCCTAGTATCCTGCACAACGCCTCAGCATCTAGTCCACCATTACCGTACAATTCCGCTAACCCACGCAGCGCAGGCAATGACAGTAATCCTTGATTCATCGGGTTACATAAATGCCCCTGGATTAATGGTCGCAATGCAGGAGACCGATTCGCCAGTTTGCTGGTATACAAAAACTTGCTGCGCACAGCCCCATCGTTCACTGGGTAGTTATCCCATAGTGTCACTGGACGACCAAGCTCTTGAACGATGGTCTCAATATCAATGACAGTAATGGACTCAGAGCAGACCTTGTTTCCGGTCCAAAATATATCGGTATCCATTGGCAGCTCTCGACCCAGTTGCGGCCAATAATCTTGGGGCATTTGTCCAAAGTATTGTTCAAGAACCGGATCGAATGAATAGTAAGTGGGGCAAACCAATACTCGAACACCTGGGGCCCAGCGGCAGACGTCCGCCACAATCTCGGCCTGACGACAGGCGAGCGCGTCCATGTCCCCCGGCATGTCATCAAATAAAATAGCCATCAATGGGGCAGATAATTCGCCGAGGCGTTCTACCTTTTGCTGCAATTGGTTCCGTTGTGTGGCCCCGTATTCCCTGTACAGTTCAATCGGTGAAAGTCCCACGCCCCAGTAGATCCCGAGCTTTTTATAGGCAGTAGCGAGTTGAAGCAGTTCGCGCCAGATGGATTCCGGCCAGTCATGCTGCCAGAGTTTCCGTAAAAATGGATCCCCTTTTGGGCAATAGATGAACGTGTTAAGACCAGCCTCCCCTAAGTAGTCCGCATACGCCATTCGCGTTTCAAGGGACCAGGTGCGGCCATAAAATCCTTCGATTACTCCTGAGAGAAATGCAGTCGATTCTGGCATATTCGTCAGCCCATATAACTTTAATGTACTTAATTACATTTATTTATAGCTAAATATTTTAAAAACCGGACAACTAGATGTGGAAAAGTACCAAAATTAGGCGATACTTAGATTGTGATCACCTATCCCCTAGTTCAAACGGGTGGTCGCGGGGGAGCATATCCATGCTCTTTAACGGAAGCAATTCCTTTATGTTTCACTCCTAATGGTCTTGGTGGGTCCCTTACGGGACCCATTTTTTATCTATTAAATTTTACTATTTCAAATTAGAAGTTTTTTATCTTGGCTTGACGGAAAGGCGGTTCTACATGGTGTGAGTAGGGCGGTCGGATGTCAGCGAGCCAGCCAGGTGGTTCTCTATTTTCGCATTGGCAGCCGCATCCTGTTCACTGAACTGCACACCAATCCCGGCCGTACGATTACCCTGTGCTCCCCTCGGCGTAACCCATACCACTTTTCCTGAAATAGGAATCTTCTCTGATTCATCCATGAGGGTCAAAAGCATAAATACCTCATCCCCTATGTCATACGCTTTGTTAGTGGGAACAAACAGTCCCCCGTTATCCAGAAAAGGCATATACGCAGAATACAATACCGCTTTGTCCTTTATCGTCAGCGACAATATCCCGTTGCGGCTGTTGTTTTTTGAATCACTCATACGCTTACCTCTTTGTCCGGCGTCTGAATGTTATCATCACGAGGGCCGGTTCCCAACAACTTGAGTAATTTTGACAATGATGCCTCTATCAATAACTGCTTGCTGGGATTGGCGCCAGCACTCATCGCCATCTGTAGTCCGGCAATATCGTCCAAGAGCCGGAAAACACTCTTCCCCCTACTCGATCTCAATTGGTTTAGTGAGTGTGAGCCCAATAGCAGATGCAATTCACGCGTAAGTTCATCTAAAAACAAACCTATATCCAGATCACTCCACAATGCAGTTGTTTGGGTCACAGTGAGTTCGCCATCCAAAAGTGCCTTTAGCCCCAAGCGTCTTGCCGAAAACTCCTCACCACCTCCACCGCAAAACAATTGATGAGCCAATAGTGGCAGCCCATCGGTCAGAGCGAGCATGTGTTGACTCTGCTCTCGCTTGCCCGTAGTGATGTCCAACCATTCCAGGCATGTTTCTGTGGGTGGCATCGCGAAGCGAATAATCTGGCAGCGGGATCGAATGGTCGCCGGAACTCCGTTCAAATGATGGCAGACCAGTATCAAATATGTGTCCTTGGCAGGTTCCTCGAGGGACTTCAGTAAGGCATTAAACGCATTAATATTCATACATTCGATGGGGGCAAGCACGATGACTTTGCGCAGTCCGAATCCGGCTGTCTTATTGGTGAAACGTACGATTTCTCGAATCTGCTCTATCTTGATAACGCGGCTGTTATCCATTGGCTGCACCCAACGAAAATCCCCGTGGCTACCGCTGGCGCTCAACTCACATGCATGGCAGCGACCACAATTAAATGAGCCGTCAGGTTGAGGGCAAAGCAGCAGTCTTGCCAGTGCGAGAGCGAACTTTGACTTGCCAGTGGATTGTCCTCCAACGAGTAACAAAGCGTGGGGTAGTTGGTCCGTTGCCAATTGCTGCTGCAAACGGTCCCATTCCTGTCTATGCCACGGCATTGGCGAACTTATAGTTGGTAACTCAATCAGTTCCACACATTACCTGCTAGCCCAACAGGACAGTAGCTCGTCACCGAACTTCAATAACTTCTGCTGCACATCCTGCAGAGAAGCGCTTGCATCAATCAGCCGGTAGCGCTCGCCGTTTTGTTTCGCTAACTGCAAATAGCACGAGCGAACGCGCTCAAAAAAATCGAAAGTCTCCTGCTCAAAACGATCGAGATCACCCCGTCCTTTAGCTCGGTCTATGCCTGTGGCAATCGATACATCAAGTAAAACTGTAAAATCAGGGCGCAACTCACCCTGCACCAATGTTTCAAGTTGTCTAACTGTCTCCCACGCTACTCCCCTGCCCCCACATTGGTAAGCGTAGGTTGCATCTGTAAAGCGGTCGCACAAAACCCATTTACCCGCAGCCAACGCGGGCTCTATAATTTCCCGAATGTGTTGCGCCCGTGCGGCGAAAATCAATAGCAATTCAGTTGTAGCGCTCACTCGTTCTTGACGAACCTGCAATAGTAACTCTCGTATTTGTTCGCCAAGCGGTGTGCCGCCCGGCTCTCGGGTGATCACGACTTCAATGCTGTTGTTTGCCAAATAGCGCTGCAAAAACGCTAAATTGGTGGATTTACCTACACCTTCTCCCCCCTCCATGGTAATTAAGAGACC
>JANPDE010000108.1:0-1764 GCA_031431315.1 Haliea sp.
ACCACGAAACCACATACGGTGAGAGTATCCACAGCAGCGCGAAAGGGGCCGCGAAGACAATTCTAAACTGTCCGGTTGCCGCAAGCACACCCACTACGACGCCGATCACCACTCCGCCCGCCATCTGGTCAAAATAGCCCATTGCGTCGGGACGTCGGTCGTTATGGTCCTGCGCGGTAACCCACTCCAGCAAGTTTCGTCGACTCACCAACAGCCGAAACAGTGTCCGCACGATCGCATCGCACATCGACCATGCCTGGTGTGCCAGCAGGAGTAGAAGTAACACGGTCCGAGTGACGGCGAGTTGTGCATCGGTCAGGACGGCGCGGTAATGGCTACGCCAGGAGATACGGCGTTGACAGGGAATGATTCCGCTCAGCAGCGGCGGCAGCGTCGGAATTGCGAGCATTACTATGACGAATGCTGTCCATATTGTCGCGAACTGCATGGGCAAAGTCCACGCAATGCACAATGTCAGTACGCCGGATGGAGAAACCAGGGTCCGCCGCAGGTTGTCCAGCATCTTCCACCGTCCCAGTAGTGGTATCTCCCTGCAACAGCGGGCGATACCCTTGGAGCCGCAGCCAAGCACCCATGGCAATAATTGCCAGTCGCCGCGCGCCCAACGATGCGATCGAGCAGCTGCAGCGGTGTAACGCGTGGGATAATCGTCTACGAATTCGATGTCCGAAGCGAGTCCTGCACGGGCGAAAATACCTTCAAACAAGTCGTGGCTCAACAGAGTATTTTCGTCCACTCGGCCAGCAAGAGCAGCTTCGAAAGCGTCAACATCATAGATGCCCTTGCCGACATACGACCCCTCGGCGCACAGATCCTGATAGACATCAGACACGGCTGATGCATAAGGGTCGATACCCCCTGCGCCTGAAACCAGCCGTTGATAATGCGAGCTCTCGAACCCGAGCGGCATAGAGGATGTGATCCGTGGCTGCAATACCGCGTATCCTTCAATGACGCGTCTGCCGTGCTGATCAAATCGCGGTGCGTTCAATGGATGCGCCATCTTCCCGACCAGGCGGCGCACCGCGTCGCGAGGTAAGCGCGTATCGGCGTCGAGGGTGACGACATATCGTACGCCGAGAGGAACTGTCGCTGGTTTGCCATCTACCGCCACAAAACTGGTGTCGATGGCGCCGCGCAGAAGGCGATTCAATTCGTGCAGCTTGCCACGCTTTCGCTCCCAACCCATCCAGACGCCCTGCGCGGGATTCCACAACCGTCGCCGATGCAACAACAGGAAGCGCGCACCTGACGGTGCTGCTGTGTACTGGCGATTCAGGTGTGCGATTCCTGTCGCAGCTTGCGTGATCAATATGTTATCGCCATCGGCGTGCTCGGACGCCGCATCGGTCCAGTCCGACAGCAGCGCGAAACTGATGTCACCATCCATGCTCGCCAGATGATGAATTTCCAGACGTTTGAGCTGTGCGGCAAGAGCCTCCGGTGTCGTCAGCATAACCGGTACAACGACCAGCGTTCGCGTAGCTTCACAAATTCCGTCGCGCAGTTCGAGCTCGGGCAGCGGTTTCGCGCCAAAGCGCCCCGTAATGCGCTTATTGATAAGCGCCATCGCTGCGTCGATGGCAAGAATAGATCCTGATGCCGCCAGCACAATAAATTGCCATAACCCGATAGGGGTCTCCAGCAGTTCAGACAGTGGCCACGAGATCATCATCACCGCGAGTAGTCCGATGCTCCAGATATAACCGCGAATTCCCACGGCGGCGCTGACGCGGGCTGGCC
>JANPDE010000109.1:0-7236 GCA_031431315.1 Haliea sp.
CAGCAGGGACGCCTGGCGGACATCGTCGAATTCGCCGCGCAGGCGCTCGCGGAGAACCCGACCATCCCGGCATTTCGGGTAACCCTGATGAACATCTACTGCGAGCTCGGCCGTTACGACGACTGCGCGGCGCTGTTTGACCTCGGCTATGCCACCGACTTCAGTGACATGCCATTCGACGTCCTCTGGTCGCAGGGCATCAGCCAATACGCGGACTGCGCCGTCGACATGGGGCGCACCGACGCCGCGCCGCGCCTCTATGAGCTGCTGCTCCCCTATGCGTCGCGGATCGCTTTCATCGCCTGCGTGGACTACGGCGCCGTGGCCAGACCGCTCGGCCGCCTCGCCACGCTGCTCGGGCAGTTTGATGACGCCGAGACGCACCTGCGCGATGCGCTTGCCATGCACCAGCGCATGCAGGCCCCGTACTGGATCGCCCGCACCCAGCTCGACCTCGCCGAGCTGTGCATCGCTCGGCAGGGCGCAACCGACACCGCGACAGCGCGCGAGCTCATCGGGCAGGCGCAACAAGCGGTCGAGCACTACGGCTATGCGGGACTGACTCCTCAGGCGGAGAGATTGTTGCGGCGCCTGTAACTGCGCCCAGCGCTTACAAAGCGGTTATGCGGCGTGAGTGGCGCTCGAAGCGATCGCCCTGGCTCCGGTTTTTACCAACGCGTCGCGCAGCAGAAATTGACCGGTGAAATTTGACCCGAGATTGGCCTTCCCGACCACGCTGGGCGATACTAGCTACCGATAAGTGCGGCAAACGTAAAAAATCTAACAAGGATCCCGCCGTGAGACGAATAATAAAAGCATTTTTCGCCCTGTTACTGATCGCCTACCACCCGGCAAGCCTGTCGGAAACCCGGGCCGTTTCCAGTCTTGGTCGCATTGAACCCCACAATGGCATCATCCAGGTCGCCGGACCCTCGGGCGGCAGCGGCGCGGGCTCGGTCATCAAGTCTCTCCTCGTCAAGGTGGGTGATTGGGTCGACAAAGAGCAAATCATCGCCTATCTGGACAGTCACAGCCTGCGCCAGACCGAAGTCGCGCGACTGGATGCCATACACACCAATGCGAAAAGTGAACTAGCCAGACAAAAAAACCTGTCCGTTACTTTCGCTACCAGCAAAGTCAATCTGGACCAGGCCACCATGGCCCTCGACATTGCCAAGGCGGATCTTGCCGCAGCCGAAGCGCGGCTCGAACTGGCGATTGTCCGCGCGCCCCTGCGCGCCCAGGTACTGGAAATTTACGCCGATCCCGGTGAGCGCGTCGGCAACGAAGGCATCATGGACCTGGGCCAGA
This sequence comes from Haliea sp., assembly GCA_031431315.1. GTDB lineage: Bacteria > Pseudomonadota > Gammaproteobacteria > Pseudomonadales > Halieaceae > Marimicrobium. The sequence goes on from JANPDE010000109.1 coordinate 1,312, forward strand.
CTGATCGGATGTATGTGGTCGCTGAAGTCTATGAGACGGATATCAGTCTGATTGAGAAAGGCCAGGCTGCCACTATCACGGCAGTGGCCATCGACCGGCCGTTGACCGGCACCGTGGACCGGGTATCACTTAAAGTCGGCAGGCTGGATATGCTGGGAACCGACCCCATTGCCAAGACCGACGCCCGGGTCGTCGAGGTGTACATTCTGCTGGACGACAGTGCGGCGGTCGCCGCGTACACCAATATGCAGGTCGAGGTGGAGATCCATATTTAAATGTTCGACTTTATGCCCCTGGGCTGGCTGCAACTTAAGCACCAGAAACTGCGCCTCTTATCCGCAATACTGGGGATCACCTTTGCCGTTATCCTGATCTTCGTGCAACTGGAGTTTCGCGAGGCCCTGTTCGTCAGCGCGGTGCGCTACCACAGTGCCCTGGACTACGATCTGGTGATGGTCAGCCCGAAAACCGAGTACCTGATCTCCTCCAAGGAATTTCCCCGGAACCGGCTCTACCAGACACAGGGCATGCCGGGCGTCCGCTCTGTTACCCCGATTTATTCGCGCCTGGCTAACTGGCGCAACCCGATTGACCGCTCCCGCAGCCGAAGTATTTTCGTGTTGGGTTTTGATCCTGCCGATCGTGGGTTCGCCAGAATACTCACACCACAGGCCCACGAGAAGATAAAGACCCCGGACCAGCTTGTCTTCGACCGATTGGGCAGGGATGAATATGGCCCTGTGGCAGAGCTGATGGCAGCGAAAAATTCCGTCAGCACGGAAGTGAACGACCGGGAAGTGACCGTCGCGAGCCTGTATGCGATAGGCACATCTTTCGGGCTGGACGGCGGCATTATTACCTCCGACCTCAACTTCCTGCGCCTGTTTCCCAAAGACAAAAAATCAGCCATCACCATCGGCCTGATCCATCTCGACCCCGGTGAAGACCCACAGGAGGTGCAGGCGCGGATTCTCAGCGACCTGCCAACGGATGTGCTGGTGCTGACCCGGCAGCAGTTCGAGGAACTTGAAATAGCATACTGGAACAACACCACCCCCATCGGTTACATCTTTGCCTTCGGCGCCATCATCGGAGTGATCGTCGGGCTGATCATCGTCTACCAGATTCTTTTCGCGGATGTACAGGACCACCTGCCGGAGTACGCTACCCTCAAGGCGATGGGTTACACCCAGGGCTATCTGCGCAACGTGGTGCTGCAGCAGGCGATTATCCTGGCGGTCCTTGGTTTTTTGCCGGGGCTGGGGCTGTCCATACTGTTATTCGATCAGGGTGCGGAGGCCACCCGACTGCCGCTGGAAATGAGCAGGGAAAGTGCACTGCAGATTTTCGCCCTGACCGTGGCAATGTGCGCCGGTTCAGGATTGCTGACACTGCGCAAGCTACGCGGCATTGACCCGGCGGAGGTGTTCTGATGGCCGGGGAAACACCTATTGCGCTGCACGATGTCTCCTACTCCTACGGCAAGGGGGCTCGGCAAAAACAGATACTGTTCAACATCAGTACCAGCGTTCAGGCCGGCGAGATCATTATCCTGACCGGGCCATCAGGTTCCGGAAAGACGACATTGCTCACCTTGATAGGCGCCCTGCGCTCGGCGCAGCAAGGCAGCGTGAAAGTATTGGGGCAGGAGCTGAAAAATGCCAGGGAGCAGACGCAGATCAAGGTTCGACGCCAGATCGGCTACATCTTCCAGGCGCATAACCTGCTGGATAGCCTGACCATCAGCCAGAATGTGCGCATGGCGCTGCAGCTGTCGCAATTTAAACGCAGCGAAGGCAGGCAACGCATCCGCGAGGTGCTGGAGCGTGTTGGCCTGGGCGATCACATCAACAAGTACCCGGGTGAACTGTCCGGTGGACAGAAACAGCGCGCCGGTATTGCCAGGGCACTGGTGAACCGCCCACGCGTTATCCTGGCCGATGAACCTACCGCCTCGCTGGACAAACAGTCCGGGCGGGACGTGGTGGATTTAATCCAGGAACTGGCGCGTGAAGATGGTGCCGCGGTGGTGCTGGTAACCCACGATAACCGCATCCTGGATGTGGCTGACCGCATTCTTCACCTGGAAGACGGTCATATCAGGTCGCTGACGGAAGCAGTCTCGGAAGGGACCAGTCGAATGCTCAATCTGTTGGAAAAGCACGATCCCAACTCCGCCAGCTACCTGGCGACCTTTGCCTTCGCACTGTCGCGCGTAGCCTATGCCGACAACGAAGTCAGTGACACGGAGCGCACCGAGATGCGCCGCATCCTGCAGGACGTGGCCCATCTACAGGACGGCGAGGTAAATTTCATCATGGATATTTCCATGATGCAGAAACGCGCCAAAGCCGAACTGGGCAACCAGAATGTAAACAGCGTCTTTGATACTGACCGCAAAAAACTGCTTATCGATTCACTGTATGCAATAGCGCGCGCCGATGGACATGTACACGAGGAAGAATTGGTTGAAATCCGCGCCATTTCCGCGGAGTTCGGCCTGGCGGATCCCAGCAGGGAATCGACCGGGCCGCCCGCCTGACATTAACAGACCGGGCAGCGGGAAAATTCTCTCGACAACCCAATTCAAGCCCACTATCGTTAGGTTGCGTCGGAGGGGCTGCGTCCCGACACACAGTGGCAGGCGGCAGCGCATGGCACGCAACGAATAATAAGAAGCACAATTAATAGAGGCCCAATGAAAGGATTCCTCGCAGAGCTTCGACGCCGCAGTGTGTTCCGGGTCGCCGGCATTTACGGCGTGGTCGCCTGGGTACTGGCACAGGCAGCGACTATGGCCGAGGAGCCATTATTTTTGCCGGGTTGGTTCGACACGCTCGTTCTTATTCTGCTGTTGCTCGGCTTTCCGCTTGCACTGTTGCTGGCCTGGGCGTTTGACCTGACGCCGGAGGGCGTCAAGCGTACCGGGTCCTTGCCAGCAACCCCAGCCGGTTCCGATGTTCTGAACTTTGCGCCTTCCGCGCCAGCAACACCTGCCGCCGTTACGGTCGGCGATGCCGCCGCAGCGATGGCGCCCACCACAGCGCCGGTTACCCCGGTACACCGTGAAGTCGCCGCACCCCCAACCCGGCTCCCGTTACCCGCCCGCCTGGTTGGCGCCTCCGAGCGCAGTCCGTTCGCCTTCTTCGGCCGCGACGCTGAACTCGCACGCTTGAGTGAAACGCAACAGACGTCCGTCACCGAACAGCACCTGCGTGTGACGTTAATCTCCGGCGAGCCCGGCATCGGCAAGACCACACTGGTTGCCCAGGCCGCGCGTGCGATTCATGCCACCGGCGCGAACGTGTTGTACGGCCACTGCCAGGAAGGTCTCGGCGCGCCCTACCAGCCGTGGAGCGAGGCGCTGTCGCCACTCATCGCGCAGCTCGACGAGTCACTGCTGCGGCAGTTCGTCGACGACAGCGGACTCGCGCTCGCTCGCCTGGTGCCGAGTCTCGCGCGGCGACTTGCCATGACGGTGCCGGAGGCGGGCAGTGACGCGGACGCCGAGCGCTTCCTGCTCCTCGAAGGGGTTGCCCGCCTACTCGCACAGGCCTCAACTCACACACCTATTCTGTTAGTACTCGACGACCTGCACTGGGTCGACGCCGCCAGCCTGCAGGTGCTGCGCCACCTGGTATCGTCGGCGAAGCCGATGGCGGTGCTGGTGGTGGGCACCTACCGTGAGAGTGACCTGTCGCGCGGCCATCCGCTGATTGGCGCGCTGGCGGAACTGCGCCGCGAGCCTGGCGTCGAGCGCATGGGCCTGGTCGGACTCGAGGACACAGCAATTCGCGATATCCTCGTGACCGCTGCCGGCCACGACGCCGCCGGTCAGGCCCTGCCCCTGGCCCAGGCACTGCACCGTGAGACCGGCGGCAACCCGTTCTTTGTGCTGGAGGTGATTATCCACCTCGCCGAGAGTGGCGCGTTCACCGAGGACGCCAGCGGGCGTTCGGTACTGGCGATGGATCTTGAAAATCTGGAACTGCCCTCCAGTGTGCGCGAGGTGGTCGCGCACCGCGTTGCGCGGCTCGGCGAGCCGGTCGTGCAGGCGTTATCGACGGCTGCGGTGATCGGGCGGGAGTTTGACCTGGAGCTGCTCACCGCAGTCGCCGAGGTCGATGAGACGCAACTGCTCACGATGCTCGAAGGCGCCAAAGGCGCCGGACTCATCATGGAGTCCGAGAGCGAGGCAGGGCGGTACCGCTTCCTGCACGCACTGATCCAGCACACCCTGTACCAGGACCTCGGCACCACCCGTCGCCAGCGCGCCCACCAGCGCATCGCCGAGGCGCTCGAAGCACGCAACGCGGGCGACAACCAGCCGGTGACGGAACTGGCCCACCACTGGCTGGCCGCCGCCCGCCCGACCGATGCGACCAAGGCACTCTATTATGCACGCCGCGCCGGCGATGCCGCGCTGGCGGCTTTTGCGCCCCTCGACGCCGTGCGCTGGTACACCCAGGCCGTCGAGCTGCACGCCCGCCATGCAAAGAGCGACGACCCACGCGATGAGCACGACCGCTGTGAATTGCTGACGGCGCTCGGCGCCGCCCAGCGCTAGGCCGGACTGCCCGAGCACCGCGACACGCTGCGCGAGGGCGGCCGCATCGCACTGCGCCTGGCCGATCGCGACCTGCTCGTCGGCGTCGCGCTGTCACGAGACGCCGGGTTCGACGATATGACCGAGGTCGATCCCGACCGCCTCGCCGTGCTTGAGGCTGCCCTGGCCGCCGTCGGGCCCGCGGACAGCACAACGCGCGCGCGGCTGCTGGCCTGCCTGGCCGCGGAGTTGGACCCCCGCGACGCCATCCGCCGCAGTGGGTTGGCCGGCGAGGCCATCGACATCGCGCGCCGCACCGGTGACGACGCCACCTTGCTGGCCGTGCTGGTTGTTGCATACACTCCGCTAATGACGCCCGACACGCTGGACAGGCGACTTCAGGAGACGAGCGTCGCGCTGGCCCTCGCCGAGCGCAGCCGTGATCTGTCGAGCCGATTCTGGGCGCTTTACGATCAAGCCTATACCGTCATAGAGACGGGCGAGCTCGGCACGTTCGACGCCTGCATCACCGAGCTGGAGACGATCGCCGCACGTACCGGTCTCCCCATCCAATGGTGGCAGGTCCTCATGTTCCGCTCATGGCGTCACCTGCTCGCCGGGCGCGCCGGGGAAGCCGAGGCCGACTCGAACGCGTTCCTCGACATCGGTACGCGGATCGATCACCCTCTCACGGGCGCCGTCTACGGGGCGCAGTTCCTGCAGCGCAACCAGCAGCAGGGACGCCTGGCGGAACTGGTCGATATCGCCGCGCAGGGGCTGGCGGAGAACCCGACTCTGCCTGGGTGGCGTATGACCCTGATGATCATCTACTGCGAACTCGGCCGCCACGACGACTGCGCGGCGCTGTTCGACCTCGGCTACGCCACCGGGTTCAGCGACATCCTTTTTGACGTCCTGTGGACGCAGTCGGTCAGCGAGTACGCGGACTGCGCAGCCGATATGGGCCGCACCGATGCCGCGCCGCGCCTCTATGAGTGGCTGCTCCCGTATGCGTCGCGCTTTGTCTTCGTAGCCTGCAAGGACTACGGCGCCGTGGCCAGACCTCTCGGGCGCCTCGCCACCCTGCTCGGTCGTTACGACGACGCCGAGATGCACCTGCGCGCTGCCCTCGCCATGCACGAACGCATGCAAGCCCCGTACTGGATCGCCCGCACCCAACTCGACCTCGCCGAGCTGTGCCTCGCCCGGCAGGGCCCAACCGACGCGGCCACCGCGCGCGAGCTTATCGGGCAGGCACAGCGGGCGGTCGACCAATACGGCTACGCGGGACTGACGCCCCAGGCGGACCGGTTGCTGCAGCGGCTGCGCTAATCCGGGCCAGCTCGGCAATGCCTCCCACGGCGAATATCTCAGCCCTC